>JAFVEM010000026.1 GCA_017476005.1 Selenomonadaceae bacterium | reverse complement strand
GGTAACGAGTGAAGCGGACTACTACTAATCAATCGAGGGCTTGTCTTAAAACTAGTGTTTTCTTTGATTTGTTTCTTATTTCTTCTGTTCAGTTTTGAATGGGCAAAGCTCATTTAATGAATGCAAAATGCTTAGGCATTTTGCATAAGCGACCGCTAAGGCACTAAAGTGCCAAGCGTCTGCTTATCCGGTGATGATGCCTAGATGGAACCACCTGTTCCCATGCCGAACACAGCAGTTAAGCATCTAGAGGCCGAAAGTACTTGCTTGGAGACGAGCCGGGAGGATAGGTAATCGCCGGTTTTGATGGCGGCTTTGGTGAAGCGGTTAACACACTGGATTGTGGCTCCAGCATACATGGGTTCGATCCCCATAAGTCGCCCCATAGGGGTATAGCTCAATTGGTAGAGCAACGGTCTCCAAAACCGTAGGTTGTGAGTTCGATTCTTACTGCCCCTGCCACTGTACGTAAAGCCCTGTTGCTAATAAGCGACAGGGCTTGATTTACATTGTCGGGAGTGAGGATTCAATAATGAGTGACGTGTTTGATCCCAAATTGAAAATTGGACAAGCTGTTAGCAATGCGGATATTGTAAAGACTTTCAAGTGCGGTAATGCCGGAAACATAAGGCGTTCGCGAGCAACCAATACCTTGGTGCTTATATCCGATTACACTAAGGGTAAATATCACGACAATTGGATAGAGGGGGTTTTGCATTACACCGGCATGGGGAAATCCGGAGATCAGGATATTGACAAAGCCCCTAACTCTACATTGGCTGAATGCGGCAGTAACGGGGTGGATGTTCACCTGTTTGAAGTACTGGAAGCTGGGAAATATGTATATTGCGGTCGCGTGGAACGAGCCGGTGACCCATACAGCGAGTCTCAAGTGGGCGATGATGGCAACGACCGCAAAGTGTGGCTGTTTCCTATGCGCCCTTTGTCCAAAAAGAAAATTATACAACCCGAGGGGTATGTATTTGCCACCATGGAGGAGTACTTGGCGCGTGGCGGCGTTGCTGACCCCAGTAAAATGCAAACCAAATCCAAGGCCGTAACTAATGCTAAAGTTAAGGAAGTCGAAGTTAAGGACGCTGAAGTCAGGGAAATTGAGGAGGTTAAAGAAGTTAAAGATACATTCCCTGAGGCTCAGTCTCCGACTCAACCTGAAGATAGCGAAGATATTTTGCCCGACTCTAAATCCGAGTCGAAACCTATTAAGAAATTGCAGCTGGTTGTGCCGCAGGATATTGTCGGTAAAAAAGTGAAGCATAAAAAATTTGGCGCTGGCATGATTACAAAGGTTAGCAAAACCTCTCTCTTCGTTGATTTTAAGGAAAATGGTGAAAAAAATTTAGGCTATGAGTTTTGCATGAAAAACAAGTTGCTGGAGATAGGTTGAGAGATAAATCCGACGTAAATGAGACGTTACGCAAGGCCTTCACGGGGAATCTCCCTCTGTGAAGGCCTTTTTAGTTATGGCGTCGGAGCGAGGGGCGATGTTGTAAATTTCTTGGGTTGACTAATCAGCGTCAACAAGTATAATAGGCTTGTGGCGGCGTAACGAGCGCCGATATTTTACGGACAAGGGAAGTGCTGATGTGTTAAGGGGAAAAGATTTGCTGTCTATCCATGACCTTTCGGTGGAGGAGACAGAGGAAATACTACAGCTGGCGGCAGAACTTAAAGCTATGCAACAGGCCGGGGTGGAGCATAAAATTCTCGAGGGCAAGACCCTTGGCATGATTTTTGAAAAATCTTCCACGCGGACGCGAGTTTCCTTTGAAGTGGGCATGTATCAGTTGGGGGGACAGGCGCTCTTTCTTTCCGGCCGCGATTTGCAATTAGGTCGCGGCGAACCGATAAAGGACACGGCGCGAGTCCTGTCGCGCTATTTGAACGGCATCATGATACGCACTTACGGCCATGAGCGAGTGGTGGAACTGGCGGAATACGCCGATATTCCCGTAATCAACGCCCTGACCGATTTATTGCACCCCTGTCAGGTGTTGACGGATCTCTTGACCATCAGAGAATACAAGGGAAAAAATCTCCAGGGGCTAAAAATGGCCTATGTGGGCGACGGCAACAACATGACCAATTCCTATATGTACGGCGCGGCCAAGATGGGCATGACCTTTACTGCGGCCACCCCCCAAGGCTACGAACCGAATGCCGAAGTCACGCAAAACGCCACCGAGGACGCCAAAGCCACCGGCGCCTCCATTACCCTCACTAATGACCCTTATGCGGCGGTAAAGGATGCCGACGTGGTGGTGACGGACACTTGGGCCAGTATGGGGCAAGAGGCACAGCACGAGGAGCGCAAGAAAATTTTTGCCCCCTATCAGGTGAACAAAGAACTGCTGGCGAGCGCCGATAAGCGCGTTATCGTCATGCACTGCCTACCGGCTTATCGCGGCGAGGAAATCACGGAAGAAGTTTTCGAGGCCAACGCTAGCGTCATCTTTGACGAAGCAGAAAACCGTCTGCATACCCAAAAGGCCATCATGGCGCTTACCATGGGAGGTTGAACGAAGGGAAGAGAGGCGAGTGGAGTGACCGAGGAAGAAAAAAGAGAAATTGCCGAGTTGATAGTCTATACGGTTAATAAGGCTGTGGGGAGCGCAGTACCCAAAGCTGTGGACATTGCAGTTAATAAGGCTGTGGAGAGCGCAGTACCCAAAGCTGTGGACATTGCAGTCAATAAGGCTGTGGAGAGCGCGGTACCCAAAGCTGTGGACATTGCAGTTAATAAAGCCGTGGACAAGGCCATAAGTGGCAAGAAAATGGAAAATGCCATGCAGAAATTCGCCACCGATCACATTCAACCGCAGTTTGAAGCGATGCAAAAGTATGTGGACGAGCGATTCGAGTCAATGCAGAACTGTATGGATGGTCGATTCGATGCGATGCAAAAAGACATGGATGGTCGATTCGATGCGATGCAAAAAGACATGGATGGTCGATTCGATGCGATGCAAAAAGACATGGATGGCCGATTCGATGCGATGGATCAGAAAATAAATGGTGTCCACGAAGAACTGCAGGAAACTCGCGAAGATCTAAAGGAGACCCGGGCAGAGGTACAGGAAACTCGGAAGGAGCTAAAACAGGATATCGGCTATGTACGTCAGGATATTGCCGAACTAAAGAATGACTCGCAGGATATGCGCAGTAAAGTAGATAGCCTCGTTTCCCTGCAACTGGATGTGACCAAAACCTACGATAAGCACAAGTCGGCTATGCTAGCGGCCAGCGCTTAATAAAACAGCGAAAAAGGAGATTGATACCATGGCAAAAGCGAAAGTTAATAAGGTGGTACTGGCTTATTCCGGGGGACTGGATACCTCCGTTATTATTCCGTGGCTGAAGGAAAATTACGACGGGTGCGAAGTGATTGCCGTTTGCGCCGATGTGGGGCAGGGAGACGAGCTGTCCGTTGTCCATGACAAGGCGCTCAAATCCGGCGCCTCCAAGGTCTTTATTGCCGACCTTACCCAAGAATTTTTGGAGGAATACGTGTGGCCGACCTTGAAGGCCGGCGCTGTCTATGAGGGGAAATACCTTCTCGGCACTTCCTTTGCACGTCCCATCATCGCCAAGAAATTGGTGGAGATTGCCAAACAAGAGGGCGCCGACGCCATTGCTCACGGTGCTACCGGCAAGGGCAACGACCAAGTGCGCTTTGAGCTGACGGTGAAGGCGCTGGCTCCCAACTTAAAAATCATCGCCCCGTGGCGAGAGTGGGATTTGGATTCTCGCAGCGCGGAAATCGAATACGCCAAACAGCACGACATCCCCGTGGCCACGGAAAACAAGACTTACAGCATGGACAGAAACATTTGGCACCTTTCCCATGAAGGTTCCGACCTTGAGGATCCGTGGAACGAGCCGAAAAACAGCATGTTTTTAATTTCCAAAGCCCCGGAGGATGCGCCGGACAAGCCGGAGTATGTGACCATTGATTTTGAAAAAGGCATTCCCACGGCGGTGAACGGCGAAAAGTTAGGGGCGGTGGCGCTTCTCACCAAGCTGAACGAAATAGGCGCTCGTAACGGCGTAGGCATTGCCGATATTTGCGAGAATCGCTTGGTGGGCATGAAGTCTCGCGGTGTCTATGAAAACCCCGGCGGCGCGCTTCTCTACTATGCCCATCGGGAACTGGAGTATCTGTGCCTTGACCGCGCCACCTATCACTACAAGGAAACGGTGGCGGTGCGTTACGGCGAATTGGTCTATGACGGCATGTGGTTCAGCCAGCTTAGGGAAGCCTTGGCCGCCTTTGTCGATAGCACTCAAGAAACCGTTACCGGCACGGTGAAATTGAAGCTCTACAAGGGCAACATCATCTCCGCCGGTTCCAAGTCCCCCTACTCCCTCTACAGTCAAGAGTTCGTCACCTTCGAGCATGACGACGTGTATGACCAGGCGGACGCCACCGGCTTTATCAATCTCTTCGGCCTGCCACTCAAAGTTCGCGCCCTCATGTTGGAGAAACAGCAATGAGTGAAAAACTCTGGGGCGGTCGTTTTGCCAAGAGTACCGACGAGATGATCAACGAGTTTCAAGCCTCCATTGCCTTTGACAAGCGCATGTACCGGGAAGACATCTTAGGCTCCCTCGCCCATGCGAAAATGCTCGCCGCCTGCGGCATCATTACCGCCGAGGATAGCGAGGCCATTGCCGAGGGTTTGAAGGAGATTTTGGCGCAGATTGACGCCGGGCAGTTCGATTTTGACCTTGACCTCGAAGATATTCACATGAATATCGAAAAACGCCTGACGGATAAAATCGGCGAGGCCGGGGGGCGGCTCCACACGGCGCGCAGTCGCAACGACCAAGTGGCTCTCGACACCCATCTCTATGTGCGTCGGGAGGTGGCGGCTGTTCACGAATTGCTCGTGGAGTTGCAAACTGCAATAGTGGAAACGGCGGAAAAATATCGCGAGGTCATCATGCCGGGCTACACCCATTTGCAACGAGCGCAACCCATTCTTTTTGCTCATCATCTCTTGGCCTATTTCGCCATGTTGGTACGAGATTTTGCCCGTTTCCAAGGGGTTTACGAAAGAGCGGACATCATGCCCCTAGGTGCCGGCGCTTTAGCCGGCACCACTTTCCACATCGACCGGGAAATGGTGGCGCGAGAATTAAATTTCGGCAGTCTGTATCACAACAGTTTGGATGCCGTCAGCGACCGGGATTACATTATGGAATTTTTGGCGGCCGCTTCCATCTTGATGGTGCATCTCTCGCGGCTGTCCGAGGAAACAATTTTGTGGTGCAGTCGGGAGTTTTCCTTTGTGGAACTGGACGACGCTCATTGCACCGGTTCCTCCATGATGCCCCAGAAAAAAAATCCCGACGTGTCGGAGCTAGTCAGGGGCAAGACCGGCCGTGTCATAGGGCATTTAATGGCCATGCTGACCACGGTGAAGGGACTCCCCTTAGCCTACAACAAGGATTTGCAAGAGGATAAGGAAGGGCTGTTCGATACCATTGACACGGTGAAATTCAGCTTGGCGGTGTATGCCCGAATCATCAGGGGCATGAAGGTGCGCGAAGAAAATATGCGCCGCGCCGTCACCGAGGATTTTTCGGGCGCTACGGACTTAGCCGATTACTTGGTGAAAAAGGGTATGCCCTTCCGGGAAGCTCATGCCGTAGCCGGTAGAGCGGTGCATGATTGCCTAGGGAAGAATATTTGGCTGAAGGACATGAGCCTAGCGGATTTCCAAGCGCTTTCGCCGCTGTTTGCCGAAGACGTTTACGAGGCCATCTCTCCCGAAACCTGCGTCAAAAACCGCAACTCCCTCGGAGGGACTTCCTTCACTCAGGTGGCGGAGCAACTGAAAACTGCCAAAGAGCTGATAAAGGCTGAAGAAAATATCGTG
Organism: Selenomonadaceae bacterium; assembly: GCA_017476005.1. Classification (GTDB taxonomy): domain Bacteria; phylum Bacillota; class Negativicutes; order Selenomonadales; family Selenomonadaceae; genus RGIG5097. The sequence continues at coordinate 2,739 of JAFVEM010000026.1, read as the reverse complement.
AATGAGGAAAGTGCCAAACAGGTGTAAACTTCACGCGAACGAGTCTAATACGGGATTCCAAAGGGCGAAGTCCTTTGGTGGGAGGTGTCGGAGGGCGACGCCCTCTGACAAAAAGCATGGCAGATTTAACCAAACTTATTTGTTTTGACACGGAAACCACCGGCCTTTCGAAAGCTGCAGAGATCCTGCAGCTTTCTATTGTAGATGGGACGGGTCAAATTTTATTTAATGAGCTGATAAAACCCAGTCGCGCGACTGCTTGGCCGGAAGCGGAACGGGTACACCACATAACGCCGGACATGGTGGCGGACAAACCGGAAATGAGTGCTTTTCGTTCGGACATCGAGGCAATTTTAGCGGCGGCGCAGTATTACATAGGTTATAACGTGAAATTCGACCTCAGAATGCTCAAGCAGTGCGGTATTTCCATGACGGCCTTTCATCGTCCGGGGTGCCAAGTAATTGACGTGATGCAACACTTTGCCCCGATTTACGGGGAATGGAACGCATCGCGAGGCGGATTCTGTTGGAAAAATCTTGAGACCTGCGCCGCTTACTACAACTACGACTGGGGCGATGAAAAAGCCCACGGAGCTTTGGCCGATACCAAGGCCACCCTCTACTGTTTCAAGAAAATGAAGGGACTATAGGCAAAAGATGAGTAAACCGATTGTGGCCATCGTGGGAAGGCCGAACGTAGGGAAATCCACCTTGTTCAATCAGATAGGCAAAAAACGGCTCTCCATTGTAGATGATATGCCGGGCGTAACCAGAGACCGCATATACATGGACGCCGTTTGGCTAGACCATGAGTTTACCATGATTGATACCGGCGGCATCGAGTTCAAGGGAACAGATAAAATTGCAGGTTCCATGCGGCAGCAAGCGCGCCTTGCCATGGAAGAAGCGGATGTGATTCTCTTTTTGACGGACGGCCGCGCCGGGATAACCGCCGCCGACGAAGAAGTGGGGCGGCTACTAAGGAGCGCCAAAAAGCCGGTGATAATGGCGGTCAATAAAGTAGATAGTCCCAAACAGGAAATGGACGTTTACGAATTTTATAATTTGGGACTGGGAGAACCTATCGGTATTTCCGCCGCCAACGCATTGAATTTAGGCGACTTATTGGATGCGGTAGTGGCGGCCTTTCCGGCCACCGAGGCAGAGGAAAAAGACGAGGACGAAATAAGTATCGCCGTCATCGGTCGCCCCAACGTGGGCAAATCCTCTTTGGTGAACGCCCTCTTAGGAGAAGAACGGGTGATAGTAAGCGACGTGCCGGGGACTACCCGGGATGCTATCGACACTCATTTTATCGATGAGGGGACAAAATTCCGCTTGATTGACACGGCGGGCATGAGACGCCGGGGCAAGATTGCGGAGGCGGTGGAGCGTTACAGCGTCATGCGCTCGTTGCGCGCCATTGACCGCGCCGATGTGGTGTTGATGCTGATTGATGCCTCGGAGGGCATTACGGAGCAGGACAAAAAAATCGCCGGGTACGCTCACGAGTCCGGCAAAGGCTCGGTTATCGTGGTGAACAAATGGGACATTTACCCGGACAAGCACGATAAATCCACCAACCGTTTCACCGACGAGCTGAGAGAGGAACTGGGCTTTTTGCAATACGCGCCGGTGCTGTACGCCTCCGCCCTCACGGGGCAACGGGTGAACCGGGTGACGCCCCTAGTGAAATTTGTCACGGAGCAACAATCCATGCGGATTCAAACCAGCGTCTTAAACGAGCTTATCAGGGACGCGGTGTCGGTGAATCCTCCCCCCATGCACCGAGGCAAGCAACTAAAAATCCTCTTTATGACCCAAACGGGCATCTGCCCCCCCAAGTTTATAATTTTTGTGAATGACGCGAACCTCATGCACTTTTCTTACCTGCGCTTTATCGAAAATCGTTTGCGCGAAAGCTACGGCTTTGAGGGTACGCCCCTAGAATTTGTCGTGCGGAATCGAGACGAGAAGGAGGGAGAATAATGTTCGGGTGGCTTGCCGCTTGCCTGTTAAGCTATTTGTTGGGGTCTGTCCCCACCGGTCTTATCCTAGGAAAACTTCTGTGGAACACCGACCTCAGGGAACACGGCAGTCATAACATCGGCGCCACCAACGCTTGGCGCACCTTGGGCAAAGTGCCGGGGACGCTGATTTTCCTGTTGGATTTTTTGAAGGGTCTAGTCGGCGCATGGCTTGGCTTTTGCTTGGTGGGCAGCCCCCTCGCCATGGTGTTAAGCGGTATTTTGGCCATCGTGGGACATTCGGCCTCCCTCGTCCTAAAATTTAAAGGGGGCAAAGGGGTGGCCACCGGCCTAGGGGTGATAGCCTACCTCATGCCGATGCCGACGATTTTGATTTTCTGCGTGTGGCTGGCCATCGTTTATCTCACCCGTTATGTGTCTTTAGGCTCTTGCGTGGCCGCCGCCCTGGTGCCGATTTTGGCGTGGCTCCTAAATGAGCCAACGGAGTTCGTTGTTTTTGGCGTGATCGCCGCCGCGCTGATTATCCTGCGCCACCGAGAAAATATAAAACGCTTGCTGAACGGCACGGAAAGCAAGATTAAGGCCGCCGGTAACTAAAAAAATATAAAAACTCAAACTTCCCACATTAAAAATCACAACGGCTCCCTAGAAATCGCCCATCGCAAGGCATAAAATCCTCAAGCAGCCTGTAGTAGGCGTTGCATGGAATCAGGTAGCTTAGAGATGAATTTCGCATAGAAAGCACTAACTT
>JAFVEM010000025.1 GCA_017476005.1 Selenomonadaceae bacterium | reverse complement strand
GGGACACAGTCCCTTTGGAAACCCTAATAGATTTTATTATGGGGTGCAGGGGCGCAAGTCCCTGCTGGGAGTCCAGAGGGCAAAGCCCTTTGGTGGGGTTTGGGGCATAAGCAGACTCTTAGGGCGCAAGCCCTTAGATGTCGCTTATACAAAGTAAAGCCCCAATGATTACAACATCCCCGAGAAGCCGAGGAAGGCTAGCGACAACATTCCGGCTAAAATGAAAGCGATGCCGATTCCTTGTAAGGGTTTAGGCACATCGGCGTAAGCCAGTTTTTCGCGGAGGGAGGCCATAAGGATAATGGCCAAGGCAAAGCCCAGCCCTGAACCGATGGCAAAAACGATACTCTTGAGGAGGCTGTATTCGTTTTCCACGTTGAGGAGGGGTACCGCCAAAACGATGCAGTTGGTGGCGATGAGCAAAAGATAAATTCCCCACATGTTGTAGAGGGTCGGGGCTTGTTTTTTTATGACCAGTTCCAGTAGCTGCACGAAACTGGCGGTTAGCACTACGAAAACGATGGTGGTGAGGAAGGTCAGCTCCAAAGGTTTTAACACGAAGAAGTAAACCACCCAAGCGAGGACGGAACTCATGGTCATGACGGAAGTCACGGCCATGCCCATACCGGTAGAGGCGCTGAGACTTTTGGAAATACCGAAGAAGATGCACAGCCCCAAAAATTTCGTGAGGACGAAGTTGTTAATGACCACTGCCCCCACAAAGAGGGTCATGTATTCCGCTGCCGCCATTTAACCCATCGCTCCTTTCAGGCGCCGCGCTCGCGCTTTTTCAATCTTGGCTATCCAAGTTTTCGTGCCGGCCACCAAGTAACCGATTAAAATGAAGGCTCCCGGGGGCAAAATCATCATGAGCATGGGGTCGTATCCGTCGCCAAACAGCGGCATCCCGAGGAAAGTTCCTGAACCGACTATCTCACGGATGGCGGCGATTACGAGCATGGCCGCCGTAAAACCGCAACCCATGCCAAAACCGTCGCAGAAGGATTTCACCACGCCGTTTTTCGACGCAAAAACCTCAGCCCTAGCCAAAATAATGGCAAACACCACCACCAGCGCCAAATAAATGCCCATGGCCTTGTAAAGATCCGGGAAATAGGCTTGAAGGACTAGCTGCGCCACGGTGACGATGGTAGCGATGGAAGTGATATAAACCGGCACCCTGACTTTAGGATTGACCAAATGTCGCACGAGGGAAACCACTACATTGTTGGTGGTGATGACAAAGGTCACGGTCAGCCCCATGGTAAGACCGTTGATAACCGTAGTGGTAACGGCCAAGGCCGGACAAAGACTCAAGGCCAAAATGAAAATGGGATTTTCTTCCAAAAGTCCCTTGCTGAAAATCTGCCATAACTCTTTCATCATTTCGCCGCGCCTCCCGTCTTGCCGCGATTTAGCAAGTCAACTTGCTCCACCGCTTGCTTTACCGCCAAGGTGACGGCGCGAGAAGAAATGGTTGCCCCCGTCATGGCCTGAATATCCTCGTGATTGCCGGGATCTTTTACCACCGCCAAATGAGGCGCCTCTTTGCCCTTGAATTGGTCGCGGAATTTGGGCTTTTGGGCATTGTCGCCCAGTCCCGGGGTTTCGTTATGTTCCAAGATGGAGTAGTCAATGACTTTGCCCTCCACGGTGACGGCCACCAACATTTTGATGGTGCCGCCGTAGCCCCGTGTTTCGCTGGGGACAATATAAGCCACGGTCTTGCCTGCTTGGGCGGCGGCAAACCAACCTTCGCGACCGGGAACGGGAGCGAAACTATCCGCCTCCGCCACCAGTTCGCGCATGGAAGCCTGTCGCATTTCTTCGGCTTTGACGGCGGCAATGGGCGCCGTAACGTAATACACCGCCGCAATGACAATGCCCGATACGAAACAGGCGGCCACCAAATTGAAAGCGATGCGCCAAACAGAATGGGTGGGATTTTGCGTTGCTGGTATTTCGGTCATCTTATTTTCCCTCCCCACTGCCAAAAATCCGCGGTTTGGTGACGCGATCGATTAAAGGGGTCAGCGCGTTCATGAGCAAAATGGAGTAACAAACCCCTTCGGGATAGCCGCCCACCAGTCTGATTAACACGGTGATGGCTCCCGCGCCCACGGCAAAAATCACCTGTCCCTTGACCGTCATGGGAATGGTCACCATGTCGGTGGCCATGAAAAAAGCTCCCAACATGAGGCCGCCGGCCATCACATGAAAAAGTGGGTCGCCGGTGAAAAGACCGCTCGGGCCGCAGACCCAAGTGAGAATGGCCACCGTGACAATCATCAGCGTCGGCACCAAATAATTTACATAGCCGCGCCAAATGAGATAAATTCCTCCTAAAAGCAACAGCACGGTGCTGGTCTCGCCCAAACTGCCGTTCCTAGTTCCCAAAAACAAGGATTCGTACATGGCGCTTTGACCGCCGAAGGTATTAACGAGCGCCTCATAGCCCTCCAATTTCAAAATTCCCAAGGGAGTTGCGCCGGTTACGGCATCCACCCCACCGGAAAAATCCTGCATACTGCTCCAAGTGGTCATGGCAATCGGCCAAGACACCATGAGCGCGGCGCGGCCTATGTGCGCCGGATTAAAGACGTTAAAACCCAGTCCCCCCATGGATTCTTTGGCCACCACGATGGCAATAACGGAACCGATGGCCACCATATAAGGGGGTAACAAGGGCGACATGGACATGGCGAGAAGCAAGCCTGTAATGAAAGCGCTGCCGTCGAAAGCGGTAATGGGTTTACCCATGGCCTTTTGCCAAAGGTATTCCGCCGCCACGGCGGCCACGATGCCCGTTATCATATTGATGAGTGCCGGCAGACCGAACCAACAGACGGCAAAAATCGCCGCCGGCGCCAACGCGAGATTCACCTGCCACATGATGTGGTCAATGGTTTCGCCGTCGCGAATGTGCGGCGAGGAGGAGATGGTAAATTTGGTGTCGCCCGTCATTTCTTCGCCTCCTTTGACGCCGCCTTGGCTTTGTCTCGCGCCATTTGCGCCCTTATCTCCCCTTTAGCCAGTCGCACATACTGCACGATGTTGCGTTTGGCCGGGCAGACGAAAGTGCAACTGCCGCATTCGATACAATTCATCAGCCCGTAATCGTCTCTGGCCGCCGTATAATCCCCTCGCTCCGACAGGATACTGAGCATACTGGGTATAAGCCCCATGGGGCAACCTTGGACACAGCGCCCACAGCGAATACAAGCCCTTTCCCTACCATGCTCCGTCAGTTTTTTCGTTAGCGCCAAAATCCCCGAGGAACCTTTCATCACCGGTACGTCTAAATCGTACTGAGCGAATCCCATCATGGGGCCGCCGGCCAAAATTTTAGCCGGTGTTTCCGCAAAACCGCCGCAATAATCCAACACGTCGCGATAACGGGTGCCAATGCGCACTCGCAGATTTTTGGGATTTTGCACGGCATCACCGGAAACGGTGGTAATGCGTTCCGTCAACGGCAGTCCCTGCTCCACGGCATCAGCTATGGCCGCCACGGTACCGGCGTTTTGCACCACACACCCCACGTCCATGGGCAGTCCCCCGGTGGGAACTTCCCTGCCCGTCAGGGCGTAAATAAGCATTTTTTCCGCGCCCTGTGGGTATTTGGTGGGCAGCGCCACCACCTCGATGTGACTGTCACTGGCCGCCCGTTGCAAAGCCGTCACCGCCTCCGGCTTGTTGTCCTCCACCCCGATGTAAGCTGTTTTTACGCCCAAAAGTTTTTGCATAATCTGGGCGCCGGTGACGATGCGTTCCGGCTCCTCAAGCATCAAGCGGTAATCCGCCGTTAAATACGGTTCGCACTCGGCGCCGTTTACAATGAGGATATCCACTTGCTTTTGGGGTTTTAATTTAATGTGTGCCGGGAAAGTAGCGCCACCCATACCCACAATACCGGCAGAGCGAATGGCCTCGAGAATTTCCTCGCTGTCCATGCTCTCCCAGTTACGGCTCAAGGGCAAACCATCCGCCCAAGCGTCCTCGCCGTCGTTTTTGATGACAATAGCCGGGGCGGTAATACGTCCCGAATGAGGCAGAGAATCTATCTTCACCACTTTCCCGGAAATCGACGCGTGAATATCCGCATGCATAAAAGCCTCGCTGGTGCCGATAACCTGCCCACGTTTCACCGTGTCACCCACCTTCACCGTGGGGCTGCACGGCGCGCCGATGTGTTGGCTCAAGGGGATAACCACCTCTTCGGGGGGCGGCATGGCCTCAATGGCTTTATCCTTGGCCAAATCCTTCCCGTCATGGGGATGGATACCACCAAGAAAACTTTTGAACATAAAAGGAATCACCTCATAACTGCTACAATCCTAGGTTTGGCGGCTTTACTTTTCTCCACACGCCTATCATACCACTTGACGCATAGAAGTCCCAACAAAAAAAACAACGCCGCGCCGCAAAACGTGGCCTCACTTCCCCAGACTTCGCCGGTAAGACTCCACCGATAGCCGATAAAGCCCCCCACTGCCGCCAGTAAGAGGGGAAGCACAAACACCACGAAGGCCGCGAGGAGCATCCTTTCCTCTTGCAGGACAAAACGCACCCGGTCGCCGTTTTTGGCGCCAAGGTCGTTCACGGCTTCCAAAATCAAATTCCGACTGCCGCTACAACCGCCGCACCCGGAACAATCGCTGTGCCGTCCCACTTTTATTTGGGCGAGCTTATCCGCCGTGCCGATGACCGTCCCCTGTTCTTCGCGCATATTCCTCGCCTCCCACTTACCACCAAGAGATATTCTACAAAAAAAAATTTTTTCCTGCCGGCAAGGCGAGCTAATTTTTTCTAGTTGACAGCACCCTCCGCGCTGTGGTACTATCATCAGAGTGGAGAGGTGTCCGAGTGGTCGAAGGTGACAGACTCGAAATCTGTTGTAGCGCAAGCTACCGTGGGTTCGAATCCCACCCTCTCCGCCATTTTTGTGCGCAAAAAAGCTACCGTCCGAAGTATTGCTTAGGCAATCGCTTCAGCGGTAGCTTTTATTTTTTTGTGTCAACCCACGCCTCCGTCAATAGTACATGTCCATAAACTTGCCGTAACTGCCGGAAGGTCTGGCGGTTACCACCGAATCCTCAGAATACATGCCCTTGTGGTTGTCGGATGATTGCCCCAGCAGGGAATCTACCTTGGGGAAAAGCGCCTCCGCCCTTTGCTTCGACAGGGAAACATGGCGGTCAATTCGACCGGCCAGCCCGTTTTCGCTTAAGGTACTTTCCACTTCCTTGGGACGATCTCGGAGCGCCGTATCTAGGCGTTCGTCATCTACCCTCAGCTCACCGGTAATATCCGCGTCGATGCCAATACTGCCTAGGGAATCCACCAAATCGCCGCTGCCCTCAAAAGTGTCGGCAAAACGGTCAAAGAGCGCCGAAGTCCCCCGTTGTTCGTTCAGGGAATTCACCGCACTGTTGTAGCCGTTGAGTAGGTTTTTAATCTCTTGGCTACGTTGCTCTTGGGCAGCCTCTCTGGCGGCAGCCGCTTGCCTACTGTTTTCGGCGGCTATCTCCTGCATTCGCTCGACAGTATCGTCCCCCTCGTCTTCGTAACGCATCTCCTTGAGTCCGGCGCTGGTGTTTTGCGCCTCCTCCATGGCCTCCTGCAACCGGTCTTGGAAATCGTCTCGCTGGGCGGTGTATTCCCCGATGGCCTCCGTTACCGATTGCGGCATCTCCACGCTACTCTGCAACGCGCTGTACGCCGAGTAATTCACCCCGGCCGCTTTCTCCGGCGTTTCCCGGGTGGGATTTAAGGCCGGATGCTCATTGGGAGTCGGCGCGAGCCGCGGCTCCCTAATGGCCACATAATCCACTACTTGATTCATGGCCTTAATGGTATCGCCAATCGTTGGCATATTAAGCGCCTCCTTTCGCTGTATTTCACCGCCTAGATTGTATCACAACCTGCGCCATTGCACAATTAGGCAACACAAGTTTTGCAACTTATTTTGTAGGTAAATTTAATTCGGCCTGATGCTCCGTCATGCCCTCAATGCAACACTGCATAACTGCGTCCAACTCCGCATTCATCATGGTTAGCCCCTGTTTAATCACTTCACGATTGCATTTGGCCGCGAATCGCTTGTCCTTAAACTTTTTTTTGAGGCTTTTAACGCTCATTCCCTCCATGCCCTCGGGGCGCATGAGAGCGTAGGCGTGAACTATACCCGTAAGCTCGTCCACGGTGAACAGGCATCTTGCAATATCGTTTTGCGGCTCAATTTCGTCGGTAACAAGGCCGTACCCGTGGGAGATGATGATGTCTATATCCTCCTTATCGACCCCCTCCGGCTCTAATAGCTCTCGCACATGCCGGCAATGCTCCTCCGGGAATTTTTCATAATCAACATCGTGCAAATAGCCGATGGCCTCCCAGTAATCCTTATCGCCGTCATAAAGGGGAGCCATGGCGCCCATGGCGGCGCTGACCGCCGCTGCGTGAGTGAAGAGATGTTCTTCGGTGACGTGTTTATGTAAAATTTCCTTGGCTCTGGCCAGCGTTAGTTTACTCATTTAGTTAGCCTCCCGTTACTGACGTATCTCTTGTCTCAGCAGTTCGTACAAATTCCCACCCGTATAACGAATACCCTTGACACCGGCCGCCTTGGCGCATTCCATGTCGCTTACGGCATCCCCCACAAAAAACGAGCCTTCCCGGTCGATGTCATAGCGCTCGCAAGCATCGTCTATCAATAAGGTTCCCGGCTTGCGGCAAGCGCATTTTTTGGTGTATTGAGGGATTTTCCCCTCAGGGTGATGGGGGCAATAAAAAATATCGTCTAGGCTTGCCCCCACTTTAGCTAGTTCCCGATTCATCCAGTCGTGCAACGCTACAATGTCTGTCTCCGGGTAAAAACCTCTGGCCACGCCGCTTTGGTTGGTGATGACAATGGCCAGATACCCTAATTTTTTTACATAGGAAATGGCCTCTTGCGCCCCCGGTATCCAGTGAAAATCCTCCGGCCGGTGCAAGTAATGGACGTCAACATTTAAGGTGCCGTCTCGGTCAAAAAAAACGGCCTTAGTCCCCATAGGTAAAATAGCCTCCGGCTTCTAAGAAATCCACATACTCTTTCACCGCCGTCTTAAAATCCGTGAAGCCTTGGTCGTAACCGGCGGCTAGGAGATGAGAGCTGTCGGCTTGGGTGTAGTTCTGGTACTTGTCCTTTAAGACCTCCGGGAAGGGACGATACTCGATTTCACCTCTGCCCAAGGCGGCGATAACGGCTTTAGCGGCTTCGTTGTAGGTGTGGGCGTGGCCGGTGCCGCAGTTATAGATGCCGCTCTCGCCACGATTTTCCCAGAACCACAGGTTCACCGTCACCACGTCTTTGACATAGACAAAATCCCGACGTTGCTCGCCGTTGTCATAGCCGCCGCTACCCTCGAAGAGACGCGCCTTGCCCGTTTCCTTGATTTGGTTGTATAGCTGGTAGAAAATGGAGGCCATTTTGCCCTTATGATGCTCTTGTGGGCCAAAGACGTTGAAATATTTAAGTCCCACAATCTGACTTCTGGCCTCCGGCAAAACCTGCCGCACATAGCGGTCAAAGGCCAGTTTAGAAAAGGCGTAGGGGTTCAAGGCATCCTCGCACTCGTCACCCTCCCGGAAGCCGTTTTTACCTCCCCCGTAGGTGGAAGCCGACGACGCATAAATAAAGGGAATACGATGTTCCATGCAAAAATGGAGCAATGCCTTGGAATACTCGTAGTTCACCTTCATCATAAAGTTCACATCGTATTCCATGGTATCGGAGCAAGCGCCCTCATGAAATACGGCGTCGATGTCCGTGCCGTCGAAATCGTCGCTCTCCACGCTCTGCAAAAAATCGTCCTTGTGCTGGTAGTCAATGAACTGTAGCCCCTTGAGGTTTTTGTAATTGGCGCCGTCTCGCAAATCATCCACGATGAGAATATCGACGCGACCGCGCCTATTAAGCTCTTTCACCAAATTACTGCCGATAAAACCGGCGCCACCGGTAACGATAATCATTGCCCTTCCTCCATTTCTCGTTTTAACGCTTGCAAAAGTTCCTCCCGGCTCACGGCGTAGGTTCCCAGTTTGGCCACCACAACCCCGGCCGCGAGGTTTGCCAGATAAGCGGCGGCGGCCGCCGAAAGTCCCCCGGCCAGCGCCGTGGCAAAAACAGCTATCACCGTGTCCCCGGCGCCGGACACATCAAATACCTCCTGCGCCTTGGTGGGAATGTGCAAAACATCATCTTCTCGTACCAAGGACAGCCCCTTTTCCGAGCGAGTCAACACCACGTTTTTCAGCTTGTATTTGCGCATGGCGTAACGCGCCGCCCGCACCACTTCGCTATCGGTGTTGCGAATACGGTCAAGAAGTACCTCGTTTATTTCCTTGACGTTAGGGGTGATATAATCGGCGCCGGCGTACTTCGCCCAGTTCGCGCCTTTGGGGTCAACGACCACCGGCACCCCATGGGCATGACAGGCTTTAATGATACGCTGACAGGAACGCTCCGTGCAAGCGCCTTTGCCGTAATCGGAAATAATCACGCAATCAAGGCTTTCGTTCAAACTTTGCTCGATGTAGTTCTGCATCCTGTCGGCGTATTCGCCTTCCACCGGCCGGGTATCCTCGAAATCCAGCCGAAGCATTTGCTGATGCGCCCCCATGACGCGAATTTTGGTGGTGGTGGGTTCCTCGGTGGGAACCAGTCCCTTAAAATCGATGCCACGAGCCAAAAATTTGTCCATAAGGCTTTGGCAGTGATAATCGCTCCCCACATAACCGGTTATATGGGTTTGGCAACAGAGTAGCGCCAAGTTGTGCGCCACGTTGGCCGCGCCCCCCAAGGTTTCTTTTTCATCGAGGACATGGGCAATAGGCACCGGAGCTTCCGGGGAAATGCGACTAACCTCGCTGTAATAATATTTATCCAACATCACATCCCCGGCCACCAATATTTTGCAACGCTCGGTGCGATTCGCCACGAAGTTATATAGGTTTTCTTTGTCCATACACATCCACCTCACTCATACCAGTTGTCTATCGCTAAGTTCGGAATGCGTGAAATATTTCATAGCGTCTCCCTAGGTGAGTTATAGGCATGGTTTTCACGCCCCCCTATCATTCGACGATACACCTCTCCATTCCTGCCAGCGAAGAAAAATTTGCTGTCGCCAAATAAAGTTAGACCTCGTGTAAAATCTATGCTAGACTAGGAGGAGATAACAGCGGAATAACAGCAAACACCCCTGAACAATTTTTTCGTAGCTGAAAGGATGGATGATAATGCTGGTAGAATCTACGGCGGCCGACCGGAATCTGGTTTTCCTTTACAAGGATGATAAGCTCGATTTTGATGACGATGCCTGCGTATGGCTGGCGACCCTTTTGCGCCTTGAGGGGTTTAAGCCCATGGCAGCCTTTGCCTCCGGGGCTTGGGATTATATCGACCGGGAATTTGGCGAGGCCTTTCCTTCGGAGGCGCTGACGGACGAAGAGAAATTCCTCGCCATTGCTCGCCGCTCCGACCACGAGGTCTTTCGTATCCATGGGGAGTACCACGGGCAGAAAGTCATTGTGGGGATAGATCTTGAAAGCTACGTTGCCTTTATCGTGCGGGGGCTGGATACCACCGGTATTCAGGAAGATTTGGCCGAGGCCTTGCAAATCGCCTAGGCACTCTTGCGAAAATCCGCAGAATGTGTTATGGTTCCCCCCAAAAGGAGTGTAGAACCATGAACACATTAAAAACTACTATACTGATGGCACTGCTCACCGGCGTTTTGGTGGCGGTGGGCGCTGCCGTAGGGGGAAATTCCGGGGCGGTTATCATGCTCGTTATCTCTTTGGGCATGAATTTTTTCAGCTACTGGTTCAGCGACAGCATCGTGCTGAAGACTTACGGAGCCAGAGAGGTGGGCGCCGCCGAGGCGCCGGAGCTGTATCACTTGGTGGAGAAGCTGGCCGCCAGAGCCGGTCTCCCCATGCCCAAGGTTTGTATCATTGACTCCGTCTCCCCCAACGCTTTTGCTACGGGGCGTAACCCCTCCCATGCGGCAGTGGCCGTCACCACCGGCATCATGCAGGCGCTGAATTATGAAGAGCTGTCCGGGGTCTTAGCCCATGAGCTTTCCCACATCAAGCACCGGGATACTCTGATTTCCACGGTAGCCGCTTCGATAGCCGGCGTTATTTCCATGATTGCCAACATCGCTCAGTGGGCGGCCATTTTCGGCGTCGGTCGTTCCAATGACGACGAGGATAGCGGCGGCATTTTGGGATCTCTCTTTACGATTATTCTGGCGCCGCTAGCCGCCATGCTCATTCAGATGGCCATTTCCCGTTCTCGCGAATTTGATGCGGATAAGAGCGGCGGCGAAATCTGCGGCAACCCCCTGTATCTGGCCAACGCGCTAAACAAAATCGAGCGTTTCGCCTTAGGCAATCCCATGAGCCAAGCCACTCCGGCCACTGCCCACCTATTCATCGTAAATCCTTTATCAGGGTCGGGCAAAGCCCTCATGAATCTTTTCAGCACCCATCCTCAAACAGAGGAACGTATCCGCCGCTTGCGCGAGCAAGCCGGTCAGCGATAAAAAACCGACACTAACTTAATGTAAATCGAGTAGGAAGCTAGTCAACTAATGGCTAGCTTCTTATTCGATTGCATTACACCGAAATTTTCAAAAAACAGTGTGAAAAAAGTGCCTGCATTTTATTTGTCACAGGCCGTATCATGCAGTTATGGATTTTTGCGGTGGCGAGTGCAATACGGTTGGTTCGGCCATGCCGGACATTCTGTAAATTGCACCCTGTCCGCAAGATTCGTGGCCTTTTTTGTTTTTCTTTTGCGTTTTGGTGGTTAGCATAATGGTTAGACGATATGCATTGGCAATTATTTGTTGTTTGGTCACGTCGGTCGTGGTAGGTTTCTCTCCCATGGGTAGCGGCCAAGATTCCGAGCGAAAGGAGGAAACAGCCGTTGCGGCCGAGGCGGTAGTCGCGACTTGCACGGCGGCTATTGAAGAGACTCCCGACAATGCCGCTCTCTACATCGAGCGAGGCATAGCCTACCATAAATTGAAACGCTATGCCGAAGCCTTTCTGGATTATCATCACGCTCTATGCTTGGTGTTATGTCTGCCGTATAAGAGTTCCTCCTTCATTCTAGCCCACATACTCTCACAGCGAGCGTTATCATGGCATCGGCCGCCCTCGCTGTTCATGCTCTGGTTTAGGCCGAATCTTTCTAGGATAGCTCGATATTAGCCGCTAGTATATTGGCTACCACGATCAGAATGGATGATGACTCTAGGAAGGTCTGGATATATACTGATAGCGTTCTTTACCGTCTGTACGCAAAGCTCTGCCTTCATGTTATCGCGTATTACATAAATCTTGCCGTTTTTGGTGGGAATTTCGGTGATGTCGGTC
>JAFVEM010000024.1 GCA_017476005.1 Selenomonadaceae bacterium | reverse complement strand
TGTGCCTCCACAATATCTAGTACATTTATGCTAAAACAATCATGCTTTTGCTTCCCCAAATTTAGCGAAAAAGTTACCAAACTACTATATATTGTGTCACAGTCAAAGTAAAAATGCCCTATATAGTGGCTGAACTGTAACCAATCTGCGTCCCCCTTGACTTGTGGCCAGAAAGTGGTTGCAAGGCTACGTTACTCTACGGCCTCCTTGTTTTCCCGGCGCAATAGGGCAACTAGGCGAAAGGCAATCCCCAGCAAGACGGCGACGATAGTGGCCAGTGACATACCTTTGAGGGTTACGGTGCCGATGGTAATGCTGGCGGTGGAAACCCCGAGACCGAGGACGATGGAAGTGAGCAGGAGATTTATGGGGTTGTTGTAGTCAACCTTGCTCTCCACGAGAATGCGAACGCCGGAGGCGGCAATAACGCCGAACAGCAGAATGGAGACGCCGCCCATAACGGGAGTGGGAATGCTTTGAATAAGCGCCGCGAGCTTGCCGCAACAGGACAGAATAATGGCGAGGACAGCCGCGCCGCCGATTACCCAAGTGCTAAAGACCTTGGTAATGGCGAGTACGCCTATATTTTCGCCGTAAGTGGTATTGGGAGTGGAGCCGAAAAAGCCCGAAAGCATGGTGGAAAGTCCATTGCCCAAGAGCGAACGATCCAGTCCGGGATTTTTTGTTAAATCGTTGCCCACAATATTTCCCGTCACGATGAGATGACCTACATGCTCCACAATGACTACCAGCGAGGCTGGCAAAATGATGAGGATGGCGCCTAAATTAAATTCCGGCGTGTAGAAAGTAGGCAGGGCAAAAAGGGGAGCGCTATTCAAGCCGCTCCAATCCACCAGACCATTATAGGCCGCTACTATATAGCCGCCCACTACTCCGATAAGAATGGGAATGA
The DNA here is from genome assembly GCA_017476005.1 of Selenomonadaceae bacterium. Lineage (GTDB taxonomy): Bacteria > Bacillota > Negativicutes > Selenomonadales > Selenomonadaceae > RGIG5097. The sequence continues at coordinate 103,370 of JAFVEM010000024.1, read as the reverse complement.
TGGAAAGGAAGCCTTTGAAGGCCACTGAGGCAAAAACGGTGATAGCCAAGGTAACGAGTGACACAAAAATGACGGTAGCATCCCTTTCTTCTCCCGTAAGGCCGGCCATACCTGCCGCCGTGGGCATGAGTTCCAACCCGATAACCGCCACAATGGCACCCATGGAGGCCGGCGGAAAAAGCACATCGACCCAGCTCGTTCCCACCAAGCGAATCAGCAAGGCCACGAGACAGAACACCAAGCCCACGACGATAAAGCCCCCCAAGGCCGCCTCATAGCTGTACTGCGTCAGCACGAGGAAAACCGGGGACAAAAAGGCGAAGCTAGAGCCGAGATAGGCCGGGATACGCCCCTTGCAAAGTACCAGATACAAAAGGGTGCCGATGCCGTTAAAAAGGAGAACCGTGGCCGGATTAACCTTGAAGAGAATGGGAACCAGCACCGTGGAGCCGAACATGGCAAAAAGGTGTTGCAAACTGAGGGGCAGGGTTTCCAATAGCGGTAGTTTCTCATCCACCGCGATAGCGCGTTTTGACATAAAATGAATAACTCCTTTTCGCATAAAAATAAGTTCCTGCGCTTCATATTTTACACGTTTACTTAGCTTTTAGCAAAAAATTTTACGCCAAGCGAAGTTCGCAATCCAACACTTTTTTTACTCTTGTCAGAGGAAGTTAGCCATAGTAAAATAGGCAACGAGTTTGGCCTAAAAATTTTATTGCCGGATCAAGGGGCTGCCAGCCCCTTTAAGCAGCGAACCGACGCTTCAGCGTCGTGTGAGTCGCTTATGCACTCGCGGTGGGGCTTGGGGCGAGACCCCAATATTTATATTTGCGGAGGTGAGCGGCCATGTCTGCTATCCATGGCGAAGGACAACAACTGAAAAGGGAAATACTGGAACTCATTCAAAGCGCCGCCGACCCCTTTGCGATAATTTATCGAGTGGCTTGTCGCTTGGAAAAAGAATCCGGGGAGCCGGGATACGCCAAATATGTGGAAGAACAACTCCGCGCCGTCTATGGTTTCGCTTTAAAACACACGCGGCTCATTAAAGACGAAATTAAGGACGTGGAGGCAAGACTCAAGCTCATGGAAAAAAATCGCGACAGCGGCGATTTTACCGCCGAGGAAATCACGCGCATCGATTTTGCCGTAGAGCATCATAAGGAAAATATTAAAAGGCTACAGGCCATGCTGGAACGAGCCGAAGCCGAGGGCAAACCGCTGACAATAACGGAGAACTGAACGCATGAACATAAACAAAAAGAAACTCGTGGGGATAATCCTCCTGACGGTTTTTAGCACTTGGTTCCTGACCGTGGGCTTTCTCCTGTGGGCGCTGGATATTGACGGCACTAAACTGGGGAATCTCAGTCGGTTCTTGGGAGCGTTAAAATTCATTGAAACTCGCTATGTAAACACGGTGGATGATACCACGGTGATGAATGGCGCCATCTCCGGCATGGTGCAGGCTTTGGGAGATCCCCACTCCATTTACCTGGACAGCGCCATGTATCGCCAGCTGACGGAGCAGGTGGAAGGACATTTTGGGGGCATCGGGGTTTATATGGGCTTTAAAGAGGGCAAGGTGGAGCTTATTTCCGTTATCCCCGACACTCCCGGAGAAAGAGCCGGACTACTGCCCAACGACGAAATTTTGGCGGTGAACGGCGTGGCGGTGGCGGAAATGCAGCCGGAGGAGGTGGCGCTGAATATCCGGGGCGAGGTGGGTACCGAGGTAAATATCTTGGTGCATCGCGCCGGGGAAGAAGATAAGGTTTATACCATCGTCCGGGACACCATTACCGTCAAAACCGTAGCCGGTCGGATGCTGGAGGGAGATTTGGGCTACCTGCGCATTGCCGCCTTCAGCGAAAACACCGGCGAGGAGTTTGCCACCACCTATGAAGCGTTGAAAAAACAAGGAGCCAAGGGCATAATCCTTGACCTCCGAGCTAATCCCGGTGGACTGGTAACGAGTTGCGTGGAAGTGGCGCGACACTTGGTACCGGCTGGAAACATCGTGTCGGTAATAGACCGAGATGGGGACAGGCAGGATTTTGATTCGGATTTGACGGCCATAGAACTGCCCCTGACGGTACTCATCGACGGGAACAGCGCCAGCGCCGCGGAAATTTTAGCCGGCGCCCTGCAAGACACCCATACCGCCACCATTGTGGGGACTAAATCCTATGGCAAAGGCTCGGTGCAAACGGTAATCCCTCTCTTCCATGACGATGCGGTGAAACTCACCATCGCCAAATACTACACTCCCAGCGGTCGCAGTATCGACGGCATCGGTATCGAACCCGACGTGGTGGTGGAGCTGCCCCCCAACGCCACCAGTGACGAACAGTTGCAGAAAGCAACAGCAGTGCTTCTGGGGCAAATCTCCCCCGGTGAGGAAGGATGATAACAAGGTGAGCCGTAGCGGCTCACCTTTTGTATGGAAAGGTGGCTATCCCATGACAATCGATGATATTGCGGCTTTGCTGTATGAGGCCAACGGAGAACTTGTCTCCGGGGAAGAAATGGCGAGTAAGCTCGGTATTACTCGCGCCGCTGTTTGGAAACATATTGAAGAGCTGAAAAGCCTCGGTTATGACGTTATCAGTAAGCCGCGCCATGGTTATGCCATGGCTAAGGAGGCCGATTTGCTTCTGCCCTGCGCGGTGAAAAACGGACTAAAAACAGCCTACATGGGGCAGAATTATCTGTTTCACGCCGCCATTGATTCCACCAATAACGAAGCCAAAAAGCTGGCGCGAGCCGGGGTAGCCGAAGGAACGGTGGTGCTGGCGGAGGAACAGGGAGCCGGGCGAGGTAGGCTCAGTCGCGCCTTTTTTTCCCCCAAGGGTAAGGGGCTGTGGTTTTCGGTGATTCTTCGCCCCCCCTTTCTCCCACAGGAGGCGCCTAAATGTACCCTCATGGCGGCGGCGGCGGTGGCTCGCGCCATGGAGGATATAAACCTTACTCCGGGCATTAAATGGCCAAACGATATTATCCACGAGGGAAAAAAAGTAACGGGCATCCTCACGGAAATGAGCGCCGAAATGGATAGCATCAATTATGTGGTCATCGGTATCGGCATCAACGTGAATATCTGGCCGGAGGATTTTCCGGCGGAACTTAGGGAGATTGCTACCTCCCTAACTGTAATGGGAGGTAAAAAAATTTCTCGCGTCGCTTTTTTGCAACGGGTGTTAAAACACCTAGAAAACCTGTACGAGGACGCGAAAAAACGGGGCTTTGCCCCGATAATTGAGGAGTGGCGGCGGCACTCCGTCACTTTGGGGCAAAATGTGCAGGTGCTGGGAGTCGGCCAAAACGAATCTTTTAGCGGCTACGCTACGGATATTGACGAAACGGGGGCGCTACTGGTTGATACCGGTAGCGAGGTACGCCGGGTTTTAGCCGGTGATGTGTCCATACGAAGCAAGAAGTGTGGGGAGTGAAAAATTTGCTAGAATTATTGGCGCCGGCCGGAAGTATGGAGGCGTTGAGAGCTGCGGTGGAGAGCGGCGCCGATGCCGTGTATCTGGCCGGCACCCAATTTGGCGCCAGAGCCTACGCGGCCAATTTCAACGAAGAGGAACTTAAGGCGGCCATTCGCTATGCCCATTTGCGTGGGGTAGCCGTCCATGTGACGGTGAATACCATCGTAGATGACGGGGAAATGGGAACGCTGGCGGAATATCTGCGTTTTTTGTACGAAAGCGGCGCCGACGCTGTTTTGGTACAGGATTTGGGCGTGGTACGGGTGGCTAAAAAAGTAACGCCGAAACTGCCGCTGCACGCCAGTACCCAAATGACGGTGCATAATCTGGCCGGGGTAGAGGCCTTGGAGGAATTGGGCTTTGCCAGAGTGGTGCTTTCTCGCGAATTGTCGCTCGCGGCTATAAAGCATATTTGCGCCCACGCTAAATGTGAAATTGAGGTCTTTGCCCACGGTGCGCTTTGTATTTGCTATTCGGGGCAATGCCTGATGAGCAGTTTAATCGGCGGCCGCAGCGGCAATCGGGGACGTTGCGCCCAGCCCTGCCGTTTGCCCTACGGTTTAATTAACGAACAAGGACAAGATGTTTTAAAGGGACTGGCCGGGGAATACTTGCTGTCTCCTCGGGATTTGAACACCATTGATTTATTGCCGCAGTTAGTGGAAGCCGGGGTAACATCGCTGAAAATCGAAGGACGCATGAAGCGGCCGGAGTATGTGGCCACGGTGGTGAACGCCTACCGGTATGCCCTTAATCGCCTACCCAAACGCCCCTCCAATCTTGATTCCACCGATAAAACCATTCGCCGGGAGCTGAAGCAAATTTTTAATCGAGATTTTACCACGGCTTATCTGGAAAAATATCCGGGGAAAAACTTAATGAGCGACCGCCGCCCCAATAATCGCGGTTTGCTGATAGGCCGGGTAACGGGCTGCGACGCAAAATCACGCCGGGTAACGGTGGCTTTAAGCGAAGATCTCTCGACAGGGGATCAGGTGGAGTTTTGGGTAAAGGTGGGGGGCAGGGTGGCCGCCACCGTGGAGGAAATGACACTGCGTAGTGGGCAACAAGTCACCGAGGCCGAGGCCGACGAAGAAGTAACTTTTCCCCTGCCGCGAGCCGTTAAGACACATGACAGAGTGTTTAAGGTCTATGACGCGAAACTGATGAACCGCGCCAAAGCCTTGTACGCCGCGAGCGCGCCGGTGAGGCGCATCCCTCTAGACCTCACCGTAACGGCGGCGGTGGGAGAACCGCTGGTCTTAACAATGCGCGACGGCGACGGTTACGAAGCGACGGTCAAAACCGATTTCCGCGGCGAGGCGGCGCAGAAACGCCCACTCACGACGGAGATTTTACAAGAGCAACTGGGACGCTTGGGAGGGAGCATTTTTTCTTTAAGGGAACTTACCGCCGACATAAAGGGGCAGGTGATGCTCCCCCTCAGCGAGCTAAACGAAGTCCGTCGCCGTGGGGTGGCCGCCTTAGAAAAACGTCGTTTGGAGCCTTACCGGCGAGAACCACTCTCAGATAAAGACCGACTAACATTTTTACCACAGGCAGTCAACAAAACAAAAAAAAATTTATTGCTCACGGTTTCCGTGGATACAGTCCCCAAAGCCAAGGCAGCCTTGACGGCCGGCGCCGACCGAATAATTTTCGGCGGCGAAACCTATAATCACGAAAACCTGACGCTGGAGGATTATAAAGAGGCGTGGAACCTAGCGCGACAAAAGGGGAAGGAAATTTTCTTTCATACGCCGCGCATTATGGGGCAGCATGAGCAGCGAATTTGGCAGGCTTTGCTTACAGGCTGGCAGGAAATTTCTCCCGACGGTATTTATGTGACCAATGTGGGTGTTTGGCAACTGGCGCGACGCTTGACGCAACTGCCAAGGTGGGTGGATTACTCCCTGATTTCTTACAACAGTCAGACGCTGGCCTTTTGGCAGGAACAGGGTTTTATGGGCGCTACCTTGTCGCCGGAACTGAATATGGAGCAGGTGGCCGCTTTGGCCGCACGGACGAGTCTGCCGCTGGAATGTATCGTCCATGGGCGTTTGGAACTTATGGTGTCCGAGTATTGTCCCTTAGGGACTTTTTGGGGAAATAAAGAACAGGGAACCTGCTCCATGCCCTGCCGGCAAGATAAATATTTTTTGCGCGACCGCAAGAACATTATGTTTCCCCTAGCGACCGATCAATTTTGCCGACTGCATCTCCTAAACAGCAAAGTTTTGTCCATGCTCCCCCATGCCCCTAAATTCGCCGCCATGGGCATAAGCAGTCTGCGCCTAGAGGCCAAGGCGAGTACGACCAGAGAAACCCACGAGCTAGTCAGCGCCTACAAAAAAGCCCTCACGGGGGCTATCGCCGAGGAAGAAGCCGAAAACATAACGCGCGGTCATTATTTCCGTGGGGTATTGTAATTTATTATTGGGTTTTGGGCAAAGCCCAATAAAAACAAGAGGTGTTACATGGAAGAAAGAACCTTAAAAATACTGGAATACGATAAAATAAAAATTCTCTTGCGCGATAAAGCCGGTTCCTTGTGGGGTAAGGATTTGGCCATGGCGCTTTTACCCGAGGGCGATTTTGCCGCCGTGCAGGAAAATTTAGCGGAGACGGAGGAGGCGGCGCGCATTATTTCCCTGCAAAATCCGCCTTTGGGGGATATTCACGACATCCGCCCCCTGCTAAAAAAAGCTAAATTAGGCGCCGAACCCACTGCGGCAGAAATTCTGGATTTGCTGGCTACCATGTACGCCATGGGGAACGTGAAACGCTTTTTTAAGGAATTGGAGCTGGAGTCGCCCCTCCTTAAGGCCAGAGCAAGGGAAATTGAGATATTGGGGGAGCTTAGAAATCGGCTGGAGAATACCATCGACGAACACGGCCACCTGCGAGACGAGGCCAGCGTGGAGCTTAGTCGTCTGCGGAGGGAACTGCGCGTCGCCAAGGTCAAGATAAAAGAGCGCATGAACGCCATTTTGCATAACGATGCCTATCAAAAATATTTTCAAGAGACGATTATCACTTTGCGCGACGACCGTTATGTGATTCCCGTGAAGCAAGAGTATCGCCGGGATTTTCCCGGACTTATACACGACCAATCCGCCAGCGGCTCCACCCTCTTCATCGAGCCTTTGGCGGTGGCGGAACTCAACAACGACGTGAAGCAATTGACCCTCGCCGAAGAACAGGAAGTAAAACGCATCCTGCGCGAGCTTATGCAAAGCATTGGGCGCCATCACGACATTTTGGAGGACAATGCCGCCATCTTGGCCAACATAGACCTGATTTTTGCCAAGGCGCGGCTGGCGCAAGATATGAAAGCCACCAAGCCTCTCTTAAATACCGAGGGCATTACCGAACTTAAGCAAGCCAGACATCCTCTCATAAATCCGGCGGAGGTAGTACCCATCGACCTGCGTTTGGGGGAGGGGTATCGTCTGCTGCTCGTGACGGGGCCGAATACCGGCGGCAAAACCGTCAGCATGAAAACCTTTGGCCTCTTGGTTTTAATGGCGGCCTCGGGGCTGTTCATTCCGGCCGCCGAAAATTCGAGGCTCGCTCTTTATCAAAACATTTACGCCGATATTGGCGACGAGCAGAGCATCGAGCAGAGCCTCAGCACCTTTTCCGCCCACATGACGCATTTGGTTGATATTTTGGGGCAAGCGGAACGGGAGGACTTGGTACTGTTGGACGAGCTGGCCGCCGGTACCGACCCGGCAGAAGGCTCGGCACTGGCCATGGCCATTTTGGAACGGCTGGCGGACAGGGAAATTTCCACGGTGGCCACCACCCATTATTCGGAGCTAAAAACCTTCGCTTATTCTAGGGAGGGTATCGAAAATGCCAGCGTGGAATTTGATTTAACTACCTTGCGCCCCACTTATCGCCTGATAATTGGCACTCCCGGCGCCAGCAACGCCTTTGCCATCAGTCGGCGGTTGGGGCTGGCAGAATCTTTGGTACTGAGAGCCAAGCAGCTCATGCAGGCGGATCACGCTCAATTTGAAAACGTCATTAACGATTTAGAACGGGAAAAACTCAGCTACGAGCAAAAGAACGCAGAAATTACCGAACGGGAAGCTCAGGTAGCCAAACTGGAGGAAAAACTGGCCGCGGCCAAGACCGACCTCACGCGACAGAAGGGCGAAATTCTGCGCCGCGCCAAGGAGCAGAGCGCCGCTCTCGTTCGTCGCACTCGCCGCGAAGCCGAAGAAATCATCAAAGCGCTGAAGGAGCAATTCGACGATCAAGGCATCAAAAAAAGACAGCAAGCGTTGCAAGCTGCCAGAGAAAGATTAAGCGAAGCCGAGGAGCGTTCTACCCCCGGTATCATGTCCGAAAAGGGCGTGGGCAAACGCATTAAGCCGGGAAAAATCGCGCCGGGTGATACGGTCTATGTGGTGAAGCTGGCGCAAAAAGGCACGGTGCTGTCGGTTAAGGGCAAGGAAATCGAAGTGCAAATCGGCAGTTTGAAAACCACCCTCAAGAGCGACGATTGCCGTTTTGTGGCGACGGCTCCCCAAGAGCGCCCCACCGCCAAAATCCAAACCACCGGGGGCTTTGTCCAAAAGGCGGCCACGACCAGGCGAGAAATTGACATTCGAGGCATGATGGTAGATGAGGCCGAGGGCGTAGTGGGTAAATTTATGGACGACGCCCTCATGGCCGGTATAGGCGAGGTCATTATCATTCACGGCAAAGGCACCGGCGCCTTGCGTAAAGGCATCCACGACTACCTGAAACACCATCCCAGCGTTTTAAATTTTACTTTGGCGGACATGAGCGAAGGAGGTAGCGGCGCTACCGTGGTGGAGCTGAAGTAATGATGGCTACGCCGAAAAACTGGTTTTTGTAACGGTTTTTCGGAGTAGCCATTGACGTTTTTGGCCGATTGATAAAGGTAAAGGGATTTTTTCGCTAAAAAGGGGCTGCCACACGGTAATTATGTGTGACAGCCCTTTTATTTTATCCCCCCCGTAGGGGTTACATAATCGAATTTTACGTTTTATCATAATAGGGGATAATGTTTTAGGCGGAGGATATAAACATGAAAAAAAGGAAACTGGGTGTCATGCTGGCCGGACTTTTGGCTTTGTCCGCCCTCACCGGTTGCGGCGGTGGCGTAGGCACCGTAAGCCATGACAAAACCTTTACCTACGGCACCGTGGCCTACGGCGTTGCCATGGAAAACGCCGGAACCAATCCTCACACCTCCTACAGCGGCTGGAGTACCATCCGTTACGGTATCGGGGAGACCCTGTTCAAGTTCAACGAAAAAATGGAACTGGTGCCTTGGATCGCCAAGGATTTTCAGCAACTGGATGACTTCACCCTCAAAATTACGCTCAAGGACAATGTGACTTTTTCCAACGGCAAAAAAGTCACCGGGGAGGCGGTGAAGGTCTGCCTAGAGGATCTTTTGGCCAAACATGATCGGGCGCCCAAGGATCTTAAAATCGAATCCATCACCGCCGACGGTCAGTCCATCACCATCAAATCAACGGAAAAAACGCCGGCTCTCCTAAACTACCTTTCAGACCCCTACGGCTCTATCATTGACATGGAAGCCGGCGAAAGTGAGCGTATCGTCATCGGCACCGGCCCCTACAAAGCTGTTAAGGTAACAGATACCCAAATCGACCTCGTCAAAAATGAAAACTACTGGGGCGAAGTCAAGCCCAAGCTGGACAAAGTGGTGGTAAGGAGCATCACCGACGGGGATACTCTTACCATGGCTATGCAAAACGGGGAATTGGATGCGGCGCAGGGACTGCCTTATTCCAGCCTGACTCTCTTTCAGGGCGACGAAAAAAAATATAAGTTGAGCCAGACCGACACTTCCCGGATTTATCAGGCGGCCTTTAACTGCAAAACCCCGGCGCTCCAAGATCTGCGCGTTCGCAAGGCTATTTCCATGGCGGTAGATAAGGAAAATTTCACCAAAGTACTGCTCTCCGGCAACGGTACGCCGGCGATAGGCCCCTTTCCGGCTAACCTGCCCTTTGGGGATAAGACGGTCACCGCCCCGGCCTATGACTTAGAGGGCGCCAAGAATTTGCTTACGGCAGCCGGCTATCAGGATTCGGATGGGGATGGTTATGTAGATAAGGATGGGAAAAATCTGGAGCTTAACTATCTCACCTACACCTCACGGCAGGAATTGCCGCTACTGGCCGAATCCCTTCAGGCCAGTCTCAAAAAAATCGGGGTCAAGCTGAACGTGAACGCTACAGACAACTACAGGACTTTCCTGAAAGCCGGAGAGTACGATATTTTCGCCAAGGCCATCGTCACTGCCCCCACCGGGGATCCGGAATATTATTTCACCAGTCATATCCTGCCGGGAGCGGTGGATAATGCCGGGTTCTACGACAGCCCGGAAATTGCGGCCTTGGAAAATGAACTGCACAACACCTACGGCGCGGACAAGCGCGCCGCCATTGCCATTCGCATGAGCCAACAGATTTTGGACGATTGCGCTCTCTTCTACGCATCCCATCTCAAAATGTCCTTCGTAATGAAGCCCAATGTAGCAGGTTTTACGGCGCATCCTTCCGATTACTACGAAATTCGACCGGAACTTGACAAAACCTGAGGATAAAAAGAAGGTGGCGGGATGGCTGGCGCGGTATTGGCAGTGGAAAATCTGTCCGTTTCCTACGATGGCCGGGCGGTGGTGCGACGAGTGAATTTTACCTTGAGGCGAGGCGAAATTCTGGTAATTGCCGGAGAGTCCGGCAGCGGCAAGAGTACGGTACTGAAAGCCGTCATGGGAATTTTGGGACGAGGCGGCGCGATAAGCGAGGGACGAATCGTCTTGCAGGGACGCGACATCACGTCTATCGCGCCTAGGGAGCGACGTAAACTCGCCGGGGAGACTCTCGCCATGATTTTCCAAAATGCCGGCGCCTCCTTCTGTCCCATTCGCCGGGTGGGCGAGCAAATCTATGAAAGCGTTCGGGAGCATAGGAACTGGAGCCGGGCGGAATTTCGCACTAAGGCCAAAGTTATCATGGAGCATATTAACCTGCCGGAAAATGCGCTGGATGAGTACCCCTTTCGCTTGTCGGGGGGGATGGGACAGCGCGTGGGGATTTTAGCGGCCATGATCTTAGAGCCGGAGTTGCTCCTTGCCGACGAACCAACCTCCGCTTTGGACACAGTGACGCAGGTAAAGGTGGCGCAGGAACTGATGGGGCTGAGAGAAAGGCTGGGGCTTTCCCTCGTCATGGTGACGCATCACATGGGGTTGGCTTGGTATATGGCGGATAAAATCCTCGTTATGCGCCGGGGGCAAATGTTGGAAATCGGGGATAGGGAGCAGATTTTTAACAGCCCTCGGGATCCCTATACCCAAGAACTTATTCGCGCCGTGCCGCGTTTTAAGGAGACAGCGTGAGAAAGGCAGTGCCATGGAACCTGTACTGGAGGTCAGGCAACTAAAAAAATATTTTATGGATGGCGCCGGTAAGAAAAAAAAGACGGTACTGGAGGGCATCAGCTTTACGCTAAACCCCGGAGAATGTCTGGGGCTAGTGGGGCGCAGCGGTTGCGGCAAGAGTACTACGGCGCGGCTAGTGACGAGGCTCCTTCCCTGCGACGGGGGAGAGATATGGCTGGACGGGCGTGACATCACCCGGGCGGAAGGGCGAGAGCTAGCCGAGGCTTACGGCAAGATGCAAATGATCTTTCAGCTCCCGGAGGATTCCTTTGACCCACGGCACACCTTAGGCTGGAGCATAGAAGAACCAATGCGCAATCAGGGCATATCGGCCGCCCCTCGCCTAGAACGCATGGCAGATTTATTAACAGCGGTGGGACTGTCCCCGGCTTACGGAGGCCGCTACCCTCACGAAGTCAGCGGCGGCGAGTGTCAAAGGGCGGCCATTGCCAGAGCCATTGCCCTGTCGCCGAAACTCCTTATCTGCGACGAGGCCACCAGCGCTTTGGACGTTACGGTGCAGGCGCAGGTGGTACAACTCTTGCGCGGTTTATGTTTACAGCAAAACATTGCTTGTCTCTTCATCACCCACGACCTAGCCTTGCTGCCGCGCATCGCCGACCGGGTAGCGGTGATGCACGGCGGACGGATTGTAGAGGAGGGCGCAACTGGGCAAATTCTCAAATCCCCTAATTCCCCCTATACTCAAGAACTTATGGGCGCGGATTTTTTTCGCTTGCCACCGGCTAAATCGCAAAAAAATTAAAAAAAGGAGCAAACAAAATGGCCTTAGCCCAAAGAAAAATCGATCCCACCGCAGAAATATTAGGACGCATTGAGCGGTACTGGGATTATCGTAGCAGCGAGTTCAGCAAACTCCGTCGCTTGGAGCTGCAAAGCGAAAACGCGGCGCAGTGGTTAAAGTTATTGCAGGAACATTTGCCGACCGGGGGGGCGCTGAACATATTGGACGTGGGAACGGGAGCAGGTTTTTTCGCCATCCTCTTGGCGGCGGAAGGTCATCGAGTGGTGGGCATCGATATGTCCAAGGACATGGTGCATGAAGCCAAAAAAAATATGCTCGCCGCAGGATGTCGCGCCGAATTTCGCCGGATGAACGCCGAGGAACTTGATTTTCCCGACGAGTATTTCGATGCCGTTATCAGCCGCAATCTTACTTGGACGCTAACGGACGTGATGGAGGCTTATCGGGAATGGCGCCGGGTGTTAAAACCCGGTGGGGTTCTCCTGAACTTTGATTCGGATTGCGGTCGGACTGTTTTTTCCAAGCAAGGGCAGCAGTCCTGCATTCACGCCACGTTGTCCCGGGAGATGCTGGCGGAATGTAACGCCATCAAGGACGAACTGCGCATCAGCACCCATCACCGACCGGAATGGGATAGCAAATTTTTGCGCTCCTTGGGTTTCAGCGTGGAATGTGATTCTAACGTGGCTCCCTTGGTACACCGGGATCAAAAGCTGCGATATGATGCCATCCCCCTCTTTGCCATTTATGCCGTAAAGTAATTGCTGTTGGCGGTTAATAGTTTGTGGTATTATATACGGAGAGCCTAAGACCTTACATAAGATGGTCTTAGGCTCTTCAGTATGTCGAGCAATTTTTGGGGAGGTATTTTCATGTTAATTTTAGCTTCCGCATCCCCCAGACGCCGGGAACTACTCACTCAGCTTGGTTGCTCTTTTGAGGTGGTGGTCAGCGCCACCGATGAGTGTAGCGACGAATCCCTGTCGCCGGAGGAGCTTACCCTACGGAACGCCACGCAAAAAGCCTTGGCGGTGGCCAAATTACGCCCGGAGGCGCCGGTGTTGGGCGCCGATACGGTGGTGGCCTTAGACGGTCACATATACGGCAAGCCGCGAGATGAAGCGGCGGCCATTGATATGCTAAAAAAATTGGTGGGGAAGGAACACTTGGTTATTACCGGCATCGCCCTTGCGCATCGGGGAAAAGTTTATACCGATGCCGTCACTACCAAAGTTGCCATGGCGCCGCTTACGGAAGCGGCTATCAAAAAATATGTGGCCACCGGGGAGCCGTTGGATAAAGCCGGCGCCTACGCAGTGCAGGGCAAAGCCGCCGCCTTTATTACGGGAATAGTGGGGTCTTTCTCCAACGTGGTAGGGTTGCCTCTGCATACTGTCTGTACGCTGGCTGAAACGGCCGGGGTAGCGCTTTGACCATAGAATTTTATGGCGGTGGAACTCGACAACGCATAAATAACGGTGCTATAATCATCTCAGCTACAAATTGCAAAGGAGGCGCTAGCCATGAATGATAACACTACCAACAAGCTCATGCCTGTAGGCATTGACGATTTTCGGCAACTCATCGTAAAAAGATTCTGCTTTATCGATAAGACGCGGTTCATCAAGGAAATACTGGATGGACAGGGTGGTATCACCTTGATTACTCGCCCTCGTCGTTTTGGCAAGACGCTGAATATGTCTATGCTCTACTATTTTTTTACGCTTCGGGACAAAGAAAAAAATCGGGATCTTTTTACCGGGCTGGATATCGAAAAGGCCGGGGGGGCGTACATGGCCGAGCAGGGCAGTCGGCCGGTAATTTTTTTGACCCTAAAGGGAGGGCAGGCACCCGAATACGCCCTAATGCTGGAATATCTGCAAGAACTGCTCCGGGTTCTTTACGGGCAGTTTCGATACCTTTTGGAATCTGTCGCCTTGGCCGAAGACGACAAACAATATTTCGAACGTATTATTGCCAAAACCGCCAACCGTAGCGAAGTGCAAGTGTCCTTACAACGGTTAATGGCTCTGCTGAAAAAGCACCACGGCCGTGAGGCGGTATTGCTCCTTGATGAATACGACGCCCCTATCATCAGGTCTTGGGAGCGAGGATACTACGAGGACTGTATCGATTTTATGCGCGGTTTTTTAAGCGAGGCGCTAAAATCTAACGAGGCTTTGGATTTTGCCGTGTTGACGGGGGTGACGCGAGTCTCCAAAGAAAGTATCTTTAGCGGCCTGAATAACCTTCGGGTCTGCTCGGTACTCAGTGAGCGTTACAGCGACATTTTCGGTTTTACTCAGGCGGAGGTGGATGGTTTACTGCAAGTCTGCGGCCTCACGGACAAGCGCGAGGATTTAAAAAGATGGTACGACGGCTATACCTTTGGGCATGAGGAAATCTATAATCCTTGGTCGGTGATTAGTTTTATCGATAATGATTGTAAGTATAAGCCGTACTGGCTCAATACCTCCGGCAACAGCATCTTAAAAACTTTGCTGGCGCGCATCGATACGCGCAAGGCCGAGGATTTACAGAGCCTGATTCAGGGGAAACCCCTTAACGCCCTAGTTCGGGAAAACATTAGCTACGCCGATCTTAGCGCAGATTGCAATACTCTTTACATGATGCTTTTGACCGCCGGGTACCTGAAGGCGGTGAAAACTTGGCAGGATGATAGATCGCGAGAATGGGTAGCTTTGGAGATACCAAACTTAGAGATAAACCAAGCCTACGAAAACGAGATACTGGATAACATTGCCCCACATCAAGGTCAGATTGTGCTGGAGGATATGCTCACCGCCATGACAGAGGGCAGGGGGACCGATTTTGCCCGGTTCCTAGAGGAACTCCTGCGAGATTTCGTGAGCTATCACGACAGTAGCCACCAGCCGGAAACTTTCTACCATGGCTTGCTCTTGGGGCTGGCGGTGTGGTTTACCGGGAAATATCGGGTGGAGTCCAACCGCGAATCGGGCTACGGCCGGTTTGACCTAGCTTTCTTCCCCCTTAAGGAAAATGCCCCGGGGGTTATACTGGAGCTAAAGACCGTAAAAAAAGAGAGGGAAATGGAGAAGGCGGCGCAGGCGGCGCTAAAGCAAATCAAAACAAAAGCCTACGAGACGGAACTAACTAGGCAAGGGGTAAAGACTGTTTGGCGATACGGCGTGGCCTTTTGCGGCAAGAAGATGCGGCTCGCTGGCGGCGCCTAAACCATTAAGTTTATATTTTGGAGGAAATGGCGTGCCTATACAAATTGCTGTGTGCGACAGCGACCGGGAGATTGCCGGTGATTTAAAAACGCTAATCGATAGCGAAAATATGGCCGTAGCGGTAAAGATATTTTCCTCTGCCGAGGAACTCTTGGCAGAGGAATCTTTTTTTCATATTTACTTTCTGGACATCAAAGGCATCGACGGGTTAAAGCTGGCGCGAGAAATCCGCAGCCGCGAAGAAAAACAAGGCCAAGGAAAAAGCAGCATCATCTTCGTAACCGGCTTTAGCGAATATATGGCCGAGGCCTTTGATGTACAGGCCTTTCACTATTTGCTAAAACCCGTGAACCAAGAAAAATTCCGGCAGGTATTACATCGCTCCCTAAAAGAAAGGGAGGCTTTAGGACAAAACGAACAGTTTATACTCTTAAACCTAATCGGAGTAAAAAGTACCTCCCCCGGCATCAGAAAGGTGCGGCTAGCAGATATTTTGTATGTGGAATCCGACAATAAGAAAGTGAAAGTTCACCTGACGCAGAGTGTATTGACTGCCCGGGGAACCATGGAGGAATTTGCCAAGGTGTGCGGCCAAAATTTTTATCGCTGTCATCGTTGCTATTTGGTGAATTTTGTCCGTATATCTGCTTACTCCCCCAAGGAAATTACCGTGGATAACGGAGACAAAATCATGTTGGCTTACAAAAAATACACCGCTTTCGTCAAGGCTTATCTTTCCTATGCCAAAGGGGGCGGCGTTGTCCATGTATGAAGAGGAATATGTTCTCGACGGCTTACTTTACCTTGCCGGGGGATTTTTGAGTTTTTGGCAGACCGAAAGTTTTCTCGCCCCCAAATACGCCCGACGAAAAAGAGCCGTCGTGTCGTGGGTTATCCTCTATGCCGTCTTTCAGTTATTATACGGGCAAATTGCCGCCATCTATCCACTTTACGATCGTTTCACCCACATTATCCCTTACACAGTCATCCTGCTGCTGTTGCAGTCTTGTTTCTTTGAACGAAATATTCCGCGGCAAGTCTTGGTAATCGCCAGTTTTGTGGCCGGCTGGGAAATTTTACGTTTCACGGTCAGCCCTTTGGCTCATGTCATACTCGCATGGTGGAGTCCTTTTTGGGGAGAAATGGTGAATGATTTTATGGCTCGGGGAATTTGGCCGGCGGACAAACTGCTGGAGTATATGCTGGGTCTTAACCGTATCGCCATTTTTGCCGTCCTATTCCTCTGTAGGGCAATTCAGCTTGGCCTTTTCGGCGCTTATTTGCAAATCATTCGTCAAAATATCGTTTCCCTGAACGCAGAACTTAGCGGCCGCGAAATTTGGTATCTCACGCTACCCTGTGTTACGGTGCTGACCATTGACCTGACCCTCCGGCTCATGGCCTATTCAGCCGACAACAGCGCCCTCATGCTGATTTATAACCGGGTGCCGGAAACCTTGGTACTCTTGCCATTGGTTAGCTTGTTGCTGTTAGGGGTGATAATATCCTCCGTGATTCTGTTCAAGGGACTTTATGACTTTAAGGATGAGGAGAAAAAACGCTTGTTGCTCGAAAATCGAGTAGCTGATGTACATAGACAGCTGGAAGATTTGCAAGGAATTTATCAAGATATGCGTGGGCTAAAACATGATTTGCGCGCTCATATTGCAGGACTTACCGCCTTCGTGAGGAATCATGGACTCGAAAAACAGACGGAGATACAAAATTATCTTACGAGCCTCACCCAGACCGACGGTCGCTTAGACTTTGCCGCCGGCACCGGTAATCCCATAACGGATATTATTCTGCATCAAGCAAAGAGTCAAGCTAATCGCCGGCAGATAAGTTTTACCGCCGATTTTCATTATCCCAAGGACAGGGATTTTAACGTATATGATCTCAGCATTATCCTTAACAATATCCTGTCTAATGCTATAGAAGCTGCCGCCAAAGTACCCGGAGAAAGAGGCATAGAAATCCGCGCCTACGAAAAGGGCAGTTTGTTCTTTATCGAAGCGGAAAATGATTTTGTCGGAGATTTAGCGCTGGGTGATAATGGGTTACCCCTTACCACCAAGGCGGATAAACATTGGCACGGTCTGGGACTTGATAACATCAGACGCGCGGCGAGAAAGTACCTTGGCGATATAGAAATCGAAACCAGGCGCGCTGGCACTAGGCAAGTTTTTTGTTTGACGGTGATGCTGTATAAATCAGGGTCTGCCACATAATCTCTCCTGCACCATGGCGGCACTTTCGCTACCGCGAGAACCAGCCTTAGTTAGCCGTTTCAATTCCTGTTTGATAAGTTCCGGCTCATTACCCACAACGGGCTGTCCGCAAAAATTCCCCTCCTCATCCACAAAACAAACGAAGGGGGCGCTGTGAATGTTTTGCAAAAAAGGAAGCAGGTCATCATTGGGAAGAAGTTGCACTGCGTCCTCCGGCAAATCCTCGGTAAGTTTCCGAGCAAGAAAAATTTGGCTGTCCTCCCCGGCTTTCGCATCCCCTACGATGCCGATTAGCCGAATCGGTCGAGTTGTTTCTGGAGCGAGTTCCTTCATAACGGTCAGCAGATTTTGGCTAACGTCACTGTCTTTGGTTACCCAGAGATAAACCACGGAAAAATTGCCTTTGAAAATATCAGCGGTTACGGTATGTCCATAAAGGTCTTGCGTGGTAAAACAGGGGAAGGGAGTAGCCGGCTGCGCTAAGGAAGTGAGTTCTTTCATTCCGCCCAGCGCATATACATTTATGGCCAGCAATAAGGCAATAGGTAGAAGGGAGGGCAGGTAGTTAGTTCGCCAAATATTTAGCATGGATTCATTCCTCCGTTCACACCCTAAAATCGGTCGTTCGCGCCAAAAGGGTTAAGGGTGCCTCTAAATTAACGATATACGGGAGAGAGTAGGTGTTGAGATTTTTACTTTACAGGGAGGTAAAGAAAATGCCGGTGCATATTGGGAATAGCTATGTGTCGGAGGCGGCTTATAGCTTTGCGGTCGCCCAGACGAATGAGGAGACGGGGAAAGGCGATGTTTTGAAAGGACTGAAGGAAAAATTCGGTCAGTTAAAATTCAATATCGGAGCCGGCCCATTTTCGGGGTCGGGAACAAACAATGTTTCCATCTCGCCGAAAATTTTGCAAGCGATGGCGCAAGACCCCGAAAAGCGGCAAGAATATGAGGCGCTTATTTATGATGTTGCCCATACGGATTTAGCCCATGGTCGCCAGTTACAATCGGCCGGCTTTATTATCGACGACGACGGGGGGCTGCGAGCTTGGAGCGTTTCTAAACACGATGACGGACAGCGCCGGAGTCAATCCTTTGCCAAACGTACCAAGGAGAAAAATTGGTGGCAAAAAATACTTGATGCGCCTAAAAAGGCTAAGGCCAAGAAAAAGGACAAACAAAAGGAAGAGGCCGCCAAAGTAGAAATTTCGGCCAAGGCGCAAGAAAAGTTGCGCCTTGATGCGCAGGGCGAGATGACCACAGAGTCCGCCAAAAGCACAGTGACCATCAATGAAGCCAAGAGTCGGCGCCAGATCGCCGCGGCCAGTACCCAAGATGATATGAGAATGGTTTTAGCGCACCTTGAGCAGGACTTGCAAGAGGTGGAAGATGGCCTAAAGAAAAATATGTGCGACGAAGCCGAAGTGGAGAAAGCCAAAAAGCTCATTGAAGAAGCCAAGGAACGTATGGGCAAATTGCCTAATCGCCAAGCGACGCCCGAAGAGCAAAGCATGATGGCGATAAGCATGCTGATTTGAGTGAGAAATTTTCATCTTGACAGTGCGTCTTCCCTAGGGTAAACTTGGAAGCGCCTGTTGTTATACGAGTTTATACTGCCCACCTAAGGTGTCAGCTGAAGGTGGGCTTGCTTTATTGTAGCGGTAATGAGTAGCAAATATCGTCTTAATATTCCGTGTTCAGCCAGTCGCCCTAACTCGCTAAAGGAGGATAAAATGCCAGCTAGTATAACCTCGGATATAGTCGCCGCTATCGCGAAGCTCACGCAAAATTTATCTCGGCCGCTACGCTTGATGGAGGTTTGCGGCACCCATACGGTGTCGATTTTTCGCGGTGGGATTCGGAGTATCCTCCCCCCCACCATCGAACTGGTATCAGGCCCCGGTTGCCCGGTGTGCGTGACGGCGGATGATTACATGGATAAAGCCATCGCTTACGCCGCCCGGGAGGATGTTATCATCGCCACTTTCGGGGATATGCTGAAAGTCCCCGGCAGTAAATCCAGCTTAGGCGAGGCCAAAGCTGCCGGCGCCGATGTGCGCGTGGTTTATTCGCCGCTGGACAGCCTGAAGATTGCCGCCGATAACCCTACCAAAAAGACGATATTTCTGGCGGTGGGCTTCGAGACCACTGCGCCCACGGCGGCCGCTACGGTAAAAAGCGCCAAAAGCGAGGGACTCACTAATCTCTTTTTCCTGTCGGCGCATAAGCTGGTGCCGCCGGCGCTCGACCTGCTTATGAACGACCCGGCGGTGAAGGTGGATGGTTTTATTTTGCCAGGCCATGTGGCGGTAGTGACGGGGACAGAGGTCTTTAACTTTGTGGCGGAAAAATACGGCCTACCCGGAGTGGTGGCCGGATTTACCCCGGCGGAAATCTTGCGCGCCGTTTATCGTCTGACCAAACTGAGAGTGGAAGGTACGCCGAGGATTGTCAATGAATATAATCGGGTGGTAAAACCTAAAGGAAATCCCACGGCGCAAAGGACGGTTTATGAAGTCTATGCCAAGACAGCGGCGAACTGGCGAGGCATTGGCGCCATTCCCGATTCGGGACTAAAAATGCGCGAGGCCTACGCCGCCTTTGACATCGAAGGGGTACTCCCCTTGTCCATAGAAGCGACGTCCCAAAAGACCGCCTGTCGTTGCGGCGAAGTCCTGCGAGGTATCGTAAGTCCCCCGGCCTGTCCCCTATTCGGCAAAGCCTGCACGCCGCTAAAAGCGGTTGGCCCTTGCATGGTTTCGGTGGAGGGAGTGTGCGCCGCTTGGTACAAATACGGGCAAGGGGTGTTCTCCTTAAAAAATTCTCTTGAACCTACAGACTAGCTGTGTTAAATTGAACCCATAATGAAAGCGATTATATCATAGCAAAGGAGTGAGTGGGTTGAAAAATTTGTTTGTCCTGTGGCTGGCAGGTCTCCTGTGTCTAATCACACCTTTCCCCGTAGAAGCCGCCGCGCAAACCGTCACCGCCGTGGGTACCTATACCATCGGCGACGGCCCCGAGGAAAACATCTCCGTAGCCAAAGAACGGGCTAAAGCCGAGGCTCTAAGAAATGCCGCCGAACAAGTGGCGGTCTTGGTGCAAAGCCTGTCGGTGGTGCAGAATGGGGTACTGACGAAGGACGAGATCGAGGTCATTTCCTCCGGCGTCATGCGGCTAAAGGAAGCGCCTAAGTTTAAAATCGTTCCCGTCAGCGACGAAGTTATCCGTTACGAATGCCAAGTAACAGCCGAAGTCGATACGGGGAGCATTAACGCCAAACTCTGGCACGACAAACAGGCTTTGCAGGAGGCTGCTCGGCAAAACCGAGAGCTTACGGCAGAGATTGCACGGCTGAACCGGGAGATGGGAGAGCTAAAGGAAAAATACGCCGCCGCATCAACCAGTGAGCGCGAGCGTATCAGCGAGGAAGTCAAGCGCAACGACGAAGATTTTTTGGCCGTTCGCCTGAACCAGCAAGGGGCGGCGCTTTGCCGGGAAGGAAAATATCGGGAGGCGGCGCAGGTCTTTACCGAGGCGCTGGCCAAAAGCCCACGTTACGCCTACGCCTACCATAATAGGGGCATCGCCTACGGCAAACTGAAAGACTATCGCTTAGCCGTCAAGGATTTTAGCGAAGCCATTAACTTGGATGACGCTTACGCTACGGCTTACGGAGGACGGGGATTCGCTTACTACGGACTCAAGGATTATGTAAACGCCGCCCGGGACTTTGGACGCGCCATTTCCTTGGATCCTTCCTACGCCGAAGCCTATTACGGTCGCGGCAATGTTTATATGAGTATGGGGCATTACGAAGAGGCGCTTCGGGATTACGAAAAAGCCTTGTCCTTAAATCCCAACTTAACGGCGGCTCAGAAAAATCGTGAGACCATCTTGGCCAGCAGGTAGATTGTTTTTGATGTTCACTATAAAAAGCAGGAGTAGTTGCTCCTGCTTTTTATAGTGGGCAAAAGCAGGAAAAGCAAAAAGCGCGGCGAATACCAACCTGTGAGATTTTTTTGGTCGCAAGGGAGGAATCTAGGCTGACGGCGGAGAAGGAAATAATTTTGGCGGATCGGGAGGAAGCCTTGGCAATTTTGGGCGAAGGCGACGAATTTTTGCGTGTGATAGAGGCCGGAGCTAACTGTCAGGTGAGAAGCCGAGGGCTTAACATCAGCCTCAGCGGCGACGAGACGGCGACGGAGGGCATCGCCACTCTGCTTACGGAATTGCAATTCCTGCACCGGCAAGGGGCGCGACTTACCAGGCATGAGGTGCGCTACGGTCTGAAACTGGCCGGACAAGGCAAAGCGGCAGAGTTGCACGACCTTTTTGGGGATACGGTGCTGGTTAATTTTCGGGGCAAGCATATTCGCCCCAAAACCTTGGGGCAGAAATTATATCTGGAAACCATTCGGAGGAGCGACATCACCTTCGGCATCGGCCCTGCCGGGACGGGAAAAACCTACCTCGCCGTGGTGCTGGCGGTGGCGGCCTTGCGTACTAAGGCCGTCTCTAGGCTTATTTTGACCCGTCCGGCGGTGGAGGCCGGGGAGCGATTGGGGTTTTTGCCCGGTGATATGCAGGAAAAGGTGGATCCTTACCTCAGACCGTTGTATGACGCTTTGCAAGATACTTTGGGGCTGGATATGTACCAAAAATTTCTCGGTAAGGGCATTATCGAAATCGCCCCCTTGGCGTATATGCGCGGACGCACCTTGGAAAACGCTTTCATTATATTAGACGAAGCCCAAAACACCACCCACCGCCAGATGAAAATGTTCCTGACGCGTTTGGGCTTTGGTTCCCGGATGGTGATCACGGGGGACGTGGGGCAGATTGACCTGCCTAAGGGAGTTTCCTCAGGACTTGTCACCGCCGAGAAAATCCTGCAAGGAGTGAAGGGGGTGGGAATAGTGCGGCTGGATACCGATGACGTAATCCGCCATGATGTGGTGAGCCGCATTGTGGCCGCCTATGATAGTTACGAGGCGATGCAACCATGAATATCATCATCGGCACTATGCCGGAGGAAAAAATTTTTCCGGCGGAAATTATAGACACCGTGCAACTTGCGGCGGAAACCGTAGGGGCGTTGTACAACTTGCCGGATGACGCGGAAGCAAGTATTTCTGTCACGGATAACGCGCACATTCAAGAACTGAATAAGATTTATCGTGGGATAGACAAACCTACGGATGTCCTCTCATTTGCGTTAGACGAGGGCGACGAGCCGACGATTTTTGCGGAAGGCGCGCCTCATACTTTAGGTGATATTATCATTTCCGTAGAACGCGCCAAGGAACAAGCCCAAGATTATGGTCACAGCCTCCGTCGGGAAATAGCCTTCCTCACCGTTCATGGGATGCTACACCTTCTAGGCTATGACCACATGGAGGAGGCCGACCGTCTGGAAATGGAAGCTGAACAACGCGCCGTAATGAAACGTTTGGGAATAAAGCGATAATCTATTACGGGGTGCAGGGGCGTAAGTCCCTGCTGGGAGTCCAGAGGGCAAAGCCCTTTGGTGGGTGTGGGGTGAAACCCCACTAAAATAAACAGAGGTTTCTATGGAAGAAAAAACAAAACATTTGTCGGGATTTGTGGCGGTTATCGGTAGGCCAAATGTAGGAAAATCAACCTTGATAAACAGCCTTATCGGGCAGAAAATCGCCATTATGTCGGATAAACCTCAAACTACTAGGAATCGCATTCTCTGCGTTTTGACCCTCCCCGAGGCGCAGGTGATTTTTCTCGATACCCCCGGGATTCACAAGCCATTGCACAAACTTGGCGAACACATGGTACGCGCCGCCGAGGGAACGCTGAAAGAAGTTGATGCGGTACTCTTCGTGGTGGATGCCACGGAAAAGCCGGGCGCCGGCGAGCATTACATTTTGGAACGGCTGGCGGCGACCAACAAACCGGTGGTGCTGGTGATAAACAAACTTGACCTCATTCCGAAAGAAGCAGTCCTGCCCATCATCGAAAACTATCGGACAAAATACGCTTTCGCCGGAGTGGTACCTATTTCCGCCAAAGAGGAAACCAATCTTGACAGCCTTTTGACGGAGATAAAAAAATATCTGCCCGAGGGGCCGAAATATTTTCCGGAGGACATGGTGACGGATCAGCCGGAAAGGCTCATCGCGGCGGAGCTGATACGGGAAAAAGTTCTGCATCTCACCAGAGACGAAATTCCCCACGCCGTAGCGGTGGAAGTGGATGAAATGAAAACCCGGCGCCATCTTACTTCCCTGCGCGCCACCATTTATGTGGAAAGAGAATCCCAAAAGGGTATTGTCATCGGCAAGAATGGAGCGCTGCTAAAAGAAATCGGCACTCTCGCCAGAAGCGACATCGAAACCTTACTTGGGAGCAAAGTTTATCTGAATCTCTGGGTCAAGGTGAAAAAGGACTGGCGCAGTCGCGAGGGCGCCATTCGTGAGTTCGGACTGGGGGAGGGAAATTGAGTTTAGGGGATTGTCACCGGATTTTATGGAGTAAATTTTCCCGGCGTTTCATCAACGGACTTATTCTTTTAGTACCCATCGGTATCACCGGGTTTGTGGTGGTAATGGTGCTGGATTTCACCGAGGGCATCTTGGGTCAGCACCTCCCCTATTATGTGCCGGGGTTGGGGCTTATCACCACGGTTTTGACCATTTATCTCGTGGGTTGGCTCTCCTCTTACTGGTTCATGCGAGCTTTCATTCGCCGGGTGGAGGGTTTTCTGGGACAAATCCCGGTGGTAAAATTTATTTATAACAGCGTGAAACACTTATCCACGGCGGTTTTTGAATCCAACAATATGTTCGACCAAGTTGTGTTGATACCCTTTCACCAATCGAAGGCGCTGGGCTTCATCATGGCGGATGTGCCTCCGGCGCTCAAGGAAAAACTGGGGGATGACTACGTTTGCGTGTTCGTGCCGTGGAGCCTCAATATGACTTCGGGGACGAATCTTTTCGTTAGGAAGGCGGAGGTTATATACCTCGACATCAGCAACGAATCGGCGCTCCAATACATGCTCACCGCCGGCGCAGTCATGCCACGCCGCGCAGGTCTCTCGGAGGAAACCAGCCATGGCTAAATATCAGACAAAGGCTTTGGTTATCGGCGCACTAAGCTGGGGGGATACGGATAAACTCTTGACTCTCTATACCCTAGAGCGCGGCAAAGTGCGTTGCACTGCCTTTGGTTGCCGTCGCCCCAAAAATCCCTTGGCGGCGGCCTGTCAAATGTTTCGGGAAATCGAGGCGGAGCTTACCGAAGGCGCGAAGCTGGACACTTTGCGCGGCGCCAGCATCTTGGGTTACTATCGGAAATTCGACCAAGACTTCACCGCCATGGCCTACGCCTCCTTTGTGGCGGAACTTGTGGGAGAACTTTTTCCCGAAGGGGAAGCGGATAGCGTCGTTTACGAAAACTTAAAGGCGATTTTCAGCGCACTGGAAGTGAGAAATCCTCGGGTCACCGCCTTGGCGGCTGCTTGGCAGCTAATCTCACAGGCGGGGTGGGATATTTCCTTGGCGCATTGCGTAAGGTGTGGGAAAGCCGTCACCGGCGAGGCGTTTTGGCGAGCGGACGGAGCGCTATGCGAATCTTGCGCCTCCGAAGGCGCTGTCCCCCTCACCGCATCCCTAAAGGAACTTATCGCCAATTTGAAAAATATTGATTGGCACAGTCCCCCCACCTTCACCTTACGCAAGACAGACCTTATAACCGCCGAGAAAATTCTCTTGGGCTACCTGCCCCAAGTTCTCGGCAAACAGTTAAAGTCGCTTCAGTTCATTCAACAGTTGTAATAAAATATTTATTATAGGGTGCAGGGGGATTATCCCCCTGCTGGGGTTTGGGGTGAAACCCCAAGAATAAAATTTAGAAAGGAAGATTCACCTGATGAAATTTCAAGAAATCATCTTGGCGTTGCAAGAATATTGGTCGGTGCAGGGCTGTGTCCTGACCCAACCTTACGACGTGGAAAAGGGAGCCGGCACCATGAATCCGGCTACCTTTTTAAAAGTTTTGGGGCCGGAACCGTGGAACGTGGCCTATGTGGAACCATCCCGGCGACCGGCAGACGGACGTTACGGGGATAATCCCAATCGCCTGTACCAGCACCATCAGTTCCAAGTCATCATGAAACCCTCCCCCGACAATATACAGGAGCTTTATCTGGAAAGCCTGGAAAGTCTCGGCATTAACCCCAAAGAACACGACATCCGTTTCGTGGAGGACAACTGGGAATCGCCCACCTTGGGCGCTTGGGGACTTGGCTGGGAAGTTTGGCTGGACGGCATGGAGATAACCCAGTTCACTTATTTTCAGCAGGTGGGCAGTCAAGACGTAAAGCCCGTGGCGGTGGAAATAACTTACGGGCTGGAGCGGCTGGCCATGTACATTCAGGGAGTAGATAACGTCTATGAGGTGCGTTGGACAGACGGCGTGACTTACGGCGATGTATTCCACCAAAACGAAGTGGAGCAATCGGCCTACGCCTTTGACCTGTCCGACGAGGCGCTACTCTTTGACCTCTTTGAGAAATACGAGAAAGAAGCAAAGCGCATCATCGAAACGGGGAACGTCCATCCGGCTTACGACTACGTTCTCAAATGCTCCCACGCCTTTAATCTCCTAGACGCCAGAGGCGCCATCAGCGTCACGGAACGCACCGCCTTCATCGGTCGCGTCCGCAAACTCGCGAGACTTTGCGCCGAGTGCTACTTAAAACAACGGGAGGCTTTGGGGTATCCCATGTTGCATAGGAGGTAAATGTTAGTTTTTGTCAGAGGGCTTTGCCCTCCGACACCTCCTACCAAAGGACACAGCCCTTTGGAATCCCGGTTGATTTTTTTGTTTATATTAGTCGGTTAATGTAAAAAAATTTTTTATGGACATATAATACCCAAATCTATTGGGTTTCCAAAGGGCAATGCCCTTTGGCGAGGTGTGGGGCAGCGCCCCACGGTTTTAAAACACAGGAGGCAAGAAAGTGAGCAGAAATTTACTGCTGGAGATAGGCACGGAGGAGATACCGGCGCACGCCATGCCGGGGCTTTTAAAGGATTTAGAGGAGAAGGCAGAAAAGGGGCTAAAGGATTTGCGCCTCACCTGCGGACAGGTGAAAACCATGGGAACGCCGCGGAGATTGGCGCTTCTGGTGGAGGACTTGGCGGAGAAGCAGGAGGAACGGGAAAGCTCACGGCGTGGGCCGGCGGCGGCGGCGGCTTTTGATGCCGACGGGAATCCCACCAAAGCCGCCCAAGGTTTTGCCAGAGGACAGAAGGTGGAGTCGCAGGAACTTATCGTGAAGGACGGCTATGTTTATGCCGTAGTGCGCGAAAAGGGGGAGGAGACAACGACACTCCTCGCTAAATTTTTGCCGGAACTCATCGGTTCTTTGAGTCTGCCGAACAGTATGCGGTGGGCGGATTACGATTTTCGCTTTATTCGCCCCATCAGGTGGCTGGCGGCGCTGTTTGGGGAGGAGGTTATTCCCTTTGAACTGGCGGCGGTAAAATCGGGGCGAACCTCGAGAGGTCATCGCTTTTTGACCGTGGGCAAACCGCCGGTGCCGGCTACGGGCAGCGACCATGAACACGCCTTTGAGATAGCTAAGGCGGAGGATTACGAGGCGGCCTTGGCCGAGCATTTTGTCATAGTGGATCAGGAAAAACGCAAGGCCGAGATTCGGAAACAAATCGAGGCCGTGGCGGCCAATAACGGCGGACAGGCGGAGATTACCGAGGAGCTTTTGGAGGAAGTCCTTTATTTGGTGGAATACCCCACCGCCCTCTGCGGTAAGTTCGACGAGGAGTATTTAAAACTGCCGCCGGAAGCCGTCATTACTCCCATGCGAGATCATCAGCGATATTTTCCGGTGAAAACGGCGGAGGGCAAACTTATGCCGCTCTTTATCACCGTGCGCAACGGCGGTAAGGAATTTTTAGAGACGGTAACAGAGGGCAACGAGCGCGTATTGAAGGCGCGGCTGGAGGATGCCAAATTCTTTTTCGACGAGGATCGCCAGAAGAAATTGGAAGAACATCGGGAAAAATTAAAAACCGTGGTGTTCCAAGAAGGCTTGGGGACGGTCTATGAAAAAACCGAACGGCTAAAGACTTTGGCCGGGAAAATTGCCGATGCCCTTGGCGCTACCGCCGAGGACAAGGCCGACAACGAAAGAGCCGCCCTTCTTGCCAAGGCGGATTTAGTCACCGGCATGGTCACGGAGTTTACCGAGCTACAGGGCACCATGGGACGGGATTACGCGCGGCTGGACGGCGAAAAAGAGTCGGTGGCCATCGCCATTGACGAGCATTATCGGCCTCGCTTTGCCGGAGATAAACAGCCCGGCACCATGGTGGGAAGAATTTTAAGCCTCGCTGACAAGATTGACAATATCGTCGGCACTTTCAGCCGGGGCAAAATTCCCAGCGGCTCCCAGGATCCTTTTGCCTTGCGCCGTCAGGCTCTGGGGATTGTCAATATGCTCACCGAGGCTAAACTCAGCATTTCACTGAAGGAACTGACGGCTTGGGCGATGGATCTTTACGGCATCACCGACGAAACGGCGCGAGCGAAAATGCAACAGGACGTGGCGGATTTCATGAAGCTCCGGCTGAAAAATCTCTTGGAGGGTCAAGGGATTCGCTACGATGTCAGTGATGCGGTTCTCGTCGAGGCGGATGATTGCTACGCCGTGACTTTAAGAGCCGCCGCCTTAACCGAGTTCTTGTCGCGAGAGGATGGCGCCCAAGTGACGCAAGCCTTTGTCCGGGTGGCGAATTTGGCCAGAAAATACGAGGGGGCGGCGACCTTTGACGCAGACATTTTCGCCCTCCCGGCGGAAAAAACGCTGGGCGAAGCGGTGACGCAGTACGAGCAAACCGAACCTGCGGATTACGCCGCCAAACTCCGGGAACTTGGCAAACTCACCGCCCCCATCAACGGCTTTTTCGACGCCGTCATGGTCATGGACAAGAACGAGAAAATAAGGCAGAATCGCTTGGGGCTGCTCAAGGTTATCGACGGCGCCGTCGGCAGTATCGCCGATTTCACCAAAGTGGTGTTACAGTAAAGGACAGCTCTAAAAAATAAATTTATTAAGGGTGCAGGGAAATGTTTTCCCTGCTGGGGTTTGGGGTGAAACCCCAAAAATAAATTGTAACAGGAGAAAAACATGGAACAGGCCAGACGACTGAAGGCCGCCTGTGATTCCTACATTAGGCGTACTTTAACTGCTAGGCAATTCGTGCTGGCGGATTTCTGCGCGTATATGGAGCCGCTATTTGAGAATCTGGGCTACCGGGAGGACAGGGGCAAGAGGATTTTGGTCATTCGGCTGGACGATGTAACGGACGTGGTACTCACCACGGGTTTTTGGCGAGAACTGAAAGCCATCTATCCCGACCATAAAATAACGGCGGTGGTCAGCCCCCTCACCCACCCCCTCATGGAACTGTGTCCTTATGTGGATGAGGTGTTAGAATTTGCCGCCTCCCCCGGCACGGCCTTGCAAAACGTACTCGAAGCGGCGGTGCTGTTCTGCCATCGCTTTTTATGGCGGCATCGCTTTTCGCTGTGCCTTCTGCCCAGATGGGATGCGGACGAATCCTTTGCCCTGCTCCTCGGCTACCTAAGCGGCGCCAGAGAGCGCATCGGCTACAGCGAAGGGGTCTATCCCGGCAAGGCCGCGCGCAATCCCGGTTATGATGCGCTACTCACCAGACCCATTATGAATCCGCCCCAGATGGTACACGAGGTGGAGCGGAATTTTTATCTCCTGCAAAGTTTGGGCTATGAGGTGCAGGACGACTCGCTGGAAATGTGGTACGACGATCAGGATAAACTGACGGCGCATCAGCTCCTGCGAAATTTCGGCCAGACTCAGCCGCTAATCGTGGTGGGGCTGGGGGCGAAATTTGCCAGAAGGCGCTACCCCGTGGCGAAGTATGTGGCCGCCCTCAAGCATATTGCCACCGCCGGGGCGAGGTTCGTCCTCCTCGGCGGCAACGATGTGACGCTGGAAGGCCGCTACTTTGTGGGGAATATGCCGCGGGGCTCGGTGATAAATCTCATTGGACAGGCTTATCTCCGGGTAATGACAGCCATTTTAGCGGAAGCCTCCCTCTACATAGGAAACGACAACGGCATCGCCCATATGGCGGCGGCCTCCCAAGTGCCGGTCATTATGGTGTCCTGCGAGGCTTGGGAAAAAACCGACAATATCGGGGTCTATAGCCGCGCCGAGAGATTTTTTCCTTGGGGCGTACCCACCATTATGCTCAGGCCGAAAAGAGCCTTGGAACCATGTCGGCACACTCCTTTCGAGGGAGGCTGTTGCACCGCCATGCCCCACTGCATCACCAAGGTGGAACCGGGGGAGATAGTGGCGGCCTATAATGAAATGGTGGATTATCTGCGAGGGGGCAGGGGTGCATGAGTGCTATCTATCCCTACGAGGTGCGCTACTTTCGCGCCAGAGAACCTGAAGCGCCTTCGCCGCGCGAAAAAAGCGAGCTGAATTTTCTCTATTCCCTAGACCAAAAGGCAATAGCGGTGCAAGGCGAAACGGACACCCCGGGACTGAAGCTGGATTTTAACAGTGGGCTTAGGCTCGTGGTGCCGCCGGGGGATTGGCGCGTGGTCATCAAAGACGGAATGACGGGAGAGGTCTTTTTTGACGACAGCGTAGCGGCCTGTGTCCTCTTGTCTTGGGAAAAATATTACGTCGAATGGCAGGTGGAGATTTATCGCGCCGGAGAGCCGATTTTTTCCCACCGCCTTGACCTCACCGGCCAAAAGATTCATATCGCCTGTATGGGAGGACGTTTGGGAGATTTCCTCGCCTTTTTACCCTACGTCCGCGAAATGAGTCGCCGCTACCACGGCGAAGTAACCTATTCCACCATTGCCGATTATCGGGAACTGGCGCACCTTTTGCTGCCGGATATTTCTTGGAGGGAACAGGCGCCGCCGGATAATTATGCCACCTATCAGTTGACTACGGCCATAGATTTTCCCGGCGGTTCTCCCTTTGACGGTCGCACCATTCCCCTGCATCATTTGGGGAAAGTTATATTGGGGCTCCCTAACTCTGCGGAACTTGTGTTGCCGCCGGCCAAAAAAAACAGCGGCGAGCGCTATGTGTGCATCGGGGTACAAGCCTCCAGCGTCCTTAAAGGCTGGCTCTATCCCGGCGGTTGGGAGGAAATCGTGTCCTATCTTCGCGCCAAAGGCTATCGAGTGCTGTGTATTGATAAGGAACCCTACCAAGAGCTTCACGGCATCGAGGTACGCATGCCGCAGGGGGCTGAGGACTACACCGGGAATCGTCCTATCACGGAACGCTGGGAAATGCTCCGGCAAGCGGATTTTTTTATCGGTCTCAGTAGCGGGCTGGCGTGGCTGGCGCACGTTGCCGGTATCCCTGTGGTGATGATTTGCGGTTTTTCGCGCTATTGGTGGGAATTTGCTACGCCCTATCGGGTCTATAATCCATTGGTGTGTAATGGCTGTGTGCAGGATTTGCGCGTTAATTGGCATCTAACGGCCTGTCCGCGTTTTACCGTAGAATCCCCACGTCTGCTGGAATGCACCCGAAAGATTTCCCCCCTGATGGTAAAGCGCGCCATTGACCGGCTGATGACCGATGATAATTAGAATTGAGGTGTCCTATGGCCGCCGACGAACATAAAATTGCCTTTATCACCTGCGTCAACGATGAAGATTGGTACAGCGAGGCATTGCTGTATTTAAAAAATCTGGCTATCCCGGAGGACATGACCGCCGAATATATTCCCGTTCGGGGGGCTGCCTCCATGTGTGCCGGCTATAACAGCGGCATGCGCCAATCGGAGGCCAAGTATAAAGTATATTTACATCAAGACACCTTGGTGGTAAATAAAAACTTGGCGCAGGATCTAAGAAAACTTTTTGCCGACGAAACTATCGGCGCCGTGGGGGTCATTGGGTGTCGGTGCCTACCGAAAAGCGGCGTGTGGTGGGACGGGTTGCGCTCTTATGGGCGAGTACTGCACGCTTGCGAGCCGGAAAGCGTGGTGGATTCGCATTGCATGGAACCGCCGGGGGATTACATGGAAGTGGAGGCGGTGGATGGACTGTTTATCGCCACTCAGTACGACTTGCCTTGGCGCGAGGATATTTTCACCGGCTGGCATCTCTATGACACCTCTCTCTGCAAGGAAATGCAACGCCTAGGCTACAAAGTGGTGGTACCCAATCAAGAGGCTGATTTTTGGTGTATTCACTGCCCCAAAGAAAAGCCCTTGGCCTCTGCTTACCGCGGCTATCAAAAAGCCTTTTTGCGCGAGTACGGCGCGGAATTGCACCCGGAGGTGTAGGAAAGTCCATGAGCAAATACGACCCTAAATCGTTAAAGGCGGCAGAATTTATCAATGACGCAGAGATTCTGGCTACCTTGGCTTATGCCGAGGAAAACAAAAACAATTTGCCCCTGATAGAAGAAATATTAGCGAGAGCCAAACCGGTGCGTCAGGGCAAGGAAACCCACTGTAGGGGGCTGACCCATCGAGAGGCGGCGGTTCTGTTGGCCTGCGACGACCCGGCAGTCAATGAAAAAATTTACGCCGCCGCCGCCGAGATAAAAGCGGCTTTTTACGGCAATCGCATTGTCCTCTTTGCTCCCCTGTATCTTTCCAACTACTGTGTCAACGGTTGCGCCTACTGCCCCTACCACCGGCAAAATAAGGAAATGCCTCGCAAAAAACTCACTCAAGAAGAAATTCGCGCCGAGGTCATGGCCTTGCAGGACATGGGGCATAAACGCCTTGCCATTGAGGCCGGCGAAGACCCGGTGAATAATCCCATCGAATACATTTTGGAATCCATCAAGACAATTTACGCCGTGCATCATCAGCAGGGCAATATTCGCCGGGTTAATGTAAACATTGCCGCCACCACGGTGGAGAATTATCGTTTGCTGAAGGAAGCCGGTATCGGCACTTACATTTTGTTCCAAGAGACCTATAACAAAGAACGCTACGAAAAGTTGCACCCCACCGGACCCAAACACGATTACGCCTATCATACGGAGGCCATGGACAGAGCCATGGAAGGCGGCATCGACGACGTGGGGCTGGGGGTTCTCTTTGGGCTGGACAGTTACAAATACGAGTTTACGGGACTGTTAATGCACGCCGAACATTTAGAAGCCGTCCATGGCGTAGGCCCCCATACGATTTCCGTGCCAAGGGTGAAAAGGGCGGCGGATATTGACCCTGCGACCTTTGACAATTCGATACCCGACGAAATTTTCGTAAAAATAGCCGCCTGTATCCGTCTGGCCGTACCCTATACCGGCATGATTATTTCCACCCGGGAGGCGGAGGCGGTACGCGCCCAAATGCTCAAAGTGGGCATTTCCCAAATCAGCGGCGGCAGTCGTACCTCCGTGGGTGGCTACGCCGAAGAAATACGCCCTCACGACACGGAACAATTCGACGTATCGGATCAGCGCAGCTTAGAGGAAGTAATCAGCTGGCTCATGAAGAGCGGCCACATTCCCTCCTTTTGTACCGCCTGTTACCGGGAAGGACGCACGGGGGACAGATTCATGAGCCTCTGCAAAAGCGGCCAAATCCTAAATTGCTGTCACCCCAATGCCCTGATAACTCTCGCCGAATACTTAACGGATTATGCCGGGGAGGCTACCAAACAAAAGGGCTACGCCTTAATTGAAAACGAACTCAAGAAGATACCTCAAGACAAAGTAAGACAAAAAGCCGGGGAATATATTGCGACTATCAAACATTCTACCGAGAGGGATTTTCGGTTTTAGTTTTATACTCGCGAAGGAAAAACTTAGCGAATACAACCGTGGTATAGCGCCAGAATAGCGCAGAGCATAAGGAGGAATGGCCATGAATTTCATGGAACTTGCCAAAAACCGCTTCTCTTGTAAGCGGTATCAGTCGGACAAACCTGTGGAGAAAGAGAAGCTGGACAAGATTTTGGCGGTGGGGCAACTTGCTCCCACCGCTAAGAACAACCAGCCGCAACACGTCTATGTGTTGCAGTCTGAGGAAGCGTTGCAAATGGTAGATACCTTGACGCCTTGCCGTTACGGGGCGCCGCTTGTCCTAGCGGTGACGTACGACAGCAATCAAGAGTACGTCTATCCCGGCGATAAATACACCTCGGGCATCGAGGATGCCAGCATTGTGGCTACCCACATGATGCTCATGGCGGCCTCAGAAGGGGTGGATAGTTGCTGGCTGAACTTTTTTGACCCGGACAAGGCGGCCGAGGCGCTGAAACTTCCGGCCAATGAGCGCGTCGTGCTATTGATGGACTTGGGTTATGCCGCCGCAGGCACTCGCCCCACGCCCACCCATGATAAGACCAAGCCCCTG
Source organism: Selenomonadaceae bacterium (assembly GCA_017476005.1). Taxonomy (GTDB): domain Bacteria; phylum Bacillota; class Negativicutes; order Selenomonadales; family Selenomonadaceae; genus RGIG5097. Next base: position 69,796 of record JAFVEM010000024.1, on the reverse strand, counting down.
GCTGAGCTGGTGTCCTATCGCTGATTTGGGAAGGGGAAACCATGAAGCTGTTGGGGCTGGGACTCATTATCCTAGGAGCTGTCCTGCTGATACGCGCCGGGATGAAAATCCGTCAACACATGGACAAAAGCCAGAAGGAGCCTCCGGCAAATTGATAGCGAAAAACCCGTGTAGCCACAATAGACTACACGGGTTTTTTATTGCGCCAAAGTCCCTATTTCTTAGCCTTAGCCTCGGCTTTAGCCGCCTCTTTGGCGGCTTTTTCTTTGGCCTTGGCTTCTTCCTTAGCGGCCTTCTCGGCGGCTAATTTTTCTTCCTTGGCCTTTTGGGCGCGTCTTTTTGGTTCATCTTCCACTGCCCGGTCAAAATGCTTGTAGAATTGCTCCGCGTAGGAAACGAAGGCGCGCTCGGTATCCTCTTCGTAGGTGCCGCCTACGGTTTCGTAGCGATAGAGAAGCTCGTCGGTGCCGGCCTTATAGACATCAAAGAAGAATATTTGGTGACTGCCGTTAGCCACCGTCACCAAGAGATAAGCGTCGGCGTATTTACTTACATAGTCGTTAAAGGCCTTGGCCGCTTTCCGTTTGTCCAGAACCTTAATGTCCAACTTATAATCGCGATGCACGTCAAAAGCCAGATCATCGTAGGACATAACCATTTTCTTTGACACCCGGCTGGCATCAAAGAGGATTCGCACCAGGGTTTCTTTGGTGGGCGAAGTCTCCGCCGCCGGCGTATAAAGGGGCTGGGCGATGGCCAGCCGCTGTACCGACTCAATGTCAGCTCCCTCAAAAACTTTTTCCCGGTCAGCCGCCAAGGCTACCGTAGCCGACATTAGCATCAGACAGGTCACGAGGAGAAGGTTCATTATTTTTTTCATACACACACTTCCTTTACCAAAAAAAACAACCGGGATTCCAAAGGGTAATACCCTTTGGTGGGAGGTGTCGGAGGGCGAAGCCCTCTGACAAAAACAAAAACTTACAAATAATTGTACGGGCTGACCGGCTCGCCGTTTTGGCGTACTTCAAAATGGCAGTGGGGGCCGGTGGAATTTCCCGTGGAGCCGCAGTAGGCGATGGTTTCTCCTTGGGATACGCTTTGGCCTTCGCCGACGGCTAGAGATTGATTGTGGCCGTAAAGGGAAGATACGCCGCCGCCGTGGTCGATGATAACGGTGTTGCCGTAGCCGCTTATCCAACCGGCGTAGGACACCACGCCGCTGGCCGCCGCCGCAATGGGTAGGCCATACTCGCCGCCTATGTCAATACCGCTGTGGAATCTGGCGTTGCCGAAAATGGGATGAGTGCGCCAGCCAAATTCTGAAGTTATGGGGCCGGCGATGGGCCAAATCATACCGCCGCCCCCTCCGCCTGTTACCGGCGCCGAGGCGGTAGCCGGTTGATAGCGACTGCGCCGTATCATTTCTTCTACTTGCTTGGAAGCCGCCATGAGTTCTTCGTATTGCCGGTCATAGACCGCCTTGTCGTTTTCCATGCGGTCGATAATGGCTTGCCGCTTGGCTTGCTTGGCCAGCATAACTTCTTTGGCGTCCTCCGCCTCCTTTACCTGCGCCTCCTGTCCCTGACGATCCTTTTCCAAGGCCGCTTGGGTTTCCTCTATCTGAAGTTTCTCCGCCAGCACCACCTGCACCAAATCATAATCTTGTTTAATGATGCGTTTTAAGAGATCCATGCGCGTCATGAAATCGGAAAAATCCTTGGCGCCAAACAGCACGTCCAGATAACTAATCTGCCCGTGAACGTAAATATTACGCACCCGTTTCCCCAAAGCGCCGGTCTTGTGACGAAAATCCTCCTCCGTTTCCGCCAAGAGCGCTTCGTTGCGCTCAATGCGCTCTAGGGTTTCATCCAGCACCGCTTTCACGCTTTTGTAAGCGGCGATGGCCGCATCCGCTTCTTCGTCTATCAGCCGTTTTTCCTCCGACACGGTGTCGATCTGCGCTTGGATTTCGTTGCTCTTTTGCCGCGCCACTTCCGCCCTTTGGTCGTAGTCGGCCTTTTCATCTTCCAAGGAATCTGCCAGGGCAGTTAGTGGCTGACAGGTTAGAACGGCTATAGCCGTAAGGATTGCGAGACTCTGTCTCGCGCTCTGCCAAAGGGACACAGTCCCTTTGGAAACCCCGGTTGATTTTTTGTTTTCTCTATTATGGGAGTCCAGAGGGCGAAGTCCTTTGGCAGAGTCAAGGGACAGCGTCCCTTGTGGGGTTTGGGGCAAAGCCCCAACAAAATTTTTGTTCATAAGCGGCACTCCCTACACTTCGAGGAAACGCTTCAGGGAGATGGTACTGCCGATAGCGCCGATGATCATGCCGCTGATGAGGATGGCCACCCCCACATAGTTCATGAAAGGGTACTGGGGCATGAGGGGGAAGAAGGTGAGGGTGCTGTAGATTTTGGCCGCCATGGCCGCGTAGAAGCTGCGCAGGACTAAGGCCGCTACGATGCCGCCGATACCGCCCAGCACCACGCCCTCAAGCAGGAAGGGCCAACGGATAAACCAATCGGTGGCGCCCACGTATTTCATAATGGCGATTTCCTTGCGTCTGGCAAAGACCGTGAGACGAATGGTATTGGAAATAATGAAGATGGTGGCGCCGGCTAGGAGTACCATGAGTATCAGGCCGAAAATTCGCATGAGCCGCGTAATGTCAAAGAGGTGTTCCACCACGTCTTGGCCGTACTTGGCCTCCTCCACCCCGGTCATTTTTTCGATGGCTTCGGCGGCGGTCTGCACTAAGGCCGGTTGGGTCACCGTTACCTCGAAGGAATCCGGCAGGGGATTTTTCTCCCCCAAAGCGTCCAAGAGATATTTTTGGTCGCCCAGCCGCTCCCTGAGCCGTTCGATGGCTTCTTCTTTATCTACATATTTTACGGACTCAATGCCTTGCAGGGCGCGAATATCTTCCTCGATGGTGTCTTTACGGGAATTTTTGAGATCATCGGTGAGATAAACGCTGATTTGCACTTGGGATTCCAGCTGGGAGGCCATGCGGTTCATGTTTAGCACCAAGGTGAGAAACACGCCCAAAACAAAGAGGGATACCGCCACGGTACCGATGGAGGCAAAGGACATCCAATTGTTGCGCTTTAGAGAGATAAGCACCTCCCGGATAAAATACTCGCTGGTGCTAAGTTTCATAGCCGTAGCCTCCCTTCGCCTCGTCTCTGACGATGTGGCCGTCCTCGATGGCGATAACCCGGCGTTGCATGGTGTCCACGATGGTTTTGTCGTGGGTGGCCATGACGATGGTGGTGCCGGCTACGTTAATGCGATGAAAGATGTCCATGATGTCCCACGAAGTTTCCGGGTCGAGATTTCCCGTAGGCTCGTCGGCGATAACGATGGCCGGGTCGTTGACGATGGCGCGAGCGATGGCCACACGTTGTTGCTCGCCGCCGGAAAGTTGCCCCGGGAAGGATTTGTATTTATCCCGGAGACCCACGATGTCCAGCACCGCATTGACGCTACGCTGAATCAACCGTCTGGGGGCTTCGATAACCTGCATAGCGAAAGCCACGTTTTCAAACACGGTTTTTTCCGGCAGCAGTCGGTAATCTTGGAAAATAACCCCGAGGCCACGTCTTAAATAAGGCACGTCGGAGGGCTCCATATTTACCACGTCATGCCCGTTTACCTCCAGCACTCCCGAGGTGGGCAGTTCCTCCCGAAAGAGGAGTTTAATAAAAGTGGATTTACCGGCGCCGCTGGCGCCTACCACGAACACAAAATCACCGCGAGTTATGTCAATATTTACATGATCCAACGCCGTCACGCCGGTATCATAAACTTTACACACGTCGCGCATGTGTATCATACAGTCGAACCTCCTTTGGGTAACCAGAACCGCGAGGGATATTGTCGCCTCGCGGCGCGTCTCCCATTCTACCATAATTAAAAACAGATTTGTAGAGGCGCGAGAAAATTTCTCTTTACCGAGTCTCTCTTTGTGAGTATAGTAAAGGCAAAATAAACAACAATTTATTTTATCGCCGGGTCAAGGGGCTGCTAGCCCCTTGTGGGGTTTGGGGCAAAGCCCCAAGACCTATAAAGAAGGGAGGCGGCTCATGCAAAAAAATTTTTCGGAGGCGCAGCGACTTGCGCCGTTGGCGGCAGCCATGGATAGATACGCCGCCGCAGAGATTATTCCTTGGCACACGCCGGGACACAAACAGGGCCTGGGGGCATCGGTGGAGCTAAAAAAACTGCTTACCCCCATGGGACTTAGGCAAGATGTTTCGCTCGCTGACGAGCTGGATAATTTGCAAAGTCCCACCGCTTGCTTGCAGGAAGCGCAGGAACTAGCCGCCGAGCTTTACAAGGCTCAAGCCGCTTACTTTATGATCAACGGCACCACCGGCGCCATTCACACCATGCTCATGGGAACGCTGTCCCCGGGGGACAAGGTACTCATACCGCGCAACGCCCATCGCTCTCTCTTTGGCGCTTTGGTTTTGGTGGGGGCAAATCCCGTTTTTTTGCCGCCGGAGATAGATGAAGACTTAGGCATCTCCATGGGGTTGTCTGTAGCGACGGTGAAACAAGGCATTGCTAGGCATCCCGACGCCAAAGCCTTGGTGATAGTCTATCCCACCTACTACGGCGTGACTTGCGATTTGGCCGCCATAGTACAGGCGGCGCACGAAAAGAATATTTTGGTGCTGGTAGATGAAGCCCACGGCGCTCACCTCCCTTTTTCGCCGCTATTGCCGCCGGAGGCTATTTCCTTGGGAGCGGATGCGGCGGCGCAAAGTACCCATAAACTTTTGGGAGCGCTCACCCAAGCCTCGCTCCTCTTGGTGGGAAAAGGAATGGCGCAGGAGAACATACAGGCGGCGGCGGCGCTCTTGCAATCCACCAGCCCCAATAATCTCCTCATGGCCTCCATTGATCTGGCGCGAAAACAAATGGCGGAGGAGGGGGAAACTAAATGGACGCGCGCCGTTCGGTTGGCTGATGGCCTCCGGCAGGAAATAAATGAAATGCCGGGTCTGTACGCCTTTGGGGAGGAAAAACTGTCCGTGGCAAATACCTCCGGCGCTTGCGGCTTGGATGCCACCAAATTGACGGTAACGGTGAAAAATTTAGGGTTAAGCGGGGCGCAGGCGGCGAAAATTTTGCGCGAGCAGTATAAAATGCAACCGGAACTGGCAGACGCCTATAGCGTGCTGTTTATTATTTCTTACGCCGACGGCGAGGCGGAAACGGCGCGACTGCAAGACGCCTTGAGGGAACTGGCTCTAAACCACGCCGCCCCCCGGACGAAGAAAATCGTAAATTTGCCTTTGCCGACGTGGCCAAAAGCGGTACTCTCTCCGAGGGAGGCTTTTTTTGCCCCCAAAGAGAGCGTTCCATGGGAAAAAGCCTTGGGACGTATTGCCGGGGAGGCTGTTATGTTTTATCCCCCGGGCATACCTCTCCTTTGTCCGGGCGACTTGATTACGCCGGATATCATAAACTATATCGAAGCCAGACGAGCCATGGGGCTGACGCTAACAGGTGAAACCGAAGCCGAACTGCGTCTGACGGTCATTAAAGTATAGGAGGAAAAAATGCCCAAGGGAAAACTCATTATCGTCGAAGCCGGGGATGCCTCCGGCAAGGCTACTCAGACACATAAACTTTTGACGAGGCTCTGGGCGGATGGTTATCCTGCCCACAAAATTTCCTTCCCGGACTACGAGTCGGAAGCCTCGGCGCCGGTGCGAATGTACCTTAGGGGAGATTTTGGGGACAAGGCCGAAGGGGTGAATCCTTACGCCGCCTCCGTTTTTTATGCGGTGGATCGCTACGCCTCTTTTCAGACTGCGTGGCGTAAATTTTATGAAGCCGGGGACATAATTATCGCCGATCGCTACACCACGTCCAACATGGTGCATCAGGGCATAAAAATTGCCGCCGGGGCGGCGCGAGAAAATTTTTTGACGTGGCTCTTTGACCTAGAATATAACAAATTGGGGTTACCTCAGCCCGACGGGGTTGTTTTTTTGGACATGGAGCCAAAGGCCGCCGAAAAATTATTGGCGGCTCGCGCCAAAGAACGAGGCGCCTCCCCCGACATTCATGAAGCTAATTTAGCCTATCTAAGACGCTGTCACGCAGCTTACACGGAACTGGCGAAAAAATACGGTTGGCGACACATAATTTGCTCGGAGGGAGGCATCCCCCGAAGCGTGGATGACATTCACGCCGCTGTGTATGAGGCTGTGACAAATATTCTACTACAATAACAATAGAAGGATACAAAAATGATAAAAGAAGTATTGGTGGTGGAAGGCAAAATGGACGTAGTGGCGGTGAACCGGGCGGTGGAGGCGGATTGCATCATCACCGGTGGGTTTACGCTAAATCGCCGCACTTTGCAGGACATCGAACAAGCCTATCGCAAACGAGGCATCATAATTCTGACAGATCCGGACAGCGCCGGGGAAAACATCAGAAAATACCTCGCCAAGCGATTCCCCAAGGCCAAACACGCTTTTATTCCCCTAGAAGAAGCCACGGCGAGTGACGATATCGGCGTGGAGCAAGCCAGCCCCACCGCCATTCAAAAAGCGCTGGCAAAAGTGCGAACCCTAGGGTGGGAGGCGACGGAAAATTTTACCGCCGCCGATCTCCTTCGTTATGGGCTTAGCGGCGGCGCGGATTCCGTGACAAAACGCGCCAAATTGGGCGCTATACTGGGGTTAGGCTACGCCAACGCCAAAACCTTTTTGCGTAGGCTTAATCACTACGGCGTAACAAGAGAGGAATTTCTTAGCGCCGTAACGTCCCTGAGGTGAGTCCATTTTTGTGGGGAAAATAATGCCTTTGGGTAGCCGTTGTGTTAAAATGAGAGCGAAGTCAAAAATTTTTTGAAGGAGGAACCCACCATGCCGCGACCAAAATTCACCATGCCCATCGGCGTTGACAATTTCAAGGCTCTACGCGAAAAAAATTATTATTTCGTGGATAAGACTCGTTTTATCAAAGAACTGTTGGGCGGTCACAGCGCCGTCACTCTCCTCACGCGCCCTCGGCGCTTCGGGAAAACCTTGACTCTCTCCATGCTACGTTACTTTTTTACGCTGGAAAAGGCGGAGGAGAATCGCGCCCTTTTCGCCGGGCTGGATATAGAAAAGGCCGGGGAGGAGTATATGCGAGAGCAAGGCTCCCGGCCGGTGATTTTCTTGACGTTAAAGGATGTACAGCAGGATAGCTGGGCAGAGGAATTGAATAGTTTTAGGCTGTTCCTCTCCGGGCTTTATAACAGCTACTTGTATCTGCAAGAATCAGCGGCCTTGTCACCGACGGATCGGGATTTTTTTGCTACCGTACTCAAGCGCCAAGCCACCCTAGCGGAAATGGAAGCCACCCTCGCCAATCTCTGCCGTTACCTCTACCAGCACTACGGGAAGAAGCCCCTGCTCCTTCTTGACGAATACGACGCTCCCATTATCGCCTCATGGGAATATGGGTTTTATCCCGAATGTATTCTGTTTATGAAACGACTGTTGGGCGCCGCTCTAAAAACCAACGACTATCTTGATTTTGCCGTTCTCACCGGGGTGTCACGGGTATCGAAAGAGAGTATTTTCAGCGATCTGAACAATTTAGAAGTTTGCTCGGTGTTGTCTCTATCCTACAGCGACGTTCTGGGCTTTACCACGGCGGAAGTTACGAAACTGATGGAGGATAACGGTGTACAGGACAGCCTCGCCGAATTAAAAAAATGGTACGACGGCTACAATTTCGGCGGTGTAGAAATCTATAATCCTTGGTCGGTGATAAATTTTGTAAAAAATGGTTGCACTTTTAAGCCCTATTGGCTCAACACTTCCGGCAACGTCATTTTACGCGAGCTGCTCAAAAGAGTTGACGGAGAACGACGGGAAGAACTTACCAAATTGGTAGAGTTTGCAACGGTAAAGGCCAAGGTGGATGAAGGGGTAATTTACCCGGAAATAAGGGAGAATGCCAATTCCCTCTACATGATGCTCATGACCACCGGCTATCTTAAGGCCGTTAAGCAGTACCAAGACAAAAGACGCCGCGATTGGTGTCTGCTAAAGATACCTAACTTAGAGGTGCAAACGGCCTACGAGCAGGAAATCTTAACCCACCTCATCGGTCGGGGCGGCGAAGTCATGCTCTACAATATGCTGGACGCTATGACAGAGGGGCGCGCCGAGGCTTTTCAAAAATATCTGCGCCGAGTACTCAGAGATATGGTCAGCTACCACGACACCGGCGAGCCGGAGATTTTTTACCACGGCCTCATGATGGGGCTGACGGTGTTAATGGAAGGAGACTATAGGGTAAAATCCAACCGGGAGTCTGGCTACGGCCGGTTCGATATCGCCTTCTTTCCGGTGAATATCGCCTCCCCCGGAGTGATCTTGGAGCTAAAAGCCGCTAAGGGAATTACCGCAGCCGAGGATTTGCAGCCTTTCGCCGAAGAGGCTCTAAAGCAAATTGATAATAAAGAATACATCGCCGAACTAACGGAGCAAGGAGTAAAAGAGATTTGGCGGTACGGGGTGGCTTTCAGTGGCAAGCTGGTTTGTTTGGTGGGGGAGTAGCGTGACCCTTTCCTACTGTAAACGCTCAATCATCTGGACAAGCCCCCATGTGCGGTATATAATTTCTACAAAGGAGGACAGTCGGCGCGGTGGTAAACGATAAAATTCAGAAATATATGCCCTACATACAACGGTTACGGCTGATAGACGATACTTTTTTCCACTGCTGTTTTAAGGACAGCCCCGAGTGTATGGAACTGCTGTTGCGCATAGTAATCAAAAGGCCAAAGTTAAAGGTCAAAAGAGTGACAACGCAGGAACAAGTCCCCAACATATACGGACGCGAGGTTATCTTTGATGTGTTCGCCGAAGACGCGGACGGGAAGAATTACGACGTAGAAGTTCAGCGTAGCCCTGAGGGAGCCGCTCCCTTACGAGCAAGGTACAACAGCAGTATGCTGGACACCATGAGTGTCGAAAAAGGCGTTAAATGGCATGACTTGAACGAAATCAAGGTTATATTTTTAACTGAAACTGACGTGTTGGGCGGAGGACTGCCGATTTACCATATTCGCCGTACCATTAAGGAACTGAATAAACACTCGGTTTAAGGACAAAGCGGAGATAATTTACGTCAACGCCGCCGCGCAGGATGATCCCGCGTTAGGAAAGCTCATCCACGATTTTCGCTGTACGGATCCCGACAATATGCACTATGACGTACTCGCCAAACGGGCGCGGTTCTTCAAACAAAAGGAAGGAGGATTGAATCAGATGTGCAAGGTTATGGAGGAATTGATGGATATTGGCCGCGAAGAAGGCCGCGAAGAAGGCCGTGAGGAAGGTCGCAAGGAGGGTCGCGAGGAAGGCCGCGAGGAAGGCCATGCAAACGGATTGGCGGAGGCTCGCACTTTTAATGCCATAAGTATGCTCCGAGACAATCTGCCCGTGGAAAAGGTCGCGCAGTATGCCAATCTCACCGTGGAGAAGGTACAGGAAATTGGCAGGATGTACAGCTTGCTGTGAATGGTTGCTCATAAGCAAGTTTGACGGGCGACTAAAAAAATCTGTTGCATTTTACTCCCCAAAACGTATAATGGGTAAGTACGAGGATAAGTCAACACGAAAGGAGGCACCCCCCACCATGAAAAAGATAAACGCGAGCCACAACTGCGAATATTCTGTATTCAGGGGGTAGCAGGAGCCTCTTTTTTACAAAATATAATGTCAATTTTTATGCCTTAGGGGCGACCGTGCCCTTAGGGCTTTTTTGTGTTTCCAAGGAAAGGATGGATAAAACATGAAAGGCAAGAAACGCAAGAAAAGCAAACTGCATCTCGCCGTGGCGGCGGCTATCCTCGCCGGGGTCTGCGGCTTTACGCCGAAGGCTCAAGCTGCGCCGGAGGTGGGCGCTTTGCCCGTGGGTGGGATTAGCTCGTCGGCCAGCATCACCACCAGCGGCAATACCATGACCATTAACGGCTCCGCCAACAATCTTATCACTTGGCAGAGTTTTTCCGTGGGAGCCAATGCTAAGGTAAATTTTGATGCCAACAACTACTTGAACTACGTTCGCGGCAATAACCTCTCGGAAATCTACGGCACAATTACCGGCAAAGGCGCTATTTACCTCGTCAATCCCAACGGTATAACCATCGACAACGGCGCCAGTATAGATGTGGGGACGCTCAATATTTCCACGGCGGATTTAGGCGGAAAGCTAAATAGCTACGCGACGGCTTTGGCAGGGCTACAGGCCAGCGGCCTTACCTATGAGGGAGATATTATCAACAAGGGGACGCTGAAAGCTGCCAATAGCGTTATCGTCGAGGGCGATAATATCACTTTTAAGAACGTGGATAATGTAAAGGCAGGTACTTCGCTGAAAGTTACGGCGACGAGTAGCGACGCTTTCCATGTAGGCCGTACAAACGATAACAACCTGACTCTTACAACGGACAGCACCACGCCTACCTATTATAAACTCGTCAGCACCGCCGAAGAATTACAGAATATTGACCCCAACGGCAATTCTATGTTGGCCAACGATATTGATGCGAGTTCAATAAACAACTTTAAGCCGATTGGTCGGGGGTGGGCTAGTGGTTATCATCCTAATAGATTTACCGGTCGCTTTGATGGACTGAACTACGTCATAAAAAACTTGACCGTTAGTAACGCTGTAGATGGTGCCATCGGTTTGTTTACTGCGGTCTCAGGCATCGTAGAAAATGTGGGCATCGTCAATGGTAAACCGACGCCGGGACTTACAGCTATACGGGGCTTAAATCTCTCTATTCCGATCAGCAGGGTTACAACATCATAGCGGCCAACGATACCGCCACCCTTACCATCAACAAACGCCCCCTCACCCTCGGCGAATTTGCGGCGGTGACGAAGACCTATGACGGAACGGAGGACGTAACCTCCGCCATCACTGTTCCTACACTGTACGGCGTTGTGTCCGATGATACAAACAGCGTCACCGCCACTGCCACGGGGACTTACGCCGACAAAAATGTGGGAACGGGCAAAACCGTGAACTATACGCTGACATTAAGCGGCGCGAAGTCGGGCAACTATAGCCTTGCCACCGCCGCCACGGGAAGCGGCGACATCACCGCCAAGGAACTCACCCTCAAAGGCAACGATGTTACTTGGGACAAATATAGCGGCGGCGACTTCCCCACTAGCTTTAGCGGCACGGCAACGGGCTTAATTGACGGCGACGGTGTTCCCATTTGGACGACCATCGCCACCCAAGACAGCGCGGTGGGCGAATACGACATCACTACCGATTTTACCAACGCCAACTACAAAATCACCGGCTACCCCCCCGGCAAACTTACCATTACCGACAGTACCCCCACCCCCGAACCTACGCCTACTCCTACCCCTGAACCAACTCCCGAACCTACACCGAAGTCTGAACCCATGGCGGCAGTAGAAAATCGGTTAGAGGAAGTGGGAGTCACGGTGTCGCAGATGGAAGCCGTTGTTTCCGTAGCCGCCGCCCCCGTGACTCCCGTATCGGTAGCTCCGGCAACCGTCGCGGAATCTGGCGGCGATAACACCGAAGACTCCGGGGAAGCCACCGACACCGCCGCCACTACCGCCACCACTTCCGGCGACGCCACCGACGCCAATCCCAACTCCCCCACCTCTGCCGTCAACACCGGCGCGCCAATGACTTGGAACGGACACGGCATCTTGAAGATTGAAAACGAGGGCGTAAAAGCGCCTCGCTCCATGAGCGCCGAAGAAGTAGCCGCAGGGCAGCGGAGTAGCGAGCCGAACGTCGATCAGCAGGGGGACGAGGAGGAAGAATAACGAAAAAAAGGAGGGGAATCTTAGCGTTCCTCTCCTTCCGGCTGGCATACTAAACCATGACTTTAGCCTCGGTTTTGCTCTTGAGGTAATTGGTAAAATCAGCAATCTCGGCATCTTCATAGCCCTTTTGTTGCATATAGCTTACAGCGTCGTCAATCACGGACTGCGTTGCATTTCTGGCCGCAGCCTCCAAATCATCCTTCATAATTTCGCGTAACGCATTATACACTCCCGTCAGCTCCCCTCTCATTTTTTCATACAATTGCTTGTTCGCTCCGGCACTTGCTCGCACTACGGCCTCAATCAATTCCCTGTCCTTAGTGCCTTGCTCGGTGTTGGCCATCATCGCCACGAGCTTTTCCGCATCGGCTCTGGCCGAGTTTTCCTTTTGTGCTCTGATCGGCACAAAGGCATCCCCCACCAACTCCTTACCGACAACTATCTGCATCTTTATGGACGGCAAACCCGTTACATAGTACACGCCGGGGAATTTTTTCGTAACGCTAAAACCGTCTGTCGGCAAATCCTTCGTTAGTAGGGCTTGCGGTTTACTCAGCCGCAAAAAGGTGAACGTCACATCTTTGGCCGGAATGGCGTTGACGCCTTGCTTCTGTAACGTGTCATCGTAACCGCAGCTTTTATACTGGGCGGCGTAGCTGATGCCCTTCCAAAAGGTATCAATATTCAGCGGCTCGTTGGGATTTTTCAGCTCAACGAGATTGTGCCGCTCAAACATATAGGCGATGTCGTTGTCCATCCGCCCGGCTTCAGGACTTAGGTTATCGATAATTCGCACGTCAATTTCTCTGGGCTTGGTGTTCAACACAAAATGCCGTTTCTCCACCAACCTCCCCCGAAAAGCTCTGAGCGAAAGCATAAGTCCGGCGTAGGTGGGAGACTCTTTGTCGGTAGTAACGGCTCGTTCTTTCTCATCAGACATTACATTCCCTCCCCATCCTTGACCAACACATTCATTATACAACAAAATCCAACAGGAAACAGAGGTAATTCTTTGTGAACATAAAAAAATTCCGCCGTAGTTTTTTGACCATAACCGTTGTCTTGGCGCTACCGACGTCCACGGCGTTGGCGGCTCCTGCCGTGGCTACTCCCGGAGAGGATATTCCGCGTCAGACGGAACGGGACGATGCCGCCATTGAAAATATAAACCCGACCTCGCAGGACACCGCCGTCAATGGGGCGCGGTTTACCCTCCGTAACCTTCGCGATATTCCCAGCATCGAGGCCAACGCCGTACTGGCTCTCGGCGAGGCGCTGGGTACCAGCAAGCTCACCGTGAACGTCAGTTCTTATAAGCCCCGATCTTACGTCCTCTACGCCGAAAACTACGGTAGCCAGGCCGCCGGTCGCTATCGCTACGGCTTGCAAGCGGACTGGAAAAACTTGGGCGGCACGGGCAGCAAACTCAGCGTGGGAGCGCTCGTTTCCAACAGCAACCAACACGGGGGCAATATCTCCTACGAAGCCCCGGTGGGACACAGCATGACCACCTTGGGACTTGGCTACAGCCATTCCGACTACGAACTGGGCAGTGTTTGGCGAGAGCTAGGCGTGGAAGGCGAATCCGACACCTTTACTTTTTACGGCAAAACGCCGCTGGTGAATACCTTCAAGATGTTTTAAGAGATTTGCTTTGCCGCGTAAAATTTCTTGACAGACCGCCTGTCACTGGCTATAATCGGTAGGTGTGGGTCTTGCGGAGGGCAGGATTCATGTTGACCCGATTACGCAGGAGGTATGGGTTTGATTTTTGAGAGTTTGTCCGAGCGTTTGCAGACCACCTTCAAAAAACTGCGAGGTCGCGGCAAGCTGTCGGAAAGCGACGTAAACGAGGCCATGCGAGAAGTGCGAATAGCTCTTCTGGAGGCTGATGTTAATTTTAAAGTCGTCAAGGACTTCATAAAAAAAGTCAAAGAACGAGCCATCGGGCAGGACGTGCTGGATACCTTGACGCCGGGGCAGGTCGTCGTGCGCATCGTCGATGAAGAACTGACGGCGCTCATGGGCGGCGCCCAAAGTCGGCTCAATATGTCGCCGCAACCGCCTACCATCATTATGATGGTGGGATTGCAGGGCGCCGGCAAGACCACCTCCGCCGGTAAACTGGGGCTGTCGCTGAAGAAGCAGGGGAAACGCCCTCTCTTGGTGGCGGCGGATATTTACCGCCCGGCGGCCATTCAGCAGCTACAGACCGTGGGGAAGAGTTTGTCCCTCCCCGTCTTTACCGAGGAGCCTACGGTAGGAGCGGTGCGGATAGCTACGGATAGTGTGTCTTACGCCGCCTCCCATGCCAATGACGTTATCATTATTGATACCGCCGGACGATTGCAGATAGACGAACCGCTCATGCAGGAGCTGAGGGACATTCGCGCCGCCGTTTCCCCCCAAGAGATTCTCCTCGTGGTGGATGCCATGACGGGGCAGGAATCGGTGAACGTGGCCGAGGCTTTTCATGCTTCCCTAGGTATTGACGGCGTTATCCTCACCAAGATGGACGGCGATGCCAGAGGGGGCGCGGCTCTTTCCGTCAAAGCCGTGACGGGGATTCCCATTAAATTCGTGGGTATGGGGGAAAAATTGGAGGCTTTGGAGCCTTTTCACCCCGACCGCATGGCTTCGCGGATTTTGGGCATGGGGGATGTTCTGTCCTTGGTGGAAAAAGCCCAAGCGAGCTTTGACCTAGAGGAAGCTCAGAAGCTGGAGAAGAAAATTCGCAAGGACGAATTTACCTTGGATGACTTCCTAGCGCAGATGCAACAGGTGAAAAAGCTAGGGTCGCTGGACACCATTTTGGGCATGATACCGGGGATGGGCGGCTTAAAGAAACAGCTGGCCGGGCAGGATATTGACCTTAACGGCAAGGAAATGCGCCAGATAGAGGCCATTATCCAGTCCATGACCAAAAAGGAACGAGCCGACATTACCATCATCAACGGCTCTCGTCGCAAAAGAATCGCTTTGGGTAGCGGCACTAAGGTGCAGGACGTTAATCGTCTGCTCAAGCAATTCGGCGAGATGAAGAAGATGATGAAAAAAATGAAGAAGGCGCAAAAGGGAAAAAGGGGAGGCTTCCCCGGCTTAGGCGGCCTGAAACTTCCCTTTATGCCCTAAGGGAACATTCCCTTTAAGGAGGTGAAAACATGGCAGTAAAGATGCGTTTGAACCGCATGGGGGCAAAGAAGAACCCTTTTTATCGCATTGTGGTGGCGGATGCTCGCTCGCCGAGGGACGGTCGTTTCATCGAGATTATCGGTAACTACGACCCCGGCAAAGAGCCGGCGGCCATAACTTTGGATGAGGCCAAGGCCATGGATTGGCTCAAAAAAGGCGCTCAGCCTACGGATACGGTAAAATCCATCCTGCGTCAGCAGGGGGTATTAAAAAAATTAGCCGAAAGTAAAAGTGCTTGAACAAGTTTAAGGAGGCACCTCCAGCGTGAAAGAAATCGTAGAAAACATTGCCAAGGCTTTGGTGGAAAACCCCGATGCCGTAGTGGTAGAGGAAAAGCGCGACGAGCGCGAGCAGCTGGTATTGGAGCTTCATGTTGCTCCGGACGACATGGGTCGTGTTATCGGTAAGCAGGGGCGCATTGCCAACGCCATTCGCACCATTGTCAAGGCGGCGGCGACTCGCGTCAATGAGCGCGTCAGCGTGGATATTGTGTAAATCATTTTAAGCGTCAGGGGGCGACGACCGGTCGCCTTCTGTCGCCTTTTTTTTAAGGAGGACAAGGAACCCATGGACAGCATTTCCCTGAAAATGCCCGTCACCATCAAGGCCAAACTGACGGAAAAGCTCAAAAATCGGCTCTTAACGGAGCTGAAGGAAGGCATTAACCGCGCCGAATTAGAGGTGCAACAGATAAATATTCAAGAAAAGCGCGCCATCGAAGAAAACAAGCCGGATATGAACACTCTGGAGGGGCAACAAAAATTCCAAGCCATTCAGCAATACTTTGGTCGCGAGCGGCAAAAGCGTCTGGAGTATCGCGCCGACGCCATGGCGCGGCAGGAAGAGATGGAAAAGTTGGCCATTGGCGCGGAAATCGTGCAAGGGACGCTGGAACGGCAGGTGGAAGTGCGGCTGGGGGACAATATGCGCGAGCTGATGAACGTGGAAGTGCTGGTGGAAGATGACAAAATCATTGCCATCAGAAGCTGAAGAACAGCGCGTAATTATCGGCAAGGTAGGAGCGCCCCACGGGGTAGCCGGGGAAGTCAAAATATTTCCTTTAACGGATTTTCCCGGCCGTTTTGCCGCTATGAAGGCCGTCATGGTAGGAGAGGAACGGCTTGCCATCGCCGCCGTAAAAGAGCGCCCTCGGCATCTCTTAATGAAATTCGTCGGTTATGAAACTCGCGATAAAGCCGCCCTCCTAACGGGAAAACTCCTGACGGTATCTCGGGCGGAGGCCGCGCCTTTAAACGACGGAGAGTTTTACACCTTTGACATTATCGGTCTTACGGTGAAAGACGCCCAAGGGGAAACATTAGGAAAAGTAATAAACGTCCTGTCCACCGGCAGTAACGATGTTTATGTAACGGAGCTGGCGAGCGGCGGCGAGCTTTTAATCCCGGCGCTGAAAAAAGTGGTGACAGGGATTGATCTCACCGCCGGGGAAATGACTATCGACCGGCAACAATTGGAGGACGGCTGATGCGAGTCGATATGCTCACCCTGTTTCCGTCCATGTTTGCGGGACCTTTCGGGGACAGCATCATCAAACGCGCCATTGACAAGGGACTCCTCACGGTGCATTACACCAACTTTCGGGATTTTGCCACGGACAAGCATCATCAGGTAGATGACACCCCCTTTGGGGGAGGCAGCGGCATGGTTTTAAAGCCCGAGCCTCTCTTTGCCGCCGTGGGTCAGGTACTGGACAGCGACAAAACCGGCATTTCCCCTAGCAAAAGACGCGTTTTGCTGATGGATCCCTCGGGGGTTCCCTTCACTCAAGCAAAGGCCAAGGAACTGGCGAAGCTGGATTGGCTGATTTTTATCTGCGGCCACTACGAGGGCTACGATGCCAGAATTGCCAATTTAGCGGACGAAGCCATTTCCCTAGGCGATTATGTGCTGACGGGTGGGGAACTGCCGGCCATGGTCATCACCGACGCAGTGGCCAGAATGCTCCCGGGAGTTTTGGGCGCAGCGGATTCTGCCACCACCGATTCCTTTTATGACGGCATCCTAGGCTATCCCCAATACACCAAACCCCGAGAATTTGCCGGGCTTACCGTGCCGGAGGTTCTCATTTCCGGCGACCACGCCAAAATCAACCGCTGGCGGCGACAAGAAGCGCTAAAGGCCACTTACGAAAAACGCCCCGATCTTTTGGCTAAAGTGGAACTATCCGCTGAAGACCGGGCTTTTTTGCAAGGTATCGCTGCGATATAAGTTTTTATTTTTTGCCTCCGGCGGCCAAATTCTTATTTTGCCTCCGGCGGCCAAAGGGGATAATCCCCTTTGGAAACCTTAATAGACTTTTAACGATTATTTTCGTCTTTGTACGGAAGAACGACTGCAACGGAAAATTTTTCACCCTAACCCCCAAAAGAGGTGGTTTGTATGCGCCTAACAAAGATTTTACTGGGAGCAATTTGTCTTTGCTATCTCTTTAGCGGCGTGGTGGAGGCGGTAGCTCCCATGCCCACGGAATTTCGGATGAGTAAAAGCACCCTAAAGCTGGGAGACACGCTGGAAAACGTGTTTAAGGCTTTAGGCAGACCAATTGTAGTTACGGCCAACGGGCAAAACAATTGTTGGCGCGACCGCATTGATCTCTACAGTCCGGAGATTATCGTAAAGGCGCCTCCCGGGAGCAAAAAAAGCGGCGTCTTTGGCATCATCATCGACCGCCAACAGGGGATTACCACCCCGGAGGGAATCGGCATCGGTTCCACCAAAGAAGCCGTCATCGAGCAATACGGCAAAACCCACGAATACATCGACCATAACCGGGATACCGTCATGTGCTACGGCGGCGGCACCGCCAAAAAAAAGGGGAAAATCACGCCCAAACCCTTTTTTCGTCTGCGCATAGACGCTAAGACCCAAAAAGTAACTTACATGATTATCGAGCAACCACAGTCGCTATAAAAAAGAGGTTCGTGCCGAACGGTACGAACCTCTTAGTGAATACCCAATAGTTTTCTGTTGATCTCTACGCCAGCCACTGCGTTTCGCCCAAGCGATCGAGCAGAGCGTTGGTTTCATCCACCGATAAGCTTGGTCGTCTGAACGGTGGCGCATGGCAACATAACTTTTCTTTTGCCGAAGAAACTTGGCGCCCATGGCAGGACAGGGAGGGGAATATTCACCTGCCGCCAAACTGGAATGTATGTGTGCGCGTGGCTAATCCCACTCTGCTTAATTATCCTCGCAGTCAGTGGTCTATTCTGCTACTGCGCTGGGGCGGTCACCCGGAAGAGTTACGGGAAACAAAAGAGGGCTGCGAACTCATGGCCGGAGAGACCAAGGATTTTATGCTAAATCTCTCCGGCTATTCCCTGACAGACTACAATCTGTTGCAGGTCAGCCTCGACCTCTTTGACGAAGCCGGTCAGTCCCGGCGCGTCATGGGCGCGCTACATACGGAAATCGAACTGCGCTGAAAACAAAAACGGCTGGGGGCTTGTTTGGCCTTTTATCTTGTGGTATCATTGCAGACAGAGGTGGTAGCGTGATAGAAGAGATTAGGGATTTTTGTCGAATTGATGTTGTCGTATGGACTGGCCACATCAATGACAGAATGGTGGAGCGGCAAATATCAACGGAAGAAGTGTTGTCTGCCATAATGAGTGGGGAAGTCATTAAAGAGTATCCTGATGACAGTCCGTACCCCAGTTGCCTTGTGTGCGGCAATAACGGTATTCATGTAGTCTGCGCTCTTGCTCCGCATAGTGCTTGGCTTATCACGACGTACAGGCCGGATCCTGCAGAATGGGAACCATCTTAAGACTAGATTATGGGGGAGGTGCTAACGTGGACAATTGTATTGAGTGCTTAGGCACATTAGAAGATAAAACCATTACTTACAGTATTGAGATTGACGGAGCATTGTATGTGGTAAGAAACGTTCCTGCCCTTGTTTGCCGTCAATGTGGGGCTAAATCTTTTACTACTCCCGTTATTCGCAGGTTACACGAAATTATTAACGAGATGCGAACAATGGGCAAATCCGGGACGGTCGAAAACCTCACCGCCACTTGCGCCTACACCGAGCGTAAAGCCGCCTAGACCGGCCGCCTTTGGGCGGCCTTTTTTCGCTAATTCGTGTAATCCTAGGTCTAAAAAAAAACGAAAACAAAAACGGCCTTGCTGGCGGCAAGGCTATTTTTTTTGGAAAAAAGCAAGGGATTATGGTCGGGGATACTGACCAGCTCGGTTTCCCAAGCCGTTTCGTCTTTGCCCAACAGGTAGTCAGCGGAAACGCCGAAAATAACCGTCAGCTCGTGGAGCTTGCGGACAGGCCGACTGGTGCCTCGTTCATATTTTTCATATTTATTGTAAGCGGCACGGGTAATGCCGATACGTTGCGCCACTTCGCGCTGAGACCAGCCCTTCTGTTCGCGCAAGGCTCGCAACCGGTAGGCGGTGACGTTCATCGCGATATCACTCCTCCCCGTTATTATAGGTGAGACTACCTAACGTTACTATTCACGGGGCGAAAAAATCCCGAGAGCACTTAATGTTTTATGTAAATCAATCGAAAATATAAGCAAGAAAGTGAGGTGAAGTGACATGGGCGGCGATTATGCACGGACATTATACAGGGATTATGAGAGGCTTGTGGATAAACATGAGGGATTAAAAAAGAACTTCGTAGCCTTGCAATACGAGTATCGTCTGCAAAAACAATTGATTGCTCGTCTGAAAGCAAAGGTAAACCGTTATCTCTAACACAAATACTGACCAAAGACGCAGACCGGTAAAAAGTCTGCGCCTTTGGTATGCTTATTTTATTGCCCGTGAATAGTAACGGTGCGTACCAGTCAGTACACGTCAACTATTGAAAACGCCGTGTACCGAACGGTACTCACGGTGTGTGAGCGGAAGGGGGCTAATCACCCCCTCCTACTCAATTTTAATCCAAAGTCTTAAACTCGCTGAAGGGCCAGAACACCAGCATGGCCTTACCCTTAACCAAATCGTAGGGGACAAAACCCACGTCGGCAAAGCGGCTGTCCTCCGAATTGTTGCGATTATCCCCCATGACAAAAATGGTTCCCTCAGGCACGGTGGCCTTGGGGTATTCGCTACGAGTCGTGTCGAGAATGTAAGGCTCGGTCATCAGCTGGTCATTGACAAAAACATGACCCGAATGTATCTCGATGGTGTCGCCGGGGGTAGCAATAACTCGCTTAATAAAATCCCGGCTGGGGTCTCGCGGATAGCGAAACACCAAGACTTCCCCTTTTTCCGGCGGACGGAAGCGGTAAATGAATTTATTTACCACCAAGCGTTCTTGGGATTGCAAGGTGGGACGCATGGATGGCCCGTCCACAATGTATAACTCCACGATAAATTGCCTGATGAAGAAGGCCAATACCACGGCCACGACGATGGAAATAATCCAGTCTCTGGCCTCTTGCCCTAAGGAATTCAAAGTATCCTCCCCAATCCTCAAAAAAAGCAGGAACTGCCCTCGCAGCTCCTGCTCACCACCACACACTGAATCAGCGTTTCTCTCTGATGCGAGCCGCCTTACCCGTGCGATTGCGCAGATAGTACAGCTTGGCGCGACGGACAACGCCACGCCGCATGACTTGGATCTTGTCGATACGCGGCGAATGAACGGGGAACATTCTCTCGACCCCTATCCCGTAGGAAATGCGGCGAACGGTGAAGTTTTCCCGCACCCCCGAGCCTTGACGGGCGATGACCACGCCCTCAAAAACCTGAATACGCTCCCGGTTGCCTTCCACAATCTTGGCATGTACCCTGACCGTATCCCCCGGGGCAAATTCCGGGATGTCGTCTCTGAGCTGCTCCTTCTCCAGAGCTTCGATGATGTTCATGTAAATATTTTCCTCCTTTAATGACGTTCATGGCAAGCCTTAGACCTGCTCAGCGGACCGTCCAACATCGCCAAAACTCTATCACATTTCCCTCTCCAATGCAAGAGTGAAAACGGAAAAACTTACGCCGCTTTCGCCTTGTGTTTCTTGGCTTCGGCGCGATTCCTCAGGACGATCCACAGTGGGCTGGCAATGAAAATTGAGGAGTAGCAGCCGCAGGTGAAGCCTACGATGAGCGCGAAGGCAAAGTCCTTCGTGGTTTCGCCGCCGAAGAAATACAGGGCAAAGGTGGTGAAGAGTACCGTGAACACCGTATATAATGAACGGGTCAGGGTCTGATAGACGCTACGATTCACCAGTTCCACGATGTCGCCATTCTTGCTGAAGTGGAGTTTTAAATTCTCTCGGATGCGGTCAAAAATAACGATGGTATCATTGATGGAATAGCCGATAACGGTTAAGAGCGCCGCCACAAAAGAGGAATCAATCTGCCGCTGGGTCAGGGAAAACACCGTCAGCACGATGATAACATCATGCACCAAGGCCAGCACCGCCGCTATCCCGAAGCGGAACTCGAAACGATAGGCCACATAAAGAATGATGAGCGCCCAAGATACCAAGAGAGCCATGACGGCATTCATGATAAGTTCGCCGCCAATGGTGGCGCCCACTTTTTCCTCTCGCATGACTTGATAATCTCCCAAGTCATTTTTGAGTCCGGCCATGACCTCCTTGCGCTCCGTTTCCTCCAAATCCACGGTGCGAATCATGACGTCGGCGGCCTGTGCCACATCCGATTGGTCGCCGGAGAGCTGAATGGTGCTACCCTCTAGGCCGTAAGGCGTTAGACTGGTTCTCACGTCGGCGATGGATACAGGTTTAGCAAATCTGAGGTCGATTATCGTGCCGCCGGTAAAGTCGATGCCAAAATTAAAACCACGGACTGCCATGCAGAAGAAACCGGGAATAATGATGAGGAGCGAAATGGCAAACCATATCTTGCGGCGGCCGGCAATGTCAAACTTACCCATTTTTCGCCACCGCCTTCCCGTCCAGCATGAAGCCCGTAGCTCCGTAAGCGGCCGGACTCTTGAATATCATGGAAGCAATGCTGAGTTTTAGCATATATCTGGTTAAAGTAATGGCCGTGAGCATACTGAGCAGGGTACCCAGTCCCAAAGTGACGGCAAAGCCGCGAATGGTTCCCGTTCCCAAAAAGAACAATACCCCGGCGGCGATGATGGTGGTGATATTCGAGTCAAAAATCGTGGTAAAAGCTCGGTCAAAGCCGGCATCCATGGAAAGCCTGAGGGTTTTTCCTTGGCGGTATTCTTCCTTAAAATGCTCGAAAATCAGCACGTTGGCATCCACCGCCATACCGATGGAGAGAATTATCCCCGCCACCCCCGGCAAGGTCAAGGTGGCATCCAGCCCCCACAAGAGCGCCAAAAGCATAATCGTATAAGCCATCAAGGCCACGTCCGCAATAAAGCCGGAGAAGCGATAGAACAACACCATGAACAGCAATACCGCCCCAATACCCACCACAAAAGCAAACTGGCTCTTATCCTTAGAATCTTGTCCCAAGGAGGGGCCGACGGTTCTGGTTTCGATAATATTCACCTTCACGGGGAGCGCGCCGCTCCGCAGGAGCACCGCCAGTTCCTGCGCTTCTTCCAAGGTTTTCTGGCCGGTGATTTCCGCCCGGCCGCCCAAAATCGGTTCTCTTACGTTAGGCGCCGTCAGAACTTCCCCATCCAGCAAAATGGCAATGGTGCGTCCCACATTCTTCATGGTGAGGTCGGCGAATTTTTTACCTCCCTCGTCGGAAAATTCGAGGTTCACCACGTTCTGTCCGGTTTGTTGATTGGTGGCGGCTTGGGCATCTTTCAAATCGGTACCTGTAAGGACGGTGTTGCCCTCCTCGTCCTTAAATTCCAGCATGGCCGTCTTGCCGATGGTCTGAATGGCCTTGTCCGGGTCTTTTATTCCCGGCAATTCGATGATAATGCGCCGCGCCCCTTCGCGCTGGATAATGGGTTCCGTTAGTCCCAACTCATTTACCCGTTTTTCCATAATGCGCACCACTCGTTGCATGGCGTCATCGTTCACCGGCGCTTCCGGCGTGTCCTCCGCTTCCAGCACCACATGGGTGCCGCCCTGCAAATCCAGACCTTGCCGAATGGAGTGGGCGAGGGGTTGCACAAAGGCCACAAACACCCCCACAATCACCGCTATACAGGCCAAAAGTTTTATCAGGCTGTCTTTTCGCAAACTATCCTTCATCCTCCTTTTTTCTTGAGGCCCTGCCTCAAACTCCGCCAAAGGGCACTGCCCTTTGGAATCCCGGTAGATTTTTTTATCTTTTTATCTTTTGTAGGAATTTATACACAATCTATTAAGGGGTGCAGGGGAAATTATTTCCCCTGCTGGGGTTTGGGGCAAAGCCCCAAAAAAATTAAAAAGGATAAGTTAGGTTTAAACCTACCACCTGCGGCTTGGTTTCCTTGTCGGTAACGCCCATAACCACTACCGTCATATCGCCGCCGGGTTTCTCCTCGTCCAATTTTAGCGCGTACTCCACAATGCTGTGGGCGATGTAGTCTGTTTCCTCGGGGGAATTTTGCTCTATAATGGCTTGGATTTTTTTGATGTCCGCCTCGTGGCTCAGAGTTTTCTTGCCGGCATTAGCTACCCCGTTGGTATAAGCCACCGCAATCAAACCGGGAGTCAGTGGCAAACTATACATGAGTGGCTTCACCCCACGCAGAAGTCCCAAGGGGCTGACGGAATCATCGTAAATGGTTTCATAATCCTCGGTTTTAATGAGTACCGGGCAATGGGAATTGCGGCTGATGACCAAGGTTTCGTCCGCCAAATCCGCGCTGAGTATGGTGAAGGCGCAGGCCTTCTTGTCCTTCATCTCGTAAATTTCTTCATGTACCCCCAAGGCCACCGCCTCGTCTCTGGCGCCTTCCGCAATGAGTTTGGCGGCGCGGTTCACCGCATAATTACTGATGTACCTAGCCAACTCGCCGCTGCCTTGGCTGTCGGCCACGATGGCCGAAATTCCTCCTTGGGGTCTTTGGGTGAGGTCAAAGGCATCGCCGCAGAAATTGGCGCCAAATTTGGTTATCTTGGCTATGCCTATCTTTACTTCCATTTTCTATCACCGTCTTTCTTTTTTTCTTTTTGCCTCCGGCGGCCCAAGGGACACAGTCCCTTGGGAATCCCTAGTAGATTTTTTATGTTCGGTATAGCGATGTTTCTGTCAGGGTTATTGCTACTTTTGCGTCCAGCTCGTCAGTGGGCAAGGTGTCCAGTACCTGAAAATCGTATGCTAGGGCGATACGTTTTGCGCTTTTTGCCAAGGGCAAAAAGCGGTCGTAGTAGCCGCCCCCCATGCCTAGGCGGTCACCGTTTGGGGTAAAGGCCACACCGGGGACAAGGATAAACTCGATTTCTTCCGGGGGGAAAAACTCCCCGGTTTTTTGCCACACCCCACCGCTCGCTATAGCCGCGCCCTCCGGCAATACAGTAGCCGTCATGGTTCCGTCGTCAGCGAGAGCCGGAAGTAAAATGTTTTGGCCACGGCGGCGACAAAAATTAATAAGCGCATAAAGTTGCACTTCCTCCGGCAGGGAGGCGTAGGCCATGATGTTTTGCGCCCGGTTGAAGGAGGGGAGCGCCTTTAGGCGCTCAATGATAATCGCATCTTTGGTTTGTCGTTCGACGGCACTCAAGGCTTGCCGCCGTTTTCTTACGGCTCGCCTCAGCTCTTTTTTTGCCTCTCGCAAATCCCCCGACGCGTCAGTCCTCATCGTCTTCGTCATCCTCCGACTCGGCCTTAACGTTAATGGCGGAACGAGCCACCTCTATTTCCGTCTTGGGGGAAATTTTAAGCCTTACCACCGTCTTGCGGACAGCGGTTATTTCACCGTAAATACCGCCGATGGTCACCACCTTGTCCCCCGGCGTTAGATTATCCAGAAGTTCCTTCCGGCGTTTCTGCTCATTTTTCTGAGGTCGATACAGCAAAAAGTAAAATATGGCCACCATGATGAGTATAGGCCCCCAAGTGGCCAAGGACGCCGCCATGTCAGGATTCATGCTTTACCTCCTTTAGATTTTCTGTATGAATGCCCATTTGTCAATTATATACAGCAAAATTGCATTTGCCCATTGTACCACGGAGCGTGGGAAGTTTCAAGGTTTATATCGTGGCGATGCACGGAAGTCAATTTTCGGTTAATTGTAAAATGAAATCGGACACATAAAAAATGAAGTATTCTCCGAAGATAGTAGCCGATTTGTCTCAGAGAATGCCCACTTGTGTCTTAGGAACTGTGCAGAAATAATCGCTACAATTTAGAAACGTGGACTGCCGGGCGCACCCCTGAAAACAATCCCCGACGGATCGGCTCACAGCCGATCCGTCGGGGATTGTTTAGGTTACGTTCCTACTAAAACGCTTTCTTGAGCTTCGCCGTGGCGGTGATGCCCCGTTGCATTCCGACCCAGCCGGTGCAGTTTACATCTACCATCCAAGGAGAATTTTTCATGGGTTTTACCTGCCAGCCCAGTTCCAACATGAGGCTGGAGCCGTTATTGCTGTCGCCTTCGACTTTGCCGCCCCAAGTGCTGTTGAAATCAGCCGCCCCGGTATATTCGTACTGATAAGCCAAGCCGGTGTAGAAAGCCTGCCGTTTCTTGTTGTAACGGGTGATTCTCGCCCCCACCCGGAAACGACCGTTATCCACCGCGTCAAACGAACCCTGATCTGGCACGTCTATACCGTCTTGATGCGCGTGATGGTACATGCCGTAAATATGGAGGTTATTGCGCCGTCCGATTTTGAGGTTGCGTCCCATGGTGATATGCGCCGCCCAACAAGGAGCCGAATCGTCGTAGGTTTCAGCACCATTCATATCGTTAAACTGCATCTGAGTGCGTCCGTAGCGCAGACTGCCCTCATAATAGAAACCGTTATCTAAAGTCTTACGAGCCATAAAGCCCCCGGCTAAATATTCGGTTTCACCCTTGCCTAAAAACGTGCCGTTTTCCGCATAACTGTCAAAAGAAGACTTGCCGTAGTCGATAATAGGCGCAAAGGCGAGTTTGCCGCTGGACTGATCCAAAGTTTTGGCCAAGCCCAAATCAGCCCCCCACGCGTCGGATTTCACTTCGCCTTTGCCTGTGTCAGTGGTAAGAGAACCATAGCCCAGATTGAAAAAGGGCGTGAACCCGGTGGAGGCTTCCGGCGCTTCGGCAGTTTCGGGACTTCCATCGCCCTCGTCTCCAGTATCTAGGCCGGTGTCCGGAGCCAAAGAATTACTCCCCAAATCGATTATCTCGGTCATGGTAGTGTTGGCAGCGTGTACCGGTTTTGCCGCTTCAACAGAACCGTCACCATTGCTACTGCTACTACTGAAATATATTTCACTACCTCCGGCATAAACGCTACTGGAGCCACAAACCAGCAGACCGCCCACCAAGCCGCACAAAGATAGGTGTTTAGCCAGCTTCTTTGGGCTACGTTTACTCTGAAAATTCATGTGTTAAGCCTCCTAAAAGGGAAAATATGATAACATGATAAATTATGATGACACTTTTAACAAGTGGCCGCAACAATTATACGTTATAAAGAAACGCTAGGCAAGGGGAATTTTCGGTGGTAGAATAAATGGCAATACAATCGAAGGGATGGTGCAACAACAATGCCGGAAATAATAATGAGGTGAATGACTATGCGCCGTGAACTGATGCCTACTGTTTTGCAAGCGGTAGCAGGGAAAGCCTATACCGTTTACGCCTATATGAATGATGGGACGGTGCGGCTCCTCGATATGTCAAAATTTATGCAGAAGCCTCAAGGCGTGTTCCGCCGCATTGCCGAGCCTGAAATGTTTCGCGAGCTCTTGACCGTTTTGAATGGCACAGTGGCGTGGGACACGGGGGGCAACATGGACAGAACCTCCTGTATAGACATAGACCCCTATACGGTGTACGAGTCTCCCATCGTTAAAGACCCTTTACAGGTCTAAAAACAAAGCGCCGACAGCCATTAAGGAATTATTTTGGCTGGCTTGGCGGCCGTTACTACCAGTACCGCGCTTCCCACCGGGGCAAGGGTCAACGCCTCGCCTAGCGTTGCGGCGCTTATGCTCTCGTCCTCGTAAGACAGTCGGCGGCAAATATAACAGGCGCTATCTTCCGGCCAGCCCTCCTCCAGCAGTTGGGCGGCGACATAGCGCGAATTATGCTCGTTATCCGTCAAGAGTCCCAGTATTTTTTCCGGCGCAAAGCGTAAATCCTCCGCCGCCGGGCTGCGCCCGTGAAAGCTGAGTAAAGTGGCGTGATGCCATGGCAAAGCTAGGCGAGCAAAAGCCATTTGCACGGAACTTATCCCGGGAATGACGCGAATTTTTTCCGGTGGGAAATTTTTCTTTAAGACATCCAGCAGGGAATAGTAGCCGGGGTCGCCCGATACCAGCACTGTAACGTCGTTATCCCGTAAATTTTGCCGGATAAAATCTAGGGTAGCCGGTATATCCCCGGTAATGGTCATGGTTTTCTGCTCTTTCCTTGCAAAATCAGCTAGGACGCGCCGCCCCCCCACTAAAACTTTAGCTTGCTCGATGGCGCTTTTAGCCGCCGGAAGTACATAGTCGGGATGCCCCGGCCCTATGCCCACTACCGTGATTACAGTATCCATCCCAAATCCCTCCCCATTTCTCCGGCTTTGGCATCAAAGGCCAGTAGCTCACCCTTCAAAGTTACCAACATCGTCCCCACCTTCAGCCGTCCGAAAACGTATTTTTCGGCTCGCTCACTGGCTTTGGCCGCTATGGCGGCGCATAAGGATTTTTTTAAATTTTCATCGGATATTACGCCCAGCGCTTCTTCGGTGGTAACGCAATTAAGCATCTGACGCACTTGGGGTGCAGGTAGCCCCAAAGCCGCCCCGTGAGCGGCCAAGGTTTCCATGCGAGCGTCGGCCATGCGGTTATGGGTGTGAAATACCCCGGCGGCCACCTTGCTGAGTTTGCCCAAATGGCCGCAAAGTAGCACCCGTTTTACGCCGCGCTCTGCCGCTCCCTCTAGCATGAAGCCCACAAAATTGCTCATCTGGACTATTGCCTCCCGAGGGAGTCCGTAAGAGACGGCGATGTTTTCCCCGATTTTGCCGGGAACCATGATTAGCGTCTCTCTCCCTTGCGCCACCGCCACATCGATTTGCGGCAACAAAGAATTTTTAAAGGCATCCTCCGACATGGGTCTTAAAACGCCGGTGGTGCCGATAATGGAAATGCCGCCGACGATGCCCAAAGAGGGGTTAAGGGTACGCCTAGCCAGTTCTTCGCCGCCGGGTACGGAAATCGTAACCATAAGCCCCGTGTGATTATCGTCGCCCCAAATTTCGGCTACGGCGTGAGCGATAAGTTTTCTCGGGCCGGGATTGATGGCGTACTCTCCCACGGGGAGCGCCAAGCCCGGCTTAGTTATCTTGCCCACACCTGCGCCGCCTAAAATTTTCAGCCATCGCTCCCCCGGCAAAAATCTGACCTCCGTCACCACCGTCGCGCCGTTTGTTATATCCGGGTCGTCGCCGGAATCCTTTACGACTTCCACCTTGACAACGTTGTCATTTTGCTCTATGGATTTTATGGGAATCAGCATTTCCCGTTTGTCAAGGGAGATAATCTTTACCTCCGCGCAAGATTGCCCCAAGGAAAACAACAGCGCCGCCTTGACGCCGGCGGCGGCGCAAGCTCCCGTGGTATATCCCCAACGCAATTCTTTCATGATTTTTCGTCTCCGGGTGCCTTGTGCTTTTTTTCTTTGCGCGGGTTAAACCGATTCATGGCCATATCGATACCCTCAAGCACCAAGCATTCCACCGCCGGCAACAGGTAGGCGATGGCCTCCCTTATCTTTTTTTCATCCTCCGAGGAAAAGGGGGATAATACATAATCTATAACCGCTGGTTGCCCGGTAGGATGCCCGATACCTAGGCGGATGCGAGCAAAATTTTCGCTTCCCAGATGCGCTATGATGGATTTTATGCCGTTGTGCCCCCCGGAACCGCCCTTTTGCCGCAAGCGCACGGTTCCCAAAGGCAAATCCATATCGTCGTGTACCACCGTCAAATCTTCCGGGTTAAGTTTATACCAACGGCATAAGGCGCCAACGGCGCGGCCGCTGTCGTTCATGTAAGTTTGGGGTTTAACGAGGAGAACCTTTTCTCCCCCCGGGCGTATCTCTGTTACCAAGGCACCCAACTGTTCGCGCCAGTCGGCGGCTTCGTATTTGGCCGCCAGCGCATCTGCCAGCATAAAACCCACGTTGTGTTTGGTCTTGGCGTATTCGGCGCCGGGATTACCCAGTCCGGCGATTATTTTCATTTATCTGGCCTCCTTATTTCGCGCAATACTGGAGAGCATTAGACATTCCGAAGGAAGGTCTTAGGCTCTCCGCATATACCGCGGACGAGCAGTTCTATATTGATAAATTTCTCTGCTCGCGAGTATAAAGCACCGAGATGATTATAACATATCGGCAACCGGATACCAATTTCTAATGGAACTCTAACTTTACATAGGCTCCCAGTGTGTTATAATCTGCTCCGTTCGCAAGTGAAAAACAACTGAGGAAACAGAGGAGATTGATAATCATGAAATTCGATATGAAAAAGACGGTAGCCTTTGCTTTGGCCGGCGTAATGACCTTTGGGGCAGCGAGCTTCGCGCTTGATTCCTCCGTGGAGGCCGCCAAGGATGCTCAGCATTACGAGGACGGCACCACCAACGAGGGCAGTCACAAGATTAAGCAGGAAGAGATCAAGCACGACAAAAACCTGAAGGAAATCAACGCCAACCACCGCTACACCAAAGACGACAAGCAGTACCAAAAGGATCTGAAGAAGGAGCAGCAGCGCCATGACAAGGAAATGCAGAAAATCGAGAAGCGCTACGGCACCGAGAATACCAAAAAGTAAGTTGAGCATTCACACACAGATAACGGCTTCTGCCACCCTCACAGGCGGCAGAGGCCGTTACTTGTCTTATACTCATCTCAGCAAAAGAATTTTAAATCTATTAAGGGGTCAAGGGGAAATTATTTCCCCTTGTGGGGTTTGGGGCATAAGCAGACTCTTAGGGCGTAAGCCATTAGAGGTCGCTTATACAAAGTAAAGCCCCAAGATTTTATGGAGGTTAAAAGATGAATCCCCAAATTATTTTCTCCGATATTGACGGCACCTTTTTGACCAATGACCATCGAGTAACGAAGCACACCGCCGAGGCGGTGCAAAAACTTTTGGCGCGTGACATTCCCTTTGTTTTGGTGTCTGCCAGAATGCCGGAGGCCATTTACCCCATCACCGCCGGAATGGGCATTACGCTACCCATTATCAGCTACAGCGGCGGTCTGGTACTCACGGAAACAGGGGAGGAACTGTACGAAAAAAGATTGCCACCGGTTCCCTGTCGCCAAGTGCTGGCAGACATTGAGAACCGGTGGCCGGAAGTCACGGTGAATTATTACGCTGGGCATCGCTGGTATGTACAAGAGATTGACGCGGCGGTGCAAAGGGAAATGGACATAACCCACGCCACCGCCGAGGTCGCTGATTTTCACGGCTTAATGGAAAGAAGCATCCTCCCCCATAAAATTCTGGCGATGGCCAAACCTACTCACTGCGAAGAAATGGAACGGACTCTGTCCGCAGAATACCCAGAGCTGAATGTGGTGCGCTCCTCATCCATCCTGCTGGAAATCATGGACAAAACCGTGTCCAAAGCCACGGGCATAGAAGTTATGTTAAAGCACTTTGGCCTCGCGCCAACTTCCGCCGTGGCCTTCGGGGACAATTACAACGACGTAGCCATGTTAAAGTATGTGGGCTGCAGCGTAGCCATGGGCAACGCTCCCGACGAGATAAAAAAATTGGCCAAGGAAGTCACCGCCGGCAACGAGGAGGATGGCATTTATCGCTGGCTACGGGATAAAAAAATAATTTGAATTTATTTCGGCGCGAAATCCACAAATTCGTCTATCCTCGCGCCGCCTTTGGTCATGGGCTCCACAAAACTGCGCCAGACGTTTAGCACGATAACTCGCGGCTCCTCTTCTGCCGCCAAGGCTTTGCGGAAAGCCTCGGCAAATTCCTCTTGGGTGGATACGGCCTCCGCTTCGATACCGAAACTCTTGGCGTAGGCCACATAATCCATCTCGTAGTCAAATTCGCAAGCGATGTAGCGCTCTTTATACATGACTTTTTGTAGCTGGCGAATCATGCCGAGGCTGGTGTTGTTCACGATTAAGGAAATTACCGGGAGCTTTAGCCGCGCGATGGTATAAAATTCGCTGCCCGTCATCTTTATGCCGCCGTCGCCGACCACATGAATCACACGCCGTGTCTTGCCATAATAAACTTGCGCTCCCATGGCCGCCGGCAGTCCGAAGCCCATAGTCCCCAGTCCCCCGGAGGTTAGCCAAGTACGCGCTTCTTCTATTCGCAGGTGCAAGGCCGCCCACATTTGATGTTGCCCCACATCGGTGGCAAAGGCGAAGGGTTTCCCGGCGGTGGCTTTAGCCACTTGATTCATGGCCCAAGGGACGGTGAGGCGATTCACCTGATAATCGTAATCGTATTCTTCTTCCCAGGAGCGAATTTGCTCCCACCACGCGCCTAAATCAACGCCCGATTCGTGGCGCATAAGGAGTCCCAAGATGGTTTTCATGTCGCCGGCAAGTCCCAGACTGCCGGCGACGTTTTTATCTATCTCCGCCGGGTCTATGTCGATGTGAATAACTTTGGTATTGGAAGTATATTTACTGAGGGAGCCGGTTTGGCGATCGCCGAAGCGACTGCCTATGGCAATAACCAGATCTGCCGCCGCCACGGCGTGATTGGCCGCTTTCTTGCCGTGCATACCGGCGAACCCCAAAGACTGCGGATGTGATCTGGGTATGGCGCCGATGCCCATCAAGGTATGTACTACCGGCAAACGATATTTTTCGATAAAGGCGATTATCTCTTGGGTAGCTCCGGCAGACACCGCGCCTCCGCCCACAATAACCACCGGTCGTTTGGCTTTGGCTATTTCGTCGGCGGCCTCGGCGGCGCATATCAAAAAATCTGCGTCGGGCTTGCTCTTTGGTTTTTCTTCCAAATTCAGCGGCTCATAATCCACTTCGGCAAAAAACACATCTCGCGGAATATCGACGAGAACCGGCCCCGGCCTGCCGCTTCGGGCAATGTCAAAGGCCTCGCGCATGGTTTTTACCAGCAGTCTTGGCTCCTTGACCTTGTAATTATGCTTGGTAATGGGAATGGTCATATCCAAAATATCCGTCTCCTGAAAGGCATCTCGCCCCAAAAGAGCGGTGTCAACCTGCCCGGTGATAGCCACTACGGGAATGGAATCCATAAAGGCCGTGGCCAATCCCGTAATGAGATTGGTAGCGCCGGGGCCGGAAGTCGCTATGCATACCCCCACTTTCCCCGAGGCTCTGGCGTAGCCGTCGGCGCCATGCGCCGCATTCTGTTCATGGGTCACCAATATTTGTTTTATCCCGGTTTCGTCATACAAGGCATCATACAGGGGCAATATCATCCCCCCGGGGTAGCCGAACAGCGTATCTACTCCCTGCTCCTGCAAACACCTTACCACTGCCGTTGCACCCTTCATTTTCGCCACCCCTTTTTGTTGGGGCTTTACCCCATATATATATTTTTTTTACAGCCTAGCCCAGATAGCTTCGGCCATTTCGCGGTCGCGTCTTAGTTGTTTTACCAGTTGTTCGGCGGAGGAGAATTTTTTTTCGTCGCGCAATTTTTCCCAAAACCGCACTTGGATTAACTCGTTGTAAATATCGGTCGCAAAATCCTGAATATTTACTTCCAAGCGACGTTTTACGCCGGCAAAAGTGGGATTATTGCCGATGTTAGCGAGTCCATTGTAGAGCCGTCCCCCCGTCAGCACTTGCGCCGCGTAAGCGCCGTTGGGGAGCATGGCTTGAGTTTCGGCAATGGCTAGGTTAGCCGTGGGGAAACCCAAAGCGCGTCCTCGTCTGTCGCCGTGAATTACTCGTCCGGCGAAGGTAAAAGGCCGTCCTAAAAATTCGTTCACTGTTAATAAATCCCCGGACTTGATGAGACTCCTCACCCTAGTGCTGCTTACGGCTCTGCCGCCACTCAGAACCGTGGGGCAGATTTCGGCGGTGAAATTATAGCTCTCGGCTAGGCGCAGGAGCAAACGTTGGTTTCCTTTACCATCTTTCCCAAAGGTGAAGTTAGCTCCCGTCACCACATACCTTGGCGCCATATTGTCCCTGAGGATCGCCAAAAACCTTTCCGGGGCGATTTTAGAAAATTCTTTTGTGAAGGGAACGCTGAAAAGAATATCCACCCCCAGCTCCGCTAAAATATGGGCGCGAAGTTCCGGCGTGGCTATTTGCAGGGGCATTCTGTCCGGCGCCAAAATCGACAGGGGATGATTGGCAAAGGTGAAAACCGCGCAGACACCGCCATGGGCTTTGGCTAAGTCGGCGGCGCGGCGAATGATGCTCTGATGTCCCACATGCACCCCGTCAAACATTCCTAAGGCTACCGACACCCACTTATATTCTCGGGTTATATCCGTCAGCTTGGCATAAATTTTCATGTTCCCCGTCTCACTCGCTTATAAATACTTTAGTGGGTTTAAGTTCCCCGGTGCGGCTGTTATAACTGCCCACCCCCCAGAACTCACTGCCGCCAAACACCAACAGTGGGGCGTCCAGTTGCTTTTCTCTAAGGGTGGTGCCAAGTCCACGGCAAAAGGCCGGTCGCCTACTTAGCGGCAATTCTACCCGGGGCAGGTGGGATAGACAAGTCTCCGGCGGCATTAGCGCCTCTTGGCCGTGGCTTTTGATTTCCTCCAAGGTAAAAGATGCCGCCAAGGAAAAATCCCCCACCCGAGTACGCACCAAAAAAGACATGGTGGCCGGAATCCCTAGGGCGCGACCTATATCCCGGCACAGCGACCGAACGTAAGTTCCCTTGGAGCAATCCAGCGACAACAGGAGTTTTTTTGCTTCCGGGCGGTAAGCCGTAAGCTCCAAACGGCTTATGGTAACTTCGCGCTCCGGCATGGTCACGGCTTCTTGCTTACGCGTTAAATCATAGGCGCGTTGCCCTTGAATTTTGATGGCCGAATGAGCCGGCGGAGTTTGCCGAATTTGGCCGCGAAATTGGGCTAAAGCCGCCTCGATTTCCTCAAGGGTAGGCAGGGAAAAATTTTCTTTTTTCGCCACCACCTGCCCCGTGTCGTCGCCGCTGTCCGTTTCTTCCCCCAGTTTTAACTCTGCGATATAGGATTTATCCACCGCCGACAGGTATTCAATGAATCTCGCCGCTCGCCCCACGGCTACCGGCAAGACTCCGGCCGCCGCCGGATCCAAAGTGCCGGCATGACCCACGCGCTTCACGCCGAAAATTTTTCGCGCCGCCCCCACTACATCATGGGACGACATTCCCGGGGGCTTGAGGACATTTAGGAAACCGGCCGCCATCTCCTCGCCTGTAAGGCTCATTTTTTTTCCTCGCCGGTTAAGGCTTCGGCTATGGCTTTTTTGACGGCGGCTACCGCTTCGCTAAAAGGCATATTGAGGGTAGCGCCGGCGGCCCTAACGTGACCGCCGCCCCCCAAGCTCTGGGCGATTCTCGCCACATCCGCCCCCTTGGAGCGCATACTGAGGCGACAGCAATTTTCCTCCTGCCATTTCAGCAAGACGGCTATATCCACCCCATCAATGACCCGGATGGCGTCAATGAAACCCTCGGTGGTATCTACTTGCGCCATGAAATCCCGGTCGAGGAAAATTCCGGCGACGCGTCCCTCGTGCCATATTTCCGTTTTGCCCACCGCCGTAGCCAAAGCCTTTACCGTCTTAAAGGATTTTTGCTCCATGGCCTCGGCTATGGCCACCTGATTGATGCCCTGCTCGAGCAGACTGGCGGCTGTCCTGAGCGTAAAGGGCGAGGTGTTGGCGTAGCGGAAAAAACCGGTGTCGGTGGCTATCCCGGTATAAAGGCAAGCGGCCGTCTCCCGATTTATTTCCGTGGGCATGGCCGCCAGCAACTCAAAAATAATCTCGCAGGTGGCCGCTCGCTTGGCATCCACATAAATGGGATAGTCGCCGCCCTTATTGGTAATGTGGTGGTCGATATTTAAGATGGGGGCGAGGATTTTTTCCGTCGTTTTACCGACTCTGTCCGGCGCTGTGTCCAAAATCACCAACAGGTCAAAATCAGCTAGAGGCGCCTCTCCCTCCTGCGGCGGTTTTTCTATGACCTCATATCCCGGCAGTACAGAGAACATTGCCGGGATAGCGTCGTCGAGAAAAAGTCGCACTTCGCGGCCTAAGCCCCTCAAAGCGTGATACAGCCCCAGCATGCTGCCTAGGGCATCACCGTCGGGATGAATATGCGCCGTCAGCGCCGGACGCTTCGCCGCTTGCAATATGGCGGCGGCTTCTTGCAAGGAAATATTCATGATGCTGCTTCTTTCTCGTCTGGCTCGGCAGATTCTATACTGTGCAACAGCTCTTGGATATGAGCGCTGTACTCCAGCGTCTTGTCCGGGGCGAAGATAATCTCCGGCGTATATCTAAGGTGGGTACGATGACCCACCTCGCGCCGAATGTAACCCAAGGCGCTTTTCAGCCCATGCCAAGTATCCTTGATTTGTTTATCGCTGCCCATGAGGCTCACATAGACTCTGGCCTCCCTAAGATCCCCGGTGACTTCCACATCCGTCACCGTCACGAAACCGATACGGGGATCCTTGGTTTCCGTCAAGAGGATTTGACTGATGGTCTGCTTAATCAGCTCCTGCACTTTTTCCACTCGCACCTGCGCCATGGAAAACATTCCTCCTATACATAGGCTTAATTAAACGAATTTTATTCTTGGGGTTTCACCCCAAACCCCAGCAGGGGGATAATCCCCCTGCACCCTTTAATAGATTTAAGAAAAATCTTAATCGAGATTAGTATTACGCATCAACACTTTGGTCGGCTGCCTGAGTTTCAGTCGCTTGGGCGGCTTCTTCCTCCCGACGTTTGGCCGCTTCTTTGTTGGCGTCGGCGATGGAGGTTTCTATCTCCTCCATGGTGTAAGCCTCGATGATGTCCCCTTCCCGGAAGTCGCGATAGTCAACGATGGAGATGCCGCATTCGTAACCGGCGGCCACTTCCTTCACCTCGTCCTTGAAACGGCGGAGGGAATCAATGGCGCCGTCAAACAGCTCAATGTTATCCCGGATAATGCGAATCTTGGAGTTGTTGTGTATTTTGCCCTCCAGCACATAAGAACCGGCCACCAGCGCCTTGGAGAACTTCATGACCTTGCGAATCTCCACCCGGCCTTGTACCACTTCTTTGTACTTAGGCGCCAGCATCCCGGACATGGCATCCTTCACGTCGTTTAGCGCGTCATAGATAACCCGATAGGTGCGAATGTCAATATCTTCCGCATCGGCCACTTTCCGCGCATTGGCATCGGGACGCACGTTAAAGGCGATAATCAGCGCGTTGGCGGCAGAGGCCAGCATGACATCCGACTCGTTTACCGCGCCCACGCCGGAATGAACGATGCTCACGCGCACTTCGTCGTTTTTGTTCAGCGCGAGAAGGGAACTGTTCAGCGCCTCCACGGAACCTTGCACGTCGGCTTTCACCACTATGTTCAGGTCTTTGATGTTGCCTTCCTGAATCTGATGGAACAAATCGTCCAGAGAAACTTTCTTGGCTTTGATGAGCTGGGTGCGTTGCCGTTCTATTCTGGCGGCGGCAATGGAGCGAGCTTGTTTTTCTTCCAGCACGGCCAAAATATCTCCGGCCGCCGGTACGTCGTTAAAGCCCAGCACCTCCACCGGCACCGAAGGCCCGGCTTTCTTTACGCTGTCGCCGCGATCGTTGACCATGGCGCGCACCTTACCGAAGGAAGTGCCGGCCACAATGGAATCGCCGATGCGCAGGGTGCCGCTCTGTACCAAGACCGTAGCCACCGGGCCGCGCCCCTTATCAAGTTCGGCCTCAATGATAACGCCACGAGCTTCTCGATTGGGATTGGCCTTTAGCTCTTGCACTTCGGCCACCAGCAAAATCATTTCCAAGAGGTCGCCGATACCCTGTTTCTGTTTGGCGGAAACGGGTACCATGATGGTATCGCCGCCGTACTCTTCCGGCACAAGGCCGTGTTCCATCAGTTCCTGCTTCACGCGGTCGGGGTTCGCTCCCGGCTTGTCGATTTTATTGACGGCCACGATAATGGGGACATTGGCGGCTTTGGCGTGGGAAATGGCCTCCACCGTTTGCGGCATGACACCGTCGTCGGCGGCCACCACCAAAATGGCAATATCCGTTACCTGCGCGCCGCGCGCTCGCATGGCGGTAAAGGCTTCGTGTCCCGGGGTGTCGAGGAAAACGATTTTCTTATCCCGGCACATGACCTGATAAGCGCCGATGTGCTGAGTGATACCGCCGGCCTCGTGCGCCGATACGGAGGTTTTGCGAATAGCGTCGAGGAGAGAGGTTTTGCCGTGATCCACATGCCCCATCACCGTTACCACCGGCGGACGCAGTTTCAGCGTCTTGGGATCGTCCTCGATTTCCGGAATCAGAGTCGGATCCACCTCCGGCGGCAATTCTTCCGCCGTAATGTCAAATTCTTGCGCCACCAAAGCCGCCGTGTCAAAATCAATTTCTTGGTTGATGGTGGCCATAACGCCCATGAGGAACAGCTTTTTGATAATCTCGGCGGCGGTGCAACTCATCTTGCTGGCTAAATCCTTCACGGCGATAGACTCGCCGATTTTAATGTGTTTGGGGCGAGCTATTTCCATTTTGGGCGGCGGCGGCGCCTGACGTTTGCCGCGATTGCGTCTGCTACGACCGGCGCGATTGTCGCTACGGTTTTCGCCCCGACTATCGCCGCGGTTTTCGCCGTGACTATCATTGCGATTGCCGGCATTGCGATTCCCGGCGTTACGGTTGCCGGCGTTGCGATTGCCGCCGCGGTTGCCGCGACCGGTTTTACTCTCGCCTTTCTCGCCGCGCTCGTTTTTTTCGTTACGGTCGTTACCGCCGCTACTGCGCTCGCCTCTGCCGCCGCGACCGCTCTTGTTCTCGCCCCGATTGTCGCCGCGTCCGTCGCGATTCTCGCTACGATTTTCGTTGCGTTTTTCGCCTCGTCCGTTGCGGCTACCTTCGCCGGTAACCGGTTTTTTGCGGCGTTCATCCCGGTTGCCGTCGCGGCCACCCTCTCGGCTCCCTTCCCGATTTCCTTCTCGATTGCCTTCGTGGGTGCCACTCTTACCGTTTGGCTTTATGGCGCTCGCATTGTTTTTGCCTCTGTCGGTACCGGTTGTTTTACCGCCTGGTTCCTTGGGCGCCGGACGTTCCCGATTCTCTCTGGAGGGCTTGCCGTGTCTTTGGCGACCGGCAGACCTGTTATCGCCTTTTTCGCTTCGCTTGACGTCCTTGACTTCCTTGACCGTCGCTCCTTCTCCGGCACCGGCTTTAGGCTTCTTTTCGTTTTTCCCGGAAGACATGGCTTCTTGCACCGCGCGACGTGCCTCCTCTCCTACATTGCTGAAATTATTGACGGCTTTTATGTTTTTCTTCTTCAGTATGCTCAATATCTCTTTGCTGTCGGCATTAAACTCTTTGGCCAACTCATAAATTCTCATCGCTCCACCCCCATCAATTTTACCAGCGCCTCGCTAAAGCCGGCATCCAATACCGCTACTGCGGCTCTTTGTTCCTTGCCTAAACTTTTTCCCAGCTGTTCTTTAGTCAAGATTGCCACCGTCTTCACCACGTATTTTGCCGCCAGTCGCCGAAATTCTGCGACGGTCTCTGCGGCTCCGTCTTTGGCTATGATCAGTAATTTTGCTTGGCCTTTCTCTATGGCTTGCCTCACGGCAAAACCGCCGG
Organism: Selenomonadaceae bacterium; assembly: GCA_017476005.1. GTDB lineage: Bacteria > Bacillota > Negativicutes > Selenomonadales > Selenomonadaceae > RGIG5097. The sequence continues at coordinate 30,912 of JAFVEM010000024.1, read as the reverse complement.
AGGCTACTCGCCCGGCTTTCGCCGCCAGCCCGAGGAGGTTTAATATACGCGCTTCAGTCCCCATGCCCATCCTCCTTGCCTTCTATGTAGGCGGCTAGCTCGGCATAGATTTCTGCCGGGATTTTGGCCTTGAAAGACCGCTCGAGGCCGCGAGCCTTCTGAGCCTTACGCAAACATTCGGGACTCGGGCACAGGTAAGCCCCTCGCCCCGGTAGGGTTCCTTCCTTGTCCGGCCGATAATCCCCCTCCGCAAGACGCGCCACCCTCAAGAGTTCGTTTTTGGGTTTTAAGACGCGACAACCGACGCATAGTCTGGCCGGGATTCTTTTATCACCCATGGAGCATCAAACTTCCTCGGTGGTGAAGGATTCTTCCCCGGTAACCGCCACCTCGTTCATGCCCTCTGACAAAACCTCGCCTTCGGCTTGAGATACGCTTTTTATATCTATTTTCCAGCCGGTGAGTTTGGCCGCGAGCCTTGCGTTCTGTCCCTCTTTGCCGATGCCTAGCGACAGCTTGTCGTCCGGGACTATCACCCGAGAAACCTTTTCCGCTTCGTTCACCGCCACGGAAACAACGGCGCAGGGACTAAGGGCGTTGGCAATGTATTTGGCCGAATCCGGGTTCCATTTCACAATATCAATCTTTTCGCTGCCCAATTCATCCACCACGGCCTGCACTCGCAATCCCTTTTGCCCCAAACAGGCTCCCAAGGGATCAATGTCGGGGCTTTCCGAATAGACCGCTATCTTGGAGCGACTCCCCGGCTCTCTGGCCACCGCTTTAATCTCCACCACGCCCTCTTGGAGTTCCGGTACTTCCAGCTCAAAAAGACGCCGTACCAGATTGGGATGGGTTCGGGAAAGTACCACCTGCGGCCCTTTATTGGTCTTTTTTACCTCCGTCACATAAGCCTTGATTTTTTTACCATGGACGTAAGTCTCCCCGGGAATCTGTTCCGCCGGAGCAAGGACGGCTTCGGTCTTCCCCAAATCAATGAGTACGTTGCGATTTTCAAGCCGTTGCACGGTGCCGGTGATGATGTCGCCTTCACGGCTGACAAAAGTTTCATAGATAATGCCGCGTTCCGCTTCGCGTACTCGTTGCACCACCACTTGTTTGGCCGTTTGCGCGGCAATGCGGCCGAAATTAGCCGGGGTCACCTCAATGTTTACGCTGCTGCCCAGTTCCACCTCCGGATCGATGGTACGCGCTTGTCCTATGCCAATTTCCAAAATATCGTTGGTCACGTTTTCCACCACTGTCTTCACGGCGTAAACATGATAATCCCCCGTGACGCGATCCAAGGTAACTTTAACATTCTGCGCCGAGGCAAAATTCCGCTTATAAGCCGAGATCAGCGCCGCCTCAATGGCGTCAAACAAGACCTCCGGCGCTATGCCTTTCTCCTGCCCCAGCTCTTGCAGGGCAACGAGAAAGCCCTGCCCCGGATCTTTGGCCGTTTTCTTTTTGTTAGCCAATTTCCCTCTTTCCTCTCATAGAATTTAGTATTTCTTAAAAATCGATATGCAGACGCACCAAAGAAATTTTTTCTTTGGGAATCTGTAAGTTCTCATCTAAAGTCAAGGACTCTCCGTCAAAGTCCGTTAGGGTTCCGACGATTTCCTTAGCTCCACCCGCAGTTAGAGGAGCGTACAGAGAGACATCCACCTTCTTGCCTCGCTCGCGCCGAAAATCCCGGTCTTTTTTGAGAACCCTATCCAGCCCGGGGGAGGACACCTCCAAGATGTAGCGACCGGCAATCAGCCCCAAGCCGTCCAGTTCTTTTTCCAGCGCCTCGCTGAGTGCCTGACAATCGTCTAAATCGATGCCGCCTTCCTTATCAATAAAAACTCTGAGGTACCAGTCCCGTTCCTGTACATATTCCACGTCAACCAGCTCTAGCGACTCCGGCAATAAGGCTAAAACAATCTCTTCCACCTGCGTTGCTATATCTTTGGCGGCCACATTCCTTCACCTCGCATACAAGATTAAAGAGTGGGCTTGCACCCACTCTTCCGAAGTTTAAATTAAATTGTACGTTGCCAGTATAGCACCTGTAATGCCGATTGGCAAGGAAAAATTTTTTCTCGCCGCCGTTGTAGCCACGTCATGAAAATTCTTGGCAGAAACCGGCTGACATTGTACAATAGAGAAGACGAAAGGACAGACAGCCGAGAATTTTTGGAGGTGCAGACAGTGAAATATCAAATACTCTACCCCGAGGCTTTTCCCGTGGTGGAATATAACCTAGAACGCGGCGAGCGGCTGAAGGCCGAATCCGACGCTATGATTGCCATGTCCCCCACCATCGACGTAACGGGCAAGATGGAAGGAGGCATCGTCAGCGGTCTCATGCGCAAGGTCTTGGCCGGCGAGAGTTTTTTCTTTCAGGAGCTGGTGGCCACACGCGGCCCCGGCAAGGTGCTTTTCGGCCACGCTTTGCCCGGCGGTATCTTGGATGTTGAGCTGGACGGCAGTTATAACCTGATGGTGCAAAAGGACGGTTTTTTGGCCGGCACTCAGGGCATAAACGTCGATACGAAGATGCAAAACCTCGCCAAGGGATTTTTGTCCGGGGAAGGTTTTTTCATCTTAAAGATTTCCGGTCGCGGCACGGTGTTCGTCAGCAGTTTCGGGGTCATTCACCCCATCAACCTTGAAAGCGGCGAGGAAGTCATCATCGACAACGGCCATTTGGTGGCTTGGCCCGACTACATGGATTACAACATCGAAAAGGCCTCTCAAGGTTGGCTGAACAGCTTAACTTCCGGCGAGGGGTTAGTCTGTCGTTTCCGGGGGCCGGGGACGGTACTCATTCAAACGCGCAACCCCGGCGGCTTTGAAGGTTGGCTGCGCTCCCTGCTCCCTACGGGAGGCGGCTCTGATTCTTCCGCCGGCTCGGCGCTGAGTTCTCTTTTCAATCGTTAAGGTGATGCCTTTATGCGACTCTTGAAGGCCATGCAAGAGGCGGAGCGTTTTTCGCCCACGGAGCAGTCCGTCATCGACTATATGCTGAAAAATCCCCGGGACTTGGCCACCCTCTCCATTCGGGAGGTGGCGGAACGGACATTTACCAGTCCGGCGGCAGTGTTCCGCTTGTGTCAAAAATTGGGGCTGAAGGGCTACAACGAGTTCAAAATCCGTTTCATGAGCGAAATGGGGCGCACGGAAGGCGGCCGCATTCCCCCGGTAATGCGCCGCCCCATCACGGACAAAGACGCGCCTCCCGACATTGTTCGCAAAATGGCGGCCTTGGAGATTGAGGCCATCGAAGAAACCAAAAACGAATTGGACACCGCGCAACTACAGCGCATTGTGGAACGGATGGAGGCGGCGCGATGTATCGACATCTACGCCTACGACCAAAATTATGCCATTGCCGTGGCCGCCGTCTATAATCTGTTGCAAGTGAAACAAATGGCGGTGGCGCACAGTTCCCTGAACAGCCAAATTTCCCAAGCCCTAATCTCCGACGACAGCCATTTTGCCTTTATCATCAGCCGTTCCGGCGAGAACAAGCGGCTCATGCGCACGGCTAAAATCCTCAAGGAGCGACGCGTCCCCGTAGCTCTGCTTACCTGCGCCCGCGAAGCGCCCTTGGCGAGCATGTGCGACGAATTTATCTATGTGGCCAACACCATCGAATACCTAGATTGTGGCGGCATGATTTTCAGCGTAGGGGTCAGGTATTACTTCGACGTTCTCTTCGGTATGCTGCTCGCGCGGCATTATCACGAGATTGAGAGCTTTTATGATGTCTTCGAGCAAAACATCGGACGGCAGGCGGAGCGCGATCGTCTGTGGTAGCCGCCGTGCGCCAAGGGCGAACCTCGCGAGCATAAACAATAACAATCCCGATAAAACCGAAACGCCGTTTCAGGCAGTTTCGGTTTTTTGCTGTTTTGGTGAAACGGCATTCCAAAAGGCGCGCAGGGTATTGTATCGCGAAAAAACCTGTGTTATATTGCAATCGTTCCAAGGAATAGGAAACAAGACGGATTGAGCAATATTTTGGTTACGCTATCTTAGAGAAAGAGAGGATTTTCATGTCGAAACAAGAGATGTTCGACAAATTTGTCGAATTCATGGCCAGCTTCGCCGAATACAAAGCAGTAGCGGCGTTGCGCGACGGTTTCATCATGACCACCCCGTTTACCATCTGCGGCTCCCTGTTCCTCCTCATTGCCAACCTCCCCATACCGGGCTACCCCGAATTCATGGCCGGAATGTTCGGCAGTCAGTGGACGGAACCTTTGAACGCCGTGGCCGGCGGTACCTTCAACGTCTTGGGTTTCATTGCCGTCTTGGCCATCACTTACAAATATGTGGAAGCTGAAGGTTGCGACGCCATTATGGCTTCCATTCTCGCTCTGACCATGTTTGTCATCGTCATGCCTTCTGCCGTCACCGTGGAGGGTGGCGCAGTAGCCGCTAACGTTATGCCGAAACTTTGGGCGGGAAGTAACGGCGTTATCACCGCCATCATGGTAGCCTTCTTTGTATCGCTGGTCTTTTGCTGGTGCGAAAAAAATCATGTGGGCATCAAGATGCCGGACGCTGTACCCGGCGGCGTGGCCAGAGCTTTTGAGGCTCTCACCCCCGGCGTTATCATCTTCACCACAGCGGCTGTCATCTATGGCCTGTGCTACTTCCTCGGCTCCACCACCTTCCCGGAACTCATCTTCACCATGGTGCAAACTCCGTTGCAAGGTCTGTCCGATACCATCGTCGGCGGCTCCGTGTTCTCACTCCTCATGACCGTGCTTTTCTGGGCCGGCGTTCACGGCCCGAATGTGGTGGGCGGCATCTTAAATCCCCTCATGATTGCCAACTCCCTCGACAACCAAAAAATTCTCGATGCGGGTCTGAGCCTTATCGGCAATCCCGATGCCCATATCCTCACCATTCAAATTACCGATACCATCATGAAACCCGGTGGGTGCGGCGCTACTTTCGGACTCCTCATCGCCAGCTACCTCGTCGCCCGTTCCCAACAGATGAAAACCATAACCCGTCTTGGCACCGTGCCGGGATTCTTCAATATCAACGAACCTATCATTTTCGGTCTGCCCATCGTGTTTAACCCATATATGCTTGTTCCTTTCTGCTTGGCGCAACTTTCGGTGATGATTATCGCCTATGTTTCCATCGCCATCGGCTTCATGGCTCCCTTCGGGGCTATCCAAGTGCCGTGGACTACTCCGCCCATCATTGCCGGATTCCTGATGAACGGTTGGCAAGGTGCCGTGGTGCAAATTTTAGGTCTGGCCGCCGCCACCGCTATCTACTTCCCCTTCGTCAAGGCGCAGGACAACGCTTTCTTAAAAGAAGAGCAGGAGTCGGCGTAATAAGTTAAGTGCTTGGGGCTTTGCCCCAAACCCTAGCAGGGCGCTGCCCTGCACCTGCCAGAGGACTTAGTCCTCTGGACTCCCGGTTGATTTATTTTTTGCTGTCATAAATCAGTTTGTGGCAGCAACAAGACAAAATAAATATATGTGAGGTGCAGGGGGCAATGCTCCCTGCCGAGATTCCTAAGGGCAGCGCCCTTAGGCGGAGTGTGAGGCAGCGCCTCACCGAAAAAAGAAGGAGTGCTTAAAAATGAAGAAGATCATTTTGCTCTGCGCCGCCGGTATGTCCACCAGCATGCTCGTGAAGAAGATGCAGGAGGCGGCCAAGGCCGATAATTTTGAGTGCGAGATTGCGGCGTTCCCCACCTCCGAAGCGAAGGAAAAGGCCGCTGATGCCGATGTTATCCTCTTGGGGCCGCAGGTGCGTTTCTCCAAGGGCAAGGTGCAGGAAGCCTGCCCCGGCGTTCCCATCGAGGCCATTGACATGAAGGTTTACGGCCGCATGGACGGCAAGGGTGCTTTGGATATTGCCCGGAAGCTCATCAAGGACTAAGGAGGCCGTAGCATGGAAGGTTTAGAGCTGACCGCATTTCAAATTATTTCTTCCGTGGGAACGGCCAGAAGTTCTTACATTGAGGCCATTCAGAAGGCCAAGACCGGGGACTTTGAGGGAGCGGAAGCCCTCATCAAAGAGGGGGACGAAATGTTCGTCGAGGGGCATCATGCCCACGCCGGACTGTTGCAGCAGGAAGCCGAGGGCGGCCCCGGCAGCACCCTGTCCCTTCTCATTCTCCACGCCGAGGATCAACTCATGAGCGCCGAAGGTTTCAAGACCATCGCGCTGGAGTTCATCGACGTTTACAAGAAATTGCAGGCAAAGTAAAGGAGCAGAAACATGGCTTTTTCCAAAGGATTCTTGTGGGGCGGCGCGGTGGCGGCGCATCAACTGGAGGGCGCTTGGCAGGAAGGCGGCAAAGGCGTTAGCGTGGCCGATGTGATGACCGCCGGACGGCACGGAGTACAGAGGGAAATTACCGACGGGGTGCTTCCCGGGAAAAATTACCCGAATCACGAGGCCATTGACTTTTATCATCGTTACAAGGAAGATATTGCTCTGTTGGCGGAAATGGGCTTTAAGTGCTTCCGCACCAGTATCGCGTGGACGCGGATTTTCCCCAATGGTGACGAGACGGAGCCGAACGAGGCCGGACTGAAGTTCTACGACGATTTGTTCGACGAAATGCACAAGTACGGCATGGAGCCGGTCATTACCTTGTCCCATTTTGAGATGCCTTATCATCTGGTGACGGAATACGGCGGTTGGCGGAATCGCAAGCTCATTGATATGTTTGTGCGTTTTGCCGTCACTTGCTTTAAGCGTTATAAGGACAAGGTCAAGTATTGGATGACCTTCAACGAAATAAATAATCAGCGCGATGTGAACCTGCCCTTTGCTTCTTTCACCAATTCCGGGGTGATTTATAAAGAGGGAGAGGATCGCATGGCCACCTTGTATCAGGTGGCGCATCACGAATTTGTGGCCTCGGCCAAAGCGGTCATTGAAGGACACAAGATAAATCCGGACTTTCAAATTGGTTGTATGCTGGCCATGTCTCCCGTTTACCCCGAAACCTGCCGCCCCATGGATCAGATAGCCGCGCTGAAGGAAATGGACAAGTCCTTCTTCTTCGGCGACGTGCATTGTCGCGGTCATTATCCCTCCTATGCCATCAAGGATTGGGAGCGGAAAGGCTACAAAGTGGAGATGGAGGACGGCGACCTCGACATTTTGGCCGAAGGTAAAGTTGATTATGTGGCTTTCAGCTACTACATGAGCCATGTTACCACCTCGGTGGAAGAGCGCAAGCAGAATTTGCAAGGCGGCTTCTTTGAGGGCGTGAAGAATCCTTATATTAAAGAATCCGATTGGGGTTGGCCCATTGACCCGGTGGGACTCAGATATATGCTGAACGTCTTGCAGGAGCGTTATGAGTTGCCGCAGATGATCGTGGAGAACGGCATTGGCCTACATGAAACGAGAAAGGCCGACGGCACTTTAGACGATGACGCGCGCATTGAGTATTTCAAGGCGCATATTGCCGAGATGAAAAAAGCCGTGGAGGAAGACGGGGTAGATCTCATGGGCTATTGCCCTTGGGGGCCTATCGACCTTGTTTCCGCCGGCACCGGCGAAATGGAGAAACGCTACGGCTTCATCTATGTGGATAAGGACAACGAAGGTCAAGGCACTTTGGATCGTTCCCGCAAAAAATCCTTCTACTGGTACAAAAAAGTAATTGAATCCAACGGCGAGGATTTGTCGGCATAATATATGCCTTTGGTGTAGCGATAAAAAGCTAAAAAGTTCCCTAAAAAGTAAGTAGCCCCTAGCGTGACCGGTAAGGTCGCGCTAGGGGCTACTCGTTATGAGGACTATGCCTCCTCGTAGGCAGTGAGGGGCGCATCCCCCCACAGTCTTTCCAAGGCGTAATACTCTCTGGCCTCCTGTCGAAATACATGCACCACTATGTCGCCGTAGTCGAGCAAAACCCATTCGGATTCTTGATACCCCTCTTTGTGACTCAAGGGTACAGCTTGCTCGGCTAGTTTCTCCTCGATGTTATCCACGATGGCTCGTACCTGTGTGCTGGTATTGGCGGAGCAGATAATAAAATAATCGGTGGCCGTCATCACTTGACGCATATCCATGGTGACAATGTCTCGCGCCTTCTTATCGGCGGCGGCGCGGCAAGCCAAGCGGCCTATTTCCTCCGTATGCACGATTAACCCCCCTGTTATTCTCCCCCCGGTTGTTCCTGCGGAAACAGTTCCGTCATTTTTGCCTTGAGGGCGTCGCTATCAACCAGCCAAATGCCTTCCTCGCCATCGGCCAGTTCTCCCGGCAACATTATGGTTTGCGGCGGTTCGCTGTTTAAATGGCGTAACACGCTGGCCAAATGAGCCGAATCAAAAATCTCGGCGCTGGTGGTGACGCTGGTCTTAAAAATATCGGCAATAGCCGGCAGTTTAGGCACTGTTTCCAGTTGCAACAATTTCTGGTAAAGGATTTTCACAAATTTCTGCTGACGTTGTACTCGTCCCACATCGCCCAAATCGCTACTGCGGAAGCGCAGGTATTTTTGCGCCGTGTCCCCGTCCAAATGTTGATAGCCCTTGGGCAAGTGTATAGAAAGTTCCGCTTCGGGGTCGTCGTAATCCATATCGGCTTCGACATAAATCTCCAGTCCCCCCAAGGTATCAATTAAGCGCGAAAAAACGTGCATATCCACCGCCATAAATTGATGCACGGACACCCCTAAAAGTTCGGAGGTGGCGCGCACCATGGCGTTGGCGCCGCCGAGGGCGTAAAGATCCGTCATGGTACCCTCTTGCCCTCCGGGGTATCTTACCCAAGTAGTGGGGGGGATGGTAATCACGCGCAACCGACCGGAATCATTGGCGAGGCTCAGGAGCATGATCGTGTCGGCTCGCTGCTCCAGATCCCCTTCATTATTGGCGCCGTCGTCCAAGCCTAAGATTAAAACATTGGTGTAGCCGGCAAAGTTTTCGCTGACCATGCCGCCTCTGGCTTCTCGACGTTCTTCATAATCGGCGTACATGCCCATGAGTTCATGGTAGGCGCTGCTACCCCAAGAATACACGTTGTACCCCACAAACAGCAGCGCCGTCCCCACCAGTCCCAGAAAAACCAATAGGATAATCAGCCGAAAAAAACGAATGCGTCGTCGCTGTCTTTGCAGACGGCGCTTTTTGAGGATGCTGGCTTTGGTGGCGCTTATGGACTCGCGGCTCATGGCGCTCTCATTCCCAACAGAATTTCATTGCGCGCCGCCACCGTGTCGGGGTGAATGAGGCTTCCCTTTTGGGTGACAAAAATAATGGATTCGCTGAGTCCCTTTAAGATCATCTCGTCCAAGGTGGCCTCGCGAGCATAGCGACGTAATTCTTCCACTCCCGGGTAATTACGATTCGGCTCAATCATGTCGGCAAAGTAAATTAACTTGTCAAGCGGGGTCATACTTCGTCCGCCCACGGTATGCCGGGCTATGGCTTGGGCTATCTCGGCATCTTTTACGCCGTACTCTTCCGCGACGAGTATCGCTCCCAAAGGAGCGTGGAGCAACAGGGGCATCGCCGCTTCCACCTCGTCGATGGAAAGATGGCGTTTTTTCGCTTCGCTGGGCAAGGCTTCGTTCGGAAAGACACGCGCCGCATCATGCAATAGCCCGGCGAGCTTCGCCTTTTCCTCCGCCACGCCGAAACGCCTAGCCAAAAAAACCGCCGTATCGGCCACCCCCAGCGAGTGCTGATAGCGTTCCGGTTTCAGACCGGCGGCCAGTTTATCCTTCATTTCCTCCCATGTCATGCTCATGAATATAAACCTTCCTTGTATATGTAATCGGCCACCGCCTCCGGCACCAAATAACGAATTGATTTACCCAGCTTTAGCCGCTGTCTTATATCCGTGGAAGATATGCCAATGGCCGGCGTTTCCAGTGGCAAAATACGCTGTAGCAGTTCCGGCGCGAAGTAACGCGCCAAGGTTTCCCGGTCAAGCGTTGCGCCTTGCCGCGTCGTGGCTACCACTTGGCAAACGGTCAAAATATACGCCGCATCGTGCCAAGTATAGAGTTCGCTGGCGGCATCGGCGCCGGTAATGAAATAAAAATCCGCTCCCTCCCCGTAGTCGCGGCGCAAGGCTCGCAGGGTATCGCTGGAGTAGGAAGGCCCCTTTCGTTTCAGTTCCATGTCCGATAGGACAAAGGACGGATGTCCCTCGATGGCCAGTTTCGTCATAAAAAGTCGCTTGGCGGCCGGCACCACCCGGCGTTCCAGCTTATGCGGCGGTAGGGCGGCCGGAATAAAAATCACCTCATCTAAGGGTATTTGTTCCCTGACGGCCTCCGCCGTTATCAGATGACCCAAATGGATGGGATCAAAGGTGCCGCCCATGATGCCGATATTTTTCTTGCGCGTCGCCCTCACCGCCTTTAGCTTTGCCCTCGAATCATAAACAGGCAAGCAGCATCATTATTACTGCCATAGTCCCCAGAATCATTCCCACACATCTTAGGTAATCCTTGGCGTCATGATTCCCTTTAGGGGTAAGCCAATACTGCCTAAGGGTACGGAAATACCCCCATAAAACTTCTGGCTTACTCACGAATCTGTCCGTTGCCGTCAATGAGATATTTGACGCTGGTAAGCTCCATTAAACCCATGGGGCCGCGAGCGTGGAGCTTTTGGGTGCTGATGCCGATTTCGGCGCCAAAGCCGAACTCAAAGCCGTCGGTAAACCTAGTGGATACATTGACATAGACCGCCGCCGCATCCACTTCTCGCTGAAAACGCCTAGCGCTAACTAAATTCTGGGTAACAATGGTTTCCGAATGGCCGGTGTTGTAGCGATTGATATGGGAAATGGCTTCGTCCAGCCCTGTCACCGCTCGCACCGCCAGTATCAAATCCCCGTATTCCGTTGACCAGTCCAGTTCGTCCGCCGCCTTCATGTTGGGGCAAATCATGCGGCAATGGGGACAGCCCCTTAGTTCCACGCTCTTGCTCCCCATGGCTTTTTCCAAGAGAGGTAGGAATTTGGGGGCGATTTTTTCATGCACCAGCAGGGTTTCCATGGCGTTACAGACAGAGGGATGGGAAGTCTTGGCGTTGACGGCGATTTTTATGGCCATGTCCAAATCCGCCGTTTCATCCACATAGGTGTGACAGACTCCCGTTCCCGTTTCAATGACGGGGACAAGGCTGTTTTCGGTAACGTGCCGAATCAGTCCGGCGCCCCCTCGGGGTATGATAACGGCCAGCTTTTTCAGCTTTAGCATCACATCCACGGCTTCTCGTTCGGTAACCTCCACGAACTGCAAAGCGCCCTCTGGTATGCCGTTTTTATAGGCCGCCTCCGCCAGCAACCTACTGATAACGGTGTTGGAGCGAATGGCCTCCGAGCCGCCGCGCAAGATTACGGCGTTACCGGCTTTCAGGCACAGCGCCGCCGCATCCGCCGTCACATTGGGACGCGCTTCGTAAATAATGCCGATTACTCCCAAGGGTACGCGCACGCGTCGTATCTCCATGCCGTTAGGCCGCCGCACGCCGTAGTCTGTCTGCCCGATGGGATCGGGGAGCGCCGCGGTGGCTCTGAGTCCCTCCGCCATTTGGGCAATGCGTTTCTCATTTAAAGTTAAGCGGTCGATGTAAGACGACCTCTGCCCCCGTTCCTTAGCAATGGACACATCCTCCCGGTTAGCCGCGAGAATTTCCCCTTGTCCTGTCTCTAGAGCCGTCGCCATACTCATTAGCGCTCCGTTTTTTTCTTGCGACGACAAGACAGCCAGTTTTGCCGCCGCCAAATTTGCCTTTTGCGCCTGAGCTTCTATTTTTTCTTTTATGTTCATGGCTTATTCTCCCTGTAAAAAAACAATCAGTCACCGCTAATTATACAAGATGGGCTTGGCTTGTCAAGCTACTCGGTGTTTGCGGCCGGCTGCCTCGTGTTTTTGCCCCAGGACATTATCTTGTCGGTTAGGAAATATTTGCGATTGCAAAACAGTCGTCCATGAAGTAAAATGAGGCGGTGATTTTACTCGCTACTATTAAAGATAGGTGTTGTCATGGATAGACTGGTCGATATCAGCATTTTGATGCTGGAGGGTACCCAAGTTACTTTAGAGATTTTTTTTGTTACCTTGCTCTTGGCCTTGCCCTTAGGGCTGTTCGCCGCTTTGGGGAGGCTTTCCAGCTGGAAGCCCCTGAGCCTTTTGATGGAATTTTACATCTGGCTCATGCGTGGAACTCCCCTTATGCTCCAACTGTTGTTTGTGTATTTTGCCCTGCCCATGGTGGGGATACGCTTGCCCGACATTGGGGCGGCGCTCTTAGCCTTTACCCTGAACTATGCCGCTTACTTTGCGGAAATTTTTCGCGCCGGGATTCAGTCCATTCCCAAAGGCCAATATGAGGCGGCAGAGACCTTGGGGCTGACCTACGCCCAGACCATGCGGCGCATCATCATGCCCCAAGTTTTTCGCATCGTTCTGCCGCCGGTGAGCAACGAGACCATTAACCTCGTGAAGGATACTTCTCTCATTTATATCTTGGCCATGAACGATCTTTTGCGAGTGGCGCGTACCATTGTGCAACGGGAATTTGATATGACACCCTTCGTTATCGCGGCGGTGTTTTATCTCGTCATGACTTTTGTTTTGACTTGGGGCTTTAAAGAACTGGAGGCCTACTATGGCAAATACGACCGCTGAACAAGCGAGAGGCGCCAAAATCATGCTGGAGCTACGGGATATTCATAAATCCTACGGAGGAACTGAGGTCTTAAAGGGTATTGACCTCACGCTAAAGCGAGGCGAAGTCTTGGCCATCATCGGCCCCTCAGGTTCCGGCAAAAGCACCATGCTTCGCTGTCTTAATTTCCTCGAAAAAATCGATCGCGGCAGTATCAGCATCAAGGGGGAGACGCTGGCCTTTACCGACGAGAGCGGCGAAGTGCATTACGCCACCGGCTCCGACCGGCGCCGGCTTCTCTCTTCCATGGGCATGGTCTTTCAGCAGTTCAATTTGTTTCCACACATGACGGTTATGGAAAATTTGCTGGAAGCACCTCTGACGGTGAAGGGCAGAAAACGAGAGGAAGTCTTGCCCGAGGCCGAAGCGCTACTTGATAAGGTGGGACTCCTAGAAAAGCGCGACGCTTACCCCGGCAAACTTTCCGGTGGGCAACAACAACGGGTAGCCATCGCCAGAGCTTTGGCCATGAAGCCGGACATCATGCTTTTTGACGAACCTACATCGGCTCTTGACCCGGAGCTTACCGGCGAAGTCCTGCGCACCATGCGAGAACTGGCCGCCGAACGGATGACCATGGTGGTGGTAACTCACGAAATGGCCTTTGCGCGAGAAGCCGCCAGTCGGGTCATTTTCATGGCCGGAGGAGTTATCGTGGAGTCAGGCGACCCACAAGAATTTTTTGCCCATCCGCAAGAGGAACGCACGCGAGCCTTTCTGAAAAATATGCTTTAAAATATGCGTTATATGCGTTAAAGATACCCGGAGGTTTAGGGAGGTCTTTGATGAAGCGAATATTCTATTTGCTACTGCTAATCAGTCTGTTTTTACCCGGGAACACGGCCTTAGCAGCCGCTGACAGCGATTTTGCCAAGCGCGCCGACGGCATGGCGGAAATCACGGAACTCAGGGTGAGCGCCCAAAGGGATAAGGCGCGTATCGTCCTTGAGGCCAGCCGGGAGGTGGCCATAAAGACCATGGCGCTAAGTTCTCCCAGCCGGGTAGTGGTGGATATAAAAAATGCTTGGGTATCACCCCAAGCCAAAAAAGATATGGATATCGACAGTCCCTTTGCCGGTCATGTAAGAGTAGCGCAGTTCGACCCCAATACGGTGCGCGTAGTGGTACAGACCACCATGGGGAAGAACAACTACAGCGTCTTTACCCTAACCTCGCCTCATCGGGTGGTCATGGATTTTGGAGACGTGGGAGGCAGTACGGAACAAGCGCAAATAAAACCAAAAGAGCAAACGGACAAAAAGGCTAAGCCCACGACGGTGAAGCCGCCGGCAGACAAGAAACAGGAGAAGAAAAAGCCGAAGGCGCACGATAAAAAAGACAAGCAGGAAAAAGACCCCATCCTGCAAGAAGCCGGCCGTAACGGTAAAGAAGACAACAAAGAGGACGAAAGCGAGCTGGATAAACAAATCCGGGATTTGACCAGCCTAAAGGGGCGGCGCATCGTCATCGACCCCGGACATGGGGGAAGCGATTCCGGCGCCATCGGGTCATCCGGCGTGACCGAAAAAAGCGTGACGCTAAGAGTTTCCCGTGAGTTGCAACGCTTGCTGGAAGCCGAAGGCGCCACCGTGATTATGACGCGCAACATGGACACGGAGGTTTCCAAGAAGGGCGCCAAGGCTACGGACATCGAAGAATTGCAAGCTCGCTGCGACGTGGCTAACCAGAACAAGGCGGATATTTTCCTGTCGATACATATGGATTCTTTCACCAACAACGCCGCCAAAGGCACCACGGTTTACTACTATTCCAGCGGCGACAAAAAATCTAGGCTTTTGGGAGAAAAAATCCGAGAAAACCTAGTGGAAGCCTTGGGTACCACCAGTCGCGGCACCCAAAGTTCCAATTTCTATGTGGTGAAGCACACGGACATGCCGGCGGTGCTGATAGAGGTAGCGTTCATCTCCAACAAGGCCGAAGAAAAACTCATGGCCTCCATGAAGGGGGTCAAGCAAGCGGCGCAAGGCATCGCCGACGGTATTGCGGATTATTTTGGGTAAACACAACATCCCTTCAATTGAGACTAAGCAAATAGCCGGTATCAAGACCGAGATGGTCTAGGTACTCGGCTATTTGTTTTTCTCCGGCGGCATCTGAACAGTCAATCGTATTCTTGAAGGCACTCTTGCAAATTCCTTCCACCATACAATACGCGTAGTATATGAACACTATTCCTTCTCGATACTTGCAAAAACATCATCTGCCGGTCGTCCTTCACCGCATAGATAAGAGCGATAACCCTCTTCTAGCGCCTCTTGTTTTTCCGCTGCTGACATTAGCCCTATTTCTACTCGATGCTTATGCGGAAGTGCTACTGGGAAGGGCAATCCTTGCCTGATTGCTATCTGCCTCAAAAAAAGGTTTATGGCGCTAGACAAGGGTAAACCCAGCGCGCCCAACACCTCTTCCGCTTCCTCCTTAACTTGCGGTTCAACTCGCACATATACGCTCCGTGTCTTGGTAGCCATTTTATCACCCCTTTAGCTTATTTTACAATGTTGTATATAAAAGAGCAATACAAACTTATGATGAATGAGATAAACTTTCCTGAATTATTCTCTTTTACCGCGCCAATATCCTGCCGCAAAGATACGGTAAAAACGCAACAAAAAAGCCGCCCCCATCCGCAGGGGCAGCCCTCTTGCTGCTGAGCGAGCGTGCCGCAAGTAACCAGCTTACGACACCTTTGCCAAACAAAACGTCTTCAGTGCCATTATAGCACATAAATACAAAAAGTGCTATAATTATTTTGGCTGTGTTTCTCCGGCTAGAGGGAGGTGATCCCCTTGCCACACAAACGTCTTCTTCGTGATTTTCTCGTTGCCATCGCGGCAGGAGTTATCGCGAACGCCGTCTTTACGGCGCTGGTAGCCGCTCTGCGGTAAGCAGCACAGCCAACCAGTTACCTCGGGTCTAACCAACCACGGAGGGAGAGAGTCGCCTCGGGCGGCTCTCGTTTTTTTACTCACTTATTCGCCAAGACTTCCTGCAAGATTTCGGTAGTAGCTTTCTGCACCACTCGCATCACGTCCTCCAGGACGGCGTTATACAGCTCGCCGCCGTCGGTCACGCCCCGGCCGTTCTCGGTGATAAAAAATTTCTTAGGGTGTTCGTAGGCCTTGTAGGCCTCGTTCAGCTTGCTTTGCACCAGCTCGGCTATTTGCTCTCTGCCCATGAATCGTCACCTCTTTTCATTCTCACGCACTTCTAATCTTCTACTAAAGCCCCTCTAATTCCTGCCTCTTACAATAAAAAACATCTTCAGAGGAGCAAACTTTTGTTAAAAATCGAAAGGTGTGGACGATATGAAAAACACGAAAACGAAGATGTTGGCCGGTATTGTGGCCGGAGCTATGCTGATGGTAGGCGGCCTCGGGTGCTACTCGGCGCAGGCGCAGGAAGGAACCGAGGGAAATTCCGCCCGGCAGGAGCGGCAATCCCCTCCCCGGGGGGAGCGTCCTCCCATGATGATGGATAACAACGCAGCCGCGAAGCACATCGCTGAATCCTTTGGCGTAGCCGAAAGCGATGTCCTGAACGCTTTGGAACAGGGAGCGGATGTTCGCGAAGTAGGTCACGCCGCCATGCTGGCCAAAATCAGCGGCAAGTCTCTCTCCGACGTATTGTCCTTAAAGACGCAGGATAACAGTTGGCGCGACGTGGAGGAGGGCTTAGGTATTGATCAAGCGCAAATCCGGCAGGAAATGGACGGACTGGTCGCCGCTCGTATCGCGGCTCGGGGAAATGTTGACCAAAACACCGCTATCGGACTCCTTAAAGACGGTTATCGCCCCCAGGATATAGAAATGGCCGGAATTTTGGCCAAAGAATCCGGCAAGGACATCAAGGCGGTACTTGACAAAAAGAAAATTAACAACCGCTGGACGGACGTGGCCAAGGAGCTGGGAGTAGATGAAAACAAACTCCCTCGCGGCTTCGGCCATAAAGGCGAGCAAGGAGATCATTTCGAGGATCACGGCGAACCGCCCCACGGCCAAGGTCACGGTCATCGCGGCGAACGGTAAAATTTCATACGGACTCCCCCCTGCCGACTTCGTCGGCTGTCCCCCCCCTCTATGAGGGGGGCTTTTTTTGCGCGAGTTTAAACTGAATTATTTAGCTTTTTATAACTACTGCTTTATTTAATATTGACTTTAATAAGCCTGTAGCTTTATAATAGGCGTGGTGGTTGCGCGTCCCGGCGGCATACAAGTATTTACCGGGACGGCAGTGCTGATAAAGACTGAATACGGTTGGAAATTAGATGAGATTACGAATAAGAAGAAAAATTCATATTGAGAGATAATACTAAATAAGAGGAGTGAAGGGTTTTATGATACGCTCGTTATACACGGGATTCTCGGGGGTAAAAAGCCATCAGACACGGATGGACGTTATTGGTAACAACATTGCCAACGTTAATACTACTGGCTTCAAAACCGGTCGCGCCACCTTTGCCGATATTTTTTCCCAAAACGTGAAAGGCGCCACAGCGTCTGAAGGTAACATCGGTAGCACCAATGCCAAACAAGTTGGCCTAGGCACTATGGTTGCCGGTATAGACACCATCTTTAGAGACGGCGCGCCGATGGCAACGGGCAAAAACACAGACCTTTGCCTTTCCGGCGATGGTTTGTTCGTGGTAAAAAGCGGCAATGAAACCTACTATACACGAAACGGTGGTTTTGAGTTCGATAAGGCCGGTAACTATGTCCTGCCCGGCAGTGGTCATTTCGTGCAAGGTTGGACGGCAACGGATGGCGTGATTGACACCACCGGGGCGATAGGAAATATCAAAATTGACAGTGTGCTGGCGGCCACTCCCACCACGAAAGTTGATTTCAAATATAACTTGGATGCCGATACGGCTTTGGGTATATGGGGTGAGGAGATAACCACCGTAAAAGTAACGAAAACCGAAACTATATGGGAAGAAGTGGGAGATATAAATGTCTTAGAACAGAAGGAGAGCCGCTATAATCTTAATGTAACCATTGGTGATAGTGATTATATACTTCACAACGTAACACAAAATGATATAGATCTAAGCAAAAATTGGACGGTAAAATCGATAGATGGAGCAGTCACCAACAGTTTAAGTAGCACCGCATTTGTGACGCTAGAAGATGACGATGGCAATACATCTAGAATTAGACCTATAGCCAAAGGCACTAGCAATATAAAAGTAGGTGATACATTTTCTGCCGACACGAGCCGTCTGCGCTTACGAAGCACCGTAAATGAGGTATCGCCATTGCCTTTTATCGTTGACGGTGTGAATTATAATGCCATATCGATGGATCATTCCGTAGAGATTCCCGGAGAGGGTTGGCGAGTTACATCTGTCAGTCCCGATGGAAGTTACATGTATATCAAACAGTATGAAAATGGCGTAGCTAACGGTTGTACCGTTGGTATCGGCCTGGACCTAGCCGATGACCAGCCTTTACCTCAAGTTGGTAGTGAGTTGAAATTTGATGGGGATGTTATAGCTGCCATTACCCCTAAAAGACAAGTTACCGTGGAAACGGAAACCTATGAGGACATCGTGACGCCGGTACTTACATCTTATAATTCCGAGCCTGTGGCTTCGTCGGTCAACATATACGACAGTTCGGGAAACACCTATCAAATCCCCGTATATTTTGTTTGTGAAGGCGAATTAGCGGAGGATGGCTCTTTACAATCCACAAATAAGTGGCTGGTCTCTTTAGCGAATAGCTCCACGGTAAAAGTGGGCGATACAACTACTTATGAATTTGTGGATGCCAACGGCAATAAGAGTACCGCTACCATGCCTGCCGTCGAACTTGAATTTGACGACGCGGGAAACATAACTACCGATATTACAGGGCTTATGACGCTAAGTTATGGAAACGGCACCGAAGGATTGTCGGGTACGACGCAAGATGTGACTCTCGATTTCAGTGCTGTTACCCAGTACGATGAAAATACCACCGTTACCGCCAGCGGCGACGGCTCCGCCAGTGCTACGCTGAAAGCACTACAGGTGGATTCCAACGGCATAATCACCGGCACCTATACCAACGGTCTTGTTCGTCCCGAAGCGCAAGTGGCTTTGGCGCATTTTAACAACTCCCCCGGTCTGGTGAAAACCGGCACCAACCTTTATCAGGCAAGCGCCAATTCGGGAACTCCCCTTATCATTCATACGGGAGAATACGGCACTACCATCCTACCCGGCTACCTCGAAATGTCCAATGTAGAGGTGGCGGAAGAATTTTCCAACATGATTATAACCCAGCGAGGGTTCCAAGCTAATTCCAAAATCATAACCGTCAGCGACGAGCTGTTGGAGACTGCGGTGAATATGAAGCGGTAGGCTTGACAGTTATACTGGATAACGTTAGAGCTTTCCGCAGGAAAGTCTTACGTTATCCGTATATACCGCGGACGAATTTTCCGAAAAAGGAATAGTTTTTCTTTCGCGAGTATAGCATTCACACGGAGGTGTACGAACGTGAAAAAATTTTTAATCCCCATGGTAACGCTGGCGCTTGCCCTTCCCACTCCGGGATTTTTGGTAGCTGACGAGGGAAATGGGCTTAGAACCGCCGAGGCGGCCACCATCAAAATAGCCGAACGGGAAATGAAAAAGAGCAAGGACTACGAAGAATCGGACATCTACCAGCGCGCCCACAGCATTATCTGGAAGGGACAAAAGGCGCATGATGACAGGCCGCGAATTGCGGTGATTATCAACGGCGATGAAAATTTCGTGGTTGAGAATAGAGTAAAAAATCAAATCTACAGTCAATTGAGACGCAAATTTCCGTCTGATGAGTTTGCGGTGATGAAGGGGACGGATGTGAATACGCGATTGTTGGAGGCGGCAGAAGCTCGTTACTACGAAGAACGAGGAAATGCCACTGTGACCACTCCAGAGCCAGCAAAAAAATTATATGGCCAAGACAATGGTGTGGTATCCAATATTGTAAATGGTGTTGGCGATTTCTTGTTCGGTGGCCGCAAGGAATTATACAATTACAATGGAGATAGACACTGGGAACACACTCAAAAACAGGAAAAGCTTGATGTTGATGGGATGCCAGTTCCTAATCGCCCTCGTGGCCTAGCTGATATGCGAAAAGAAGATTATGCTCAAGTAGGGCGAGAACTCGGTTATGATTATGTCTTTGTTTTTACCATGAGTAATGGGAAAGCTGAGAACGAAAAGCACAATTTCGTCGTATTCAACAGCGTCACTAATCACAAAAATGTGTGGCTCCGTCTTAAATTCATTGATACGGCCAACAATACATACCTGTACCGCAACGACATCGCCGCCCAAGGTGAAGCTCATAACGGTTCTTTCGGTGGAAAAATTTTGGAACGCTCCGTAGAAAAAGCCATGCAAGAGGCCATGGACGACCTCACGGTGGAACTCTAGCCCATGACAAACAGGCACCAACCCCTTTGTTTTCGGGGGTGATGCCTGTTTTGTTTGTCCTGCAAAAAAGGTGTTGACCTGAGCATAAATAAGCTATATAATGCAAGGAAAGGGGCAGTCGATGATTTGCGCCGTCGGCTCTCTCCTAATCGTTAATGTTGTGAAGAAGGAGCCGTACACCGCGTTGTGCGGCTTTTTTCCGTTGCCTACTTGAGCAACATCAAGAGAGTAGCCACAAAGTTCAGAGCGGTCATCACTAAGGACAACTTTTCATAAAGCGTCATGGCACTCACCTCCCCGGCAGGGGAGAAAGCCAACTCACCAACGTACCTCTTTCCAGACGCCATTCTAACATAATGGCGTTGGTTAGGCAAATTTTTTTCGATGGAGCTTTAGCTTATGACAAACAGGCATCAGCCCTGATTTTCGGGGGGATGCCTGTTTTGTTTTCATTCCCCCTCTCCCTTGCTAAATATCGGCGCTTTGTTTATAATAGGGCGACAGAATTTTATCGACAGGTTGCGGCTACAAAATTTTTACGGCAAGACCCCAAGGAGGTTATAAATTGTTAATGAACGGAGCGCAGGCAGTATTGGAAAGCCTGAAAAAAGAAGGGGTGGATGTGGTCTTCGGTTATCCCGGCGGCGCGGTTCTCACCCTTTATGATGCTGTGTACAACATGAATTTTCGCCATATCCTGACCCGTCACGAGCAAGGAGCGGTACATGCCGCCGACGGCTACGCCAGAGCCACGGGAAAAGTGGGGGTGGTTTTCGCCACCTCAGGCCCCGGCGCCACCAATCTCATTACCGGGATTGCTACGGCTTGTACCGATTCGGTGCCTTTGGTGTGTTTCACCGGACAGGTAGCCAATCCCTATATCGGCAAAGACTCCTTCCAAGAAGCGGATATTTTTGGTATCACTACCCCCATCACCAAACACAACTATTTGGTGAAGGATGCCAACGAATTGCCGCGCATCATCAAAGAGGCTTTTTTTATCGCTCGCACCGGTCGTCCCGGCCCAGTGGTTATCGATGTGGCTAAGGATGTTTTTGACACCCAAATAGATTACGTTTATCCCGACACCGTAAAACTTCGGGGTTACTCCGGCAAATACGAAGGGGACGAAAAGGAAATCGACACAGTGGTGGCGGCGCTAAAAGCGGCCAAAAAGCCCCTGTTTTTCGTGGGCGGCGGCATTAACGGCTCCGATACCGCCGAGGAAATGGGGCTGATTTTGGACAAACTCAAGACTCCCGTAGCCAGCACGTTGTTGGGATTGGGGACGGTGGCGGCGGACAGACCGGGGTATTTGGGCTTTGCCGGGATGCACGGCGCCTACGGGGCGAACATGGCCATTCAGGAGTGCGATTTACTCCTGTGCGTAGGGATGCGTTTCAGCGACCGGGTGACGGGGAAAGTGGCGGAGTTTGCCCCCCATGCCAAGGTGGTGCATTTTGAGTTGGATTTGGCGGAAATAAACAAAAACGTCAACGCCGACCTCCGGGTACTGGGGGATTTGCGCTGGTCGTTGCCCATTTTCCGGCAGAAAATTTTTGCCGCCGACGACGATTTTGCCGCCAGATTCGCTCCTTGGCTAGAACACGTTACGGCCATACACGTCGCCCACCCCTTTGGCTACAAAGAAGAAGGCGATGTGATAAAACCCGAAGCACTCATTGCCAAGGTGAGCGAGCTTTCTGACGAAAATACCGTCGCCGTCACCGACGTGGGACAACATCAAATGTGGGCGGCGCAATTTTTTAAGACCTACCGGCCCCGGCATTTCCTGACCTCCGGCGGCCAAGGCACCATGGGCTACGGTTTGCCTGCGGCCATGGGGGCGAAACTGGGGAAACCGGAGCAAAAAGTGATCCTCTTCACTGGGGACGGCAGTATCATGATGAACTGTCAGGAATTTGCCACCATCGCCGACAACGATATCGACGTAAAAGTTATTGTGGTACACAATTCCATTTTGGGTATGGTGGGGCAGTGGCAACGGCTGTTCTATCAGCATCACTATTCCCAGTCGGAGCTGAAGGGCAAGACCGACTTCGTAAAACTGGCGGAAGCCATGGGGGTAAAGGGGTATCGCCTGACGAAAAAAGAGGAACTGGACAGCAAACTCCCCCAAATCCTCGCCGAAAAGGGCGCCGCCCTCATTGACGTTATCGTGCCGGAGGAAGAAGACGTACTGCCCATGGTGCCGGGAGGCAAACGCCTCGACGAGATGGTCTTGGGGGACTGATGGGGGCATCCATGCAGATAGTCTATATGAACGGCGGTCTCGGCAACCAGATGTTTCAGTATGTTTTTATGCGTTGGTTGGAAGAAACAACGGGGGAGGAATGTATCATCGACGACGCCCCCTTCTTTCTGCCGCATACGCCCCATAACGGCTACGAGCTGGAGCGAGTGTTCGGTCTGCGCCCGAAGCGACTTAGCGAGTATTTCAGCGCCGATGTGTGGCAAGAGATGCTCGCTAGGCGTCCCGAAGGAGTGTGGGGCGTGGCGCAGGTGCTAAGTGATGGCGGACTTTCGCTGATGGCAGTGCAGGAACGAAACACCAGTAATTTGTCCTTCCGGGGGCAAATCATCCCCTATACTCCCGGTACGGAATTTCCACGGCTCCGGGGACACATATACTGCCATGGCTATTGGCTTACCAATCTTTTTTATTTGGCTATTCGGGAGAAAATAGAACGCGAATTCGTTTTTCCACCGTTTACTTCCGAAGCTAACCTAGGCTACGAGCGGCTAATCAAAAAAAGTCACTGCCCGGTATCCATCCACATCAGGCGCGGCGACATGGCGCGTCACGGTTGGTGCGCGCCTCCCAGTTTTTTTCGGCAGGCCATACTGAAGGCCGAAACCGAGTGGCACCCGGACCGGTATTTCCTGTTCACGGACGATTTTGAGTGGTGTCATATCTTGGCCGATGCTTTGGGTTTGGCGCAGATAAGAAACAAACTCACCCCGGTACGAGGGAACATCGGAGCCGGAGCTTACCGCGATATGCAATTGATGGCCATGTGTCGGAATCATATCTCCGACCGCAGTTCCTTCAGCTTAATGGCCGGTCTTCTCTCGCCTTTTGAAGATGGGGAAGACATAAATCGTTGGGGAATGACAAACTGAAAGGGAAGGACACCTTATGAAAAAATATTTGTTGGCTGTCTTGGTGGATAATAAACCCGGGGTGCTGACCCATGTGTCGGGGCTTATCAGTCGGCGCGCCTTTAATATCGAAAGCATTTCCGCCGGTTACACCGAGGAAGAAGCGGTGACGCGCATTAACATCGTGGTATCGGTGGAGTCGGAAAACGAGCTTGACCAAGTGGTGAATCAGCTCTCCAAACTCATCGACGTTATCAAAATCGTAAATCTCACCAAATACGATTCCATTGCCCGGGAATTAGTTATGATAAAAGTCCGCGCCACGCGCGAAACCAGAGCCGAAATCATCGACGTAGTGAATGTTTTTCGCGCCAATATCGTAGATGTCACCCCGGAAAACGTGGTAATCGAGCTGACGGGACAACAAAGCAAAATCGACGCCGTAATTGAAGTCCTCAGCGAGTATGAGATCATCGAAATCGCTCGCACGGGAGCCATCGCCTTATCTCGCGGCCCGGTGCCGGTAAAGAAGATGTAGGGGGACTGAATTTGAATATTTGTCATGATTTTCGCTATGGAAAAATTATGTACAATGTGCTGGATGAATATATCGGCAAGTCGCTACAACATTACGGTGAATACTCTCAAGGGGAAGCCGACCTCTTTGAGCAAGTTGTGAAACCGGGAGACACTGTGGTGGAGGCCGGTGCTAACATTGGTTCCCATACGGTACATTTGGCGCAACTCGTGGGCGATACGGGGGAAGTTTGGGCTTTTGAGCCGCAACGTTTGGTGTTTCAGCTACTCGCCGGCAATATGGCTTTAAACAGTCTCACCAACGTCCACTGCGAACAAAAATGTTTATCGGATACTCCGGGGACGGTGCAGGTTCCCGTATGGAACGCGACGCAGGTGCATAATTGGGGCGGTATGTCGCTTATCGATACCACCGCAGGTGAGCCGGTACCTGCCATTGCCCTCGATTCGTTGCCGCTGAAACGGTTGGATTTCCTGAAAATCGATGTGGAAGGCATGGAACTCAACGTCTTAAAAGGTGCCCAAAGACTAATTGCCAAATTTCATCCCGTGATATACACCGAAGCCGACCGCAAGGACAAAAATCCGACGCTCTTTGCTTGGCTCAGGAATCATGGGTATCGGCTGTATTGGCATACACCGCCCCTCTATAATCCGCAAAATTATTTTGGCAATCCAGTCTGTGTTTTTGGCACTTTGGATCGTCCTGTGGTGTCCTTAAACGTGCTATGCATTCATCGGGAAACGACAGCGGATATCCAAGGTTTCCCTGAAGTGGAGCCGGACGCGTCATGGGTTAAGGGAGTGGCCGGATAAGATGGATTTGGCAGCTTGCTACATTGTGAAAAACGGCGCCAAGGATTTGGAGCGTTCCCTGAGGAGTCTTGCCTTGGCGGTGAACGAGCTTATTGTGGTGGATACCGGTTCCACCGATGATACGGTAAGGGTAGCCGAATCCTTTGGCGCCACGGTCTGCCATTTCTCTTGGGTGGATCATTTTGCCAAGGCCAGAAATTTTGCCTTGGAGCAGGTGCAAAGTCCTTGGCTTATTTTTCTCGATGCCGACGAATATTTTCGCCACCCCAAGGAAGTCCGCCCGGCGCTGCTGGAAAAAATCACCGCCGAACCGGATTGCGATGTTATCATGCTCATTAGGTACAATATCGACCCGGATGCCAAAACCTCCGGGGCGATGGATATCTCTCCCAGAGTCTTGCGCAACACCCCGGCAGTGCGATACAGCGGGCGTATTCACGAAATGCCCGGGCGAACAGACGGAAGACTGAAAGTCAGCTACGCCGACGAGAGACTGGCCTTAAATCACACCGGTTATTCGCGCCGCAACAGCGCAAAGAAAATCAACCGCAACATCGCCTTGATTATGCAGGACATAAAGGAAAATGGACACACGCCTTTCCATGATTACCATTTGGCGCAGGAATATTTTGGCCGTCGAGACTACCAAAAAGCCCTCAGTCACGCCATGGAAGCCTTGGATTCCGACATGATATTGGTGGGGGGACAAGGGGAGCTTTATCATCTGGCCTTGGAATCCATGCACCAATTGAATTTAAACTTCGCGGACAGGCTGACGCTGGCGGATGTCGCCATACGCGAACTGCCGGAGCTACCAGAATTTTACGCCGAGCGAGGCATGGTCTTGGGGGGCATGGGGCGATTGCAGGAGGCGAAAGCATCCTTTGAGACCGCCATGGGTATTTTCGACCGCTCGCCGGTGAATTACAAGGAGGCTTCTTACTTTACCCCCAGAGTAGCCGCCATCGTTTGCAAAAAACTAGCGGAGCTGTGCGAAATGTTAGGGGATAGGAGTAACGCCGAAAAATGGCTGGCGCGAGCCTTCACGCTAAATCCGCGGACGAGTGGGTTGGAGGAGCTACAGGAGAGGCTACTGAAAAGAGAAGAGGACATCTGAGATGAAGCTCTATCTGGGCTTAACGGTGGCGACTTATGCGTTACTTACGGCGCTTACCACGCTGGTCATGCAGGAGCTGAGCCCAAGGCATACGGTTTTCCTGCTGGTGTGCGCCATGCTTTGGTGGGGCGGTGTCAAGTTGTGGCAACAACCAAAGGCTTACGGGCGCGCAATGTCGGTCGTTTTGGGGGTACTCATCTCCCTTTTTCTTATTCGCTACCTTACTCCCACCTCCATTAAGGTATGGGAGGTTGACAATTACCTCAGTTTTGCCTTTGCCCTCGGCAATATTCTGCTGGTGACAGTGGGGATTATTGGCCGGCGATTCGGGCGCATTTTTATGGGAGTGGGATTTGCCCTCGTGTCTCCTCCTATTCTCCTGTGCTGGGGCTACTATTGTTCCGAAGGGGCATGGCTAAACGTGGAGGCCGTCATGGCCTTGCTCCAAACTAATGCGACAGAGGCTTGGGGGTATGTGACAGACCGTACGGGAGGAGCCGCCATTGTTATGATAATGGCTTATTTAGCGCTGATATGGCTGTCCGTATGGGCGGCGAAGGGGTTAGCGCTCAAAAAAAGCCGGTGGTATTATCTGGGCGCGGCGCTGTTTCTGGTATTGAATGTGGTTCTCCTATTGCGCACGCAAGACAATTTCCTCACCAGTATTTACGCCGAAACTAAAACGTATCAAGCCGATTACGACGAATTTGCTAAGGTGCAAGCCGCTCGCCAAGCACACGTCGCTGATTTACCCATAATTTCGACGGGAGATCCCGGCCTCTATGTATTGGTTATCGGCGAGTCGCAGAACCGCACCCGCATGTCGGCCTATGGCTATCATGAGCCTACTACCCCTTGGCTGGAATCGCGGAAAAACGACCCCCACCTGATAATGTTTAACAATGCCTATTCCTGTCATGTGCAGACGGTACCTGCACTGACCTACGCCCTCACCTCCCAAAATCAGTACAACGAGGTAGCACTGGAAGATGCCGTTACTTTGATAGAGGCGGCCAACGCCGCCGGGTTTAAAACCGTTTGGCTCAGCAATCAGGTGCGCTACGGTAGCTGGGGGACTCCCATTTCCGTTATTGCCGATGAGGCCGGCAGTCAGGATTTCATTAACTCCCATGTGGGCAATACCCTTGACACCGATTATTACGACGGCGAACTGCTGAATAGACTGCCGGATATTCAGCCTACCGACAAAGCCCTCCTCGTAATACACCTGATGGGGAACCATATTTCCTATCATAGCCGTTACCCGGCAGAGTTTGAACGCTTCTTCGACGGCACACAAAACAGCGAGTATGACAACAGTATGCTTTATAATGATCACGTCATGGAGGAGCTGGTGAAAAAACTGATGGCTCGGCCTAATTTTCAAGGCCTTATTTATTTCGCCGACCACAGCGAGGCCGTCAACTACGGCATGGCGCACGATCCGGCCACCTTTGTCTTTGACATGGCTTATATTCCGTTCTACATGATTTTTTCCGATGCGTACATGGCTGCACACGCTACCCAAATTCAACAACTTAAAGAGCGACGAGACGCTGTTTTCACTAACGACCTTATCTACAATGTCATGTTGAGCATCATGGGCGTACGGGTAAGAGAAGGGGAAGAGGTGCAAAATGACCTTTGCTCCCCCGATTACGACGCTAATCCCGGTCGATTTCTTACTTTGTACGGCCAAAGACGCATAGCCGAGGACAGTGGGGCTAAACCTGTTTCATAATCTCCCCTAAATCCACGAGCATCAGTCTGTCCCCGTCGGCCTCCGCCTTTAGTTCCGGCGTGAAGCCGCTTTGGGAAAATAATATGTAACGACAATCTGCGCCTTGGCCGACTGCGGCCAAGGCTTTTTCTTTGAGCGCGGATAATACCTTTAGGCCGGTTTTTTCATGGCGCCATTTACATTCTCCCACGAGGTAATGATTATGGTCGGCGGCCACCAAGTCGATTTCCACTTGCTCCTTGGTGCGTGGGTTAGCACCCCACCAACGTCCCAGCGACGTAAAGAGAAACGGCAAGCTCCCCAGCGAATTTTGCCGCAGTAAATATTCGCCGCAAATTTGCTCGAATACCGCGCCCATATAATGAGATATATCCGGCGCTATTTTTTTCTGCCACAGGATATGACCGGCCTCGCTTTCGATAAGGACACTACCGCCCATTATGTAGCGATACCAAAAGCGGAACAACAAATCCTGCAAACGATAAATAGTGCGTCGCGACGACTCCTTTTCGCCCCAAGGCGTTTCTTTTTTGATAATGCCAAGACTAATAAGGGTTTGCATATATTTTAGGCATTTGGCCACTGGCTCTCCCGTCTTGCCGGCAATTTCGTTGGCCTTGGAGGCGCCGCCGGCTATGGCGGCTAAAATGGCGTTATAGACTCCAGGTTGCTGAATTTCCTCGCGTAGCAGTAACAGCGGCTCATTATACAGAAAACCCATAGGGGTTAAAAATAGGTCTTGCAGGTTGCTTTCCAGATTTTTTTGATTATCAATCCCTCGCAGATACTGGGGGATGCCGCCAAGTACGCCGTAGAGGATGCACTGCTCCTCCGGGGAGAACCTAGGGAGAAAGGCGGCGCTGTCCAAATAATCAAAGGGTTTTAATTGTAATTGCGCCGTGCGCCGACCAAACAGCGGACTTTTACCCCCTAAAACTTCCTCCTCCATGAAACTCACATAACTGCCGCAGAGAATCAGAAACAGGCGACTACTTTGCAGTTCATGGTCTATTAGGTGTTGCAGACCGGAAAGAATCCCCCGATTGCTCTCGGCCAAATAAGGGAACTCGTCCAGCACCAGCACCAAGGGAGCATCCCCCTGCCGCTCATTGATAAATAAAACCGCTTTCTCCCAAGATGAAAAGTCGGTATAGGCACTCTCGTGGTAGTGCGCCAAGACCTGCGCCGAAAATTTTTTTAGGTTGGCGTTATCATTGCCGAGTTCTGCCGCGAAGAAAATGTGGGGCTTATCTTGGCAAAATTCCCGGATGAGAGCCGTCTTTCCTACTCGACGCCGCCCGTACAGAATGAACAGCTGAAATTTTTTTGTCTGATAGAGTCGGTTTAGTCTATTTAGCTCCTGTTTTCGTCCCAGAAACATGGCAACGCCTCCTATGTCATATAATTAACTTTGGAGTAAATTACTTTGCAGTTAATTATATGACGGCACCCCAATTTTGCAAACAAAAACTCCCACGCCAATAAATTTTTCGCCAAACACTTAATTTCGCGGAAAAAATTTCGATATAAAGAGTGTAAGCTCAGGAGGTGAAGCGAATGAACGGTAACAACTTACTCGCGGTGAACTTGTCGCCGCGCAGTGTCGGCGGTCGCGTAAGGAGCATGGTTAGCTCGGTTAAGGCCACCGACGGAAATGGATTTGAGGATTTTATGGGCAGCAAGGGAAATGCGCCTGTATCCGAAACTCGTAGCGCCTACGACGCGCGAGATTTCAAGGATGTCAGGGAATTGAGCGATGACGCTCCGCAGGATCCCTTAGCTGCCATTATTGTTGCCAAAAAACAGGCGGATAATGCGACCTCGGACGAGGCGCCAACGGATAGCTCCCCCCTTGACAGCGAGGAGGGGACGGAGGCATCAAAGCTCGCGTCGCCGGCGAATGCGGTATTCGCTCCCCCGATGGGCGCAGAGCCGGAGGTCGGTTTCGCCGCGCCGGTCACCGACGAAATTTTGGCAGTGCCGGATTTTACAACTTCCGAGGCGGAGACATTCGCTGACGATTGGACGCAGGCCAATCAGCGCTTAGTGGATCTCAGGCAGGATTCCACCCTGCAATCGTTGCTTCCCCAAAGCGGCGAAACAGCCCAGAAAG
This sequence comes from Selenomonadaceae bacterium, assembly GCA_017476005.1. Taxonomy (GTDB): domain Bacteria; phylum Bacillota; class Negativicutes; order Selenomonadales; family Selenomonadaceae; genus RGIG5097. The sequence goes on along the minus strand of JAFVEM010000024.1, from coordinate 1,350 downwards.
GGCAGACTATGCTGGATGTTTTGTCCGGCAAAACATACCCCCAGCCCGGTCAACAGCTTCAGACTAACGGACGGCAGACCGTCCCCACGCCGCTTGCAGCAGCGAACGAAGGTCAAGCCGTAAACGTCGCGACAGAGGCGCCTTGGTTCACCGTGGAAACGCGAGGGAATCAAGGGGCGCAAATGGCGTTTCCCGTAAACAGCGAACTCTTACGCTTCAACGCCAACGTTTCCATGGTGACAACGGAAAACGGAGCGGAAATGCCGGAGGTCTTGACTGTCGCGCCGGAAGTTTCTTTAACGGAAACGACCTCGGCAGATGCTTTCTTACGAAACATCAATCAGTCGCCAAATCAGAACGTCGGCTCACTTTTGCCGAATCAGGTTGAAACGGTGCCGAATATGCCGGAAATTACGCCTCGGGAAGTTCTGCTTACGGCAGAAGCCGAAGACATCCCCACGGCGCCGCAGGTGGAAGTTCCCACCGCCAATTTGACTGCCGCCAGCGCCGTCTCGCCCCGTGAGGTAACTCCTAATGCGGCGGTTCCAGACAACGCGCCGGAAAATCGCGCCGATAATTTCTTCGACTTCCAGCGAGTACCCGTAAGCGATGCGGTCGGTCAAGATTTGCGTCAATCCATGGGCAATAATCAGCAAAACTTTGGAACCGACTTAGGCAGAACCAACACCGGCGCCGAAATTGCTCCTCGGACGGAGGCCAACGGCCAAAACGTGGCTTTCGCCAATTTCCAACAGACGCTAACGGAAACTCAAGCCACGCCAGAAAACCCTCCCGTAAATCAACCGACGCGAGACACCTTCGAGATTCAGCGGCAGATAGTGGAGCAAGCGAGACTTCTTCGCACCGAAGAGGGCACGGAAATGGTTATCCGCTTGAAACCGGAACACTTAGGCGATTTAACCCTCAGAATTTCCGTCACGGTGGGCGGCGCCGTAAATGCTTCGTTCCATAGCGAAAACGCCTACGTCCGCACCATCATCGACAATTCCTTGGCGCAACTCCGGCAGGAGCTGAACAACCAAGGCATAAAAGTCGATAACGTGGAAGTCTCCGCCCAATTACCCAATGGCCAAATGCCTGAGGGTCAAGGTCAGTGGGGCTGGGAGCAAGCACGGCAAGCCCAAGGGCAAGGCGGAAACGTGGCTGGTCGCGACGGCGAAAACTATGAGGATGCGGCGGAAAACCTAGTCAATGCGACTAATGATATTAACACCAATTATGCCACCACGGATGGCGGCGTGGACTACCGGGTATAATCTTTTTTGCCTCCGGCGGCCAAAGGGACACAGTCCCTTTGGAAACCCTAATAGACATTTAACGGTTAGCTCG
>JAFVEM010000023.1 GCA_017476005.1 Selenomonadaceae bacterium | reverse complement strand
TCGTCAGGCCAGAGGTTTGCCGCCGGCTTCCTTCAGATTCCACCTCACGATGGACACCCTTGCCTTTGGCTATATCCTTCCCACTACCGGGCGGATTCCGGACTTCCACCGGTTAGAAACGTGCGCCGCCGGGCGCACACATACAGAAAAGCCTTGCGGCTCGACTCATGAGCGCAAGGCTTTTTGTTACTTCACCAAAGTTAATCGGGGCGGCGGATAAAAAGCCTTGGGGCGATTTCCCGACCGGGCGGCGCCCTTCAGTCCCGGCAAGATGGTCAGCGAAACCTTGCCGAGGGGCTTCGTGGGCAGGAGCAAATCCAGCATGTTGACGTATTTTAAATACTCCTTGAGATAGCCCTTTTGCCGAGCGCGGCTTATTTTGCGCTGGAGAATGTTCTCCGCTCGCTGGCAGACTGCGCCGAATTTGCCTCCCGACAACTCATCCTCAAGTTCGCCGGCCAAACCAATCCGATGCAAGTACTCCTTTAACCTGCCCTGAAATTCTGCTCGCTTCATCCGCTGGGCGAGCCTAGACGCCGCCCGTTGCAACACCGTCGTCAAACGAGCTTCGAACTTCATTTTTCCCATAACAGACACCCCCCTAACCATTGTTAGCGGCTACCCACCCCTCAATCATAGAGAAATTATAACCGTATCCACGAATTTTGGCAATATTTTTTCGTGGTTTATAAAATTTTTTTGCAGGATTTTGCCGGGTAGAGGGGGAATATAAAGACAGGAATAATATTGGGAGGGATTTCCTATGATGGATGAAAAGGACTGGGCTTCTTTTAAGCAGAAGCTGAAGGCCAAAACGGAAATTGATTTGGATTTATACAAAGAGCCGCAGATGAAACGCCGCATCGGCAACCTGGTGACGCGCGCCAACATGGATTCCTTTGCCGCCTACTTCGACAAGGTGGCAAAAGACAAGGACGATTTCGCCGCTTTCATCGAATACCTGACCATTAACGTGTCGGAGTTCTTCCGCACTCCGGAAAAATTCTCCAAGCTGGAAACGGACGTTATCCCCGACCTCTTAAAGCGCTCCTCCAAGCTGAATATCTGGAGCGCCGGTTGCTCCATCGGCGCCGAGCCGTATTCGCTGGCCATCATTATGAAGGAAATGACGCCGAACGTGAAGCATCGCATCCTCGCCAGCGACCTAGACATCGAAATTCTCGCCAAGGCCAAACGGGGCGTCTATATGGAAGCCGAAATTAAGAGCATGGATCCCAAACGCCGCGCCAAATACTTCGATTTGAAGGACGGCAAATTCGCCGTCAAGCAGGAGATAAAATCCTACATTGAGTTCAAACGCCACAATCTCTTAAAAGACCCCTTCGAACAGAATTTTGACCTCATCCTTTGCCGGAACGTGGTCATTTACTTCACCGAGGAGGCCAAAGACCAGCTGTACGCCAATTTCTTCCGAGCGCTGAAACCCGGCGGCATCCTTTTCGTAGGAGCCACCGAGGCCATACTGAACTTCCGCAAGCTAGGCTACACCAGCTTCCAGCCCTTCTTCTATCAAAAGCCGCTATAAAAACCAAGATATTGTTCGGGAGCGGGTAAGATGCTGGCAAATGCACATATCGAACAAATGACGCGGGAGGAAATGACTGCCTTGCAACTGGAGCGGCTGCAAAAAATCGTAGCTTGGGCTATAGACAAGAGCTTTTTCTACCGCGAGCGCTTTGCGGCGGCGCAGGTTACGGCGGCAGACATAAAAAGTCTGGCAGCCATCCGCTTTCTCCCCTTCCTTGGCTCCAAGGATATACGCAGCGTAGATGCCCTAGACATGCTCACCCTGCCCCTGAGCAGTATCTTGCGCTTTAACTGGATGCAGGAAATCACCGGGGAGATCACGCGTTTTTACGCCGCCGGGGATATTGCCCGGAATATGGAAATGCTGACGAGGGTATTGGTGGCCGCCGATATAAATCCGGCCTCGGTGGTGGGACTGCAAGGGGATCTCTCCGACAGTCGTTACCTTGATATACAGTACGCGCTGGAGGCGGTGGGGGCTACGGTGGTTCCTTTGGGTACGGATTATCGTCATTGGCTCCGCATTATGGAACTGGTGGGCATGGATACCCTCATCAGTACGCCCCAACTAATTATGCAACTCATTATTCAATTGCAAGCCACGGGCAAAAATATCGTGGATTATCCTCTAAACAAACTCCTGTGCCTGAACACCAACTCCGTACAAAACCCCATGCAACAACATTTGCAAACCAGAACCCAAGCCAAGGTGTATAACCTGTACGCGCCGCCGGAAATCGGTTTTGCCGGTATGCTGTTTCAGTGCGAGGGGAAGGTGGGGCATCATGTGCAGGAGGATTGCTACTACCCGGAAATCATCGCCTTTAACAGCGACGAGCCGGTCTTAGAGGATGACCGCATGGGTGAACTGGTGGTGACGACGCTGGCCGCCGAGGCCATGCCCCTAATACGCTATCGCACGGGACAAGCGGTAAGCCGCCTGTCGGAGCCTTGTTCCTGCGGCCGCAGTCTTGTGCGCATCGGCACGCCGTTTAGTTTCGGGTACTAAAAAAGAGTGGCTAAGCCACTCTTTTTTAGTAGGAATTTAAATCTTGGGGCTTTGCCCCAAACCCTAGCAGGGGGATAATCCCCCTGCACCCTTTAATTGAGGGGTCAAGGGGATAAGCAGACTCTAGGAGCTTTAGCTCCGTAGAGGTCGCTTATGCTTTGCAAATTATTTCCCCTTGTGGGGTTTGGGGTGAAACCCCAAGCCATAACATCACTCACTTTGAGACGTAAGCTCCTTGAGCGAATCTATAACGATTAAACAATCGCTGTCCACTCGCCTGAGAACAAAGGCCATTTTGTCCTCGGGGATGGCGACGCAGCCGCCGGTGAAGGGACGATTGGGGACTGTGCAGTGAAGAAAAATCGCCGAACCTAGTCCCGGCGTCCCGGCCTCGTTGTAGCCGATGTTTAGACAGTATTCGTAGAATCCCTCATACTCAATGAGATGTTCGCTGGCCGCTCTGTTGAGATTCGGTAGCTGCCGAATATCTACCAAGCGGTTATATTGCATACCGGGGCGGACATCTCCCGACCAATAATAATTTTCATCCACTTGGAGGTAAGGCATTTTGGCGCCGGGATCCGGCTTACGGCCAAAAGCGGCGGTAAAATGAAAAATGCCCACCGGGGTTTTGGCGTCCCCTTCCCGGGTTTTTCCTAGGCCGTTTTTGCCGATAAAGCCCGGGGTCGTCATGACCTCTTGCCACACGCCGCCGGCATCTTTTTCATGCAGGGAAACCACGGCCTCGCTTTTCCCTACGGCCGCCACCACCAGCATTTGCCTTGCGCCGTAAGCGGGCGGCAGTTCTCCTACCCACTCAGGAGATGGCTTCACCGTCCCTTGCGCCGCGACTTTGTTTTGCCCTAAGCCCATAAAAAAACCTGCGACGAGCAACGTGACCAAAAAAATACGCATATTTATTCCCTCCGGTATGTATAAGCGACAAAATCAAAAATCTATTGCCGGGTCAAGGGGCTGCCAGCCCCTTGTGGGGTTTGGGGCAAAGCCCCAAGGCTTTTTTCTGTGTTCTATTCTAGCTTTGTTAGATTTTTCCTGCCACAAGGAGGATTTTAATGGAAATAATACTGGGGCGCGGCGGTACCGGCAAAACCGCCTACTGCCTCCAAAGCATTGCCGCAAAATTGAAAGCCAGTCCTATGGGAAAACCCTTGATTCTCTTGGTACCGGAACACATGACCTATAAACTGGAGAAAGAGCTGGCCGCCTTAGCGCCGCAAGGGCAAGGCTTTTTGCGCGCCTATGTCTTTGGGTTCCGCCGGTTTGCCAGGCAAATTCTGCTGGAAACCGGGGGCGGCGTCTTGCCGCGTATGACCGAGGTGGGGCGGCGGATGCTCTTGAAAAAAATATTGGTGGAGCGTGGGGAGAGCCTCACGATGTTCCAACGCGCCGCCAAACAACGGGGTTTTACCAAGACCCTCTCTACCGAGATACAGGAGCTGAAAAGCTACGCCCTCACCCCGGAGAAATTACAGCAAGGAGCCGAGAACCTAAATAGGCAGTCCCTAGGGCGAAAACTCAAGGATTTAGCCATCCTCCTCCGGGATTTTAACACCGCCATGGAGGGACGTTACAACGACAACGAGGATTTAATGCAGGCGCTGGCCGAACATTTACCCATGTCGGAAATGATAAAGGGCGCCGAATTTTGGCTGGACGGCTTTGTTTTCTTTAATCCCCAAGAACGGCAGGTACTGACCCAAATTTTGCACCTAGCCGCGGAAGTTCACATAACACTCTCCCTCGCCCGGGAGGATTCCTCCCCGGAAAACACTCGCCTTGCCGGCATTTTTCATCGGGCTTGGGACACCAAGGAACGACTAAAGCAACTGGCCGCGTCCTTGGGACTTGCCGTAAAAATAACCCGGCTTAACATAAATCGTCGTTTTGCGGCCAAAAGTTTAGCTCTTTTAGAAGGGCAAATGTTTCAACTGGGAGCTAAACCACATAACGACAAAGGGGGACTGCGCCTCATTGAAGCCGCCAACCGTCGGGTAGAGGCGGAGGCCGTTTGCGCCGATATTCAGCGGCTGTGCCGGGAGGAGGGGTATCGTTACCGGGATATAGGCATTCTGGTGCGCGATGATAAGGCATACGGGAGGCTTTTGGAGCTGATCTTAGAGGACTATGGCATTCCCTTTTTTCGTGATGCCAAGAGTAGCGCCGCCCATCACCCTTTGGCGGAGCTGTTGCGTTCCGCCTTTGAAGTGCTAAGGGGCTGGCGTTATGAGCCGATTTTCCGGGTACTGCGCACCGGTTTTTTCCCTCTTGGCCGGGAACAGGTGGATGTCTTGGAAAATTATGTTTTGGAGTTCGGCCTGAAAGGCGCCAAACGCTGGCTCATGGCCGAGGACTGGCCTTGGTATCGTCGGGGCTTAGAGGACTACGCCTTGACGGAAGAAGAGGCAGTTAAACGGGAGGAGACTCTCGCTACCGTGAATTTCCTGCGCCGGGAGATCATAAAACCCTTGGCGGATTTTGCCGCCAAGGTCAAAAAGAGCGTGACGGTGCGAGATTTTACGACGGCGGCGTATGAACTCCTTACGACTCTGAATGTCACGGCGCGGCTGGAAGAATGGTCAAAGGAAGCCGAAAGGCAGGGCAGGCTAACCTCCGCCGCCCAGCATCAGCAGATTTGGCAAGACATCATGGAGCTTTTCGACCAAATGGTGCAAGCCGGCGGCGATGATGCCATGGATGTGGAGGAATACGAGGCTTTGCTGGTGGATGGCTTGGATGCCTTGGAAATTTCCCTGATTCCTCCCGGACTGGATTATGTGACGGTGGCCGCCTTTGATCAAAACAGCTTGGAAAACACCAAGGCGATTTATATTGTGGGGTGCAACGAGGGGATTATGCCGCGTCGCAGTCGGGAACGGGGACTCTTCAGCGATGCGGAACGCTTGCATCTGGCGGAGGCCGGCATCGAACTGCCGGGAGGGGGGCAGGAATCCAGCTTCAGCGAACGGTATCTTTTGTATCGCGGTTTCACCGCCGCCAAGGAATATCTGTGGGTGTCCTACGCCCTGGCGGACGAAAAAGGGGAGGGACTTAATCCCTCTTCACTGCTACTGAACCTCCGCGCCCTCCTCCCACAAACCGAATTTCTCTCCCTACCCCTAGACATGGAAGAGGGGGGAAAATTAGACCCGGCGGCGGTGTTGCGACTGGGGGGCGGCTCGCGCGCCGTTTCCCGTTTGGCCGGCGCCCTGCGCCAGATACGGGAGGGACGGGAGATCGCCCCTTGGTGGCAGGACGTGTATAACTGGACTCTCACCGCGCCGGAGGTAAAAACAGCGAGAGGGCTGGCTCTGGCCGGAATTTTTGCTAAGGCCGCCACCGACAACCTGCCCCTTAACATCGCCGCCGGGCTGTTCCTGAAAAAAAATCGTCTGCGCGGCAGCGTCACGCGCTTTGAGAATTTTAACAGCTGTCCCTTCCAGCACTTTGCCCGTTACGGATTGCGTTTGCAGGAACGCCGGGAACATCGTTTTCGCTCCCTAGAGCTGGGAACCCTTCTCCACAGCGTCCTCAGCAATTTTGGCCAAAAGCTAAAAAAAGCCGGTCGCCGTTGGCGCGAAGTCACGGAGGAGGAGTGTAGCCAAATGTGCCGGTCAATCGTGGAGGAGCTGGCGCCGAAACTCAATAACGAGATTTTACTCAGCACCGCCCAGTATCGCCACCAATTAGAACGTATTCGGACAGTGGCGGAACACAGCCTCAAGCGGCTTATTGCCTTTGACGCCGTAAGTCTTTTTCACCCGGAGGCCTTCGAGGAGTCCTTCGGTCGCGGCATCGGCTCCCTGCCCCCCTTAGTTTATGAGCTTTCCCGGGGAAGCCGCCTAGAAATTTCCGGCCAGATAGACCGCTTGGATTTAGACGAATCCGGCGCTTATTTCCTCATCATTGATTACAAAACGGGACAAGCCGCCGTCAACCTCTTGGAAGTGTATTACGGTCTTAAATTGCAACTGCTGACCTACCTTTTGGTGGCCAATAATCTCATGAACACGCCGCCGGAAAAAAGACTTCCCGCCGGGATGCTTTACTGCTTTCTCAAATATCCTCTCATCGCCTCCCGGCAAAAAATGTCGGTGGAGGCGGCCAAGGAAAAAATCAACAAGGAACTGAAAATGCCGGGGTGGATTTTGGCGGATCCCGAAGTCGTTAAGGCCATAGACGCCACCCAAAACTTCATTAAGGTGAGACTCACCAAAAGCGACGGCATTTACAGCAGTGACCGCGCCAAGGTAAAAACCATGGCGGAATTTGAGATCTTGCTAAACTATGTGGATTACCTCTTGCCTAAGACCGGCGAGCGGATTTTAGCCGGGGAAGTAGCCCCCAGTCCCTGCCGCTTGCGAGGGATGAACCCTTGCGCCTACTGCGACTTTGCGGCTCTCTGCGGTTTTGACCCTGATTTGCCGGGCTTCGCCTACAACGACCTAGAAGTACACGAGGACGCAGAAACCATGGACGCTATGGAGCTGGCGCCCGGCTCGGAATAAATCTTGGGGCGTTACTTTGTATAAGGGAGCCTCTAAGGGCTTACGCCCTAAGAGGCTGCTTATACCCCAAACCCCACAAGGAGCCGGCAGCCACTTGACCCGGCAATAAATTTTGATTTTTTATGGACGAAATAGGAGGTATCAGTATAATGAGTATGTTAAATGCGAAAAAGATGAGCGCAAAAGGAAATCTTCGCCCAAATCCATCCTTTGCTGGCCGATTATGGCTTCATCCTGCGTTATCCTCCGGGGAAAGAGGACATTACCGGCTATAGCTACGAACCTTGGCATTTTCGTTATGTGGGAAAGGATGTGGCTCATGAAATCTGCCGTCGGGGGCTGACCTTTGAAGAATACATAAGCTGAACCACAAGGGGCATTGAGTTGTTATGAAGAAAACGTTTGGTTTTGCCGTTGCGCTTATCCTGTTGATGGCTGCGGGGATTGTAGGCTGGGGAGCATGGCTCAATTACAGCGATGAAAATCAGATTGCGAGCCGCATGAATAATCGGGCGGTGGAGGTGACTGCGGTTCGGGCGGCGCGGCGCGAGCTGGCGCCGACGATTCCGCTGGATGCTGTCCGTTTCAGCAGCGATAATATGACGGATGCGGTGGCTTTGACGGAAGGCACTATCCTGCGTTGGCAGGTGGGAAAGAATAAGGCTGTGCATGAGGGCGATATTCTCGCCGAGATGATGAATGAGAGTATTCCCCTCAAAATTCAGCAGGCGGAAAGCGCCATCAGCCGCGCCGAGGCCGCTTTGGCGCAAGCCTACAACAGCTATCAGCGGCAGGAGCGTCTGCTGGCCAGGCGCGCCACTTCCAAGGAAAAATACGAGGCCGCCGAAGCGCAGTATCTGGCCGCCCAAAGTTCCCTGCGAGAAGCCCAGGTGCAACGCGACCAGTGTTTGGTACAGCAGGGCTATCTGTCGGTGAAGGCGCCGCTGGATGGAGAAGTACTCATCATATATCAAAGAGAGGGCGCCCATGTGCAGGCCGGCACGCCGGTGGCGCTGGTGGGGGATTTTTCCTATTTGAAGTTTTCTTTGAATATGGCTGATGTAAATGCTCGTCATTTGCAGGAGGGAGAGGCGAGCTTTTTACGTTTCCCGGAACGCACAATGATGGCTAAGGCCTATGACACAGATTATGGCGCCGGCAACAAGGAACGCGGCCTAGAGATAAAAGCTGTCCTCAAGGAAATTGTGCCGCCCCTGTCCGAGCCTGCCGACCTGCGGCGAACGGTTTGGGAAGTGGATAACCGCACCGGCATTTTGGAACCTATGACTTATAACGGCGTGAGTATGCGGATGGGGCATAACCATGAGGCTTTGGCTGTGCCGCTGTCGGCGATGGTGGATAAATCTCGCGACAAAGTATTCGTGGTGGATGAAAATAATATTATCCATGAACGGACAATAAATACCGGCGTGGCGGATGATAAGTATGTGGAGATTTTGGGCGGCCTTGCCGAAGGGGAAGTCGTGATAATCGGCAATTTGGACGGTTTGGAAGATGGGATGAAGGCCGATGTAGAGATAGGCGGTGCAGACTGATGGGGGCAGAACGCTGGAATCGGAAGGGCAACGAAATTTTCAGCAAGGAAGCATTGGACAAGATGCGTTCCCCGGAAAAGCTGGATTTGACCATGAGCATTACCACGCCTATCGGTTGGATGGGGCTTATTGCGGTGGCGGTGATGGTTTTGGCCATCGTGGTGTGGTCGGTTTTCGGCTCCTTCACCGTCAAGGCCGACGGTATGGGGATGATTATGGATCCCGCCGGCATCTCCAAGGTCTATGCTCTGTCGGGAGGAACGGTGGATGAACTTTATGTTCATTCGGGGGAAAAGGTGGCAAAGGGTGACCTCATTGCCCATGTAAGCATGGCGCAGGAAGATGCGGCTACCCGTATGGCGCAGTATGCGCCGGAACTGGCGGCTTCTTCTCGCGAGGCGGTGACCCGGGTGCATGAATTTGATTCCCGTCGTTATCAAAAGGAGTCGGCAGAATATATCTATTCGCCCTATGACGGTACGGTGGATGAAATTTTGGTAGGGGAAGGCAGCGTTGTCGGTAATGGTATGCCCCTTATCCATGTGCGTATTGACGGAGGACGGGAAAATTTCAAGGGCGTATTGTATATCCCGGTGGACAAGGGCAAACGGGTGGAAAAGGGGCAGACGATACAGCTTGCTCCCAACGGCGTGGATGTTTCCCTGACGGGGAGTCTTTTGGGGACGGTGCGCTCGGTGTCCCAGTACCCGGTAACGCCCCAGTCCATGCAGAAGGTCTTGGGCAATGAACAACTGGCGCAGTGGATTATCTCCTCCCAACAAAGTTCCGTGATGGAAGTCAATTTTGATTTGGTGCGTGACCCAGGCTCGGAATCGGGCTATCTTTGGACTTCCAGCGTCGGGGTGCATAAGCCGATTACGGCAGGCAGTTTTTGTACCGGCTCCATCATCATTGAGCGTCAGCCGCCCATTGAAAAAGTATTCTACAAGCTGAGTCAGTGGCTGAGGGGAAGGTGAGTAGGTTGCGATTTCCTTTTGCCAAGAAAAAACGGGTGAAGGTTCCCACGGTGCTGCAGATGGAGGCTACGGAATGTGGGGCGGCGGCTTTGGGCATGGTGCTGGCGCATTACGGTCTGTGGATTCCCTTGGAGAAACTGCGCGCCGAGTGCGGCGTGAACCGCGACGGCTCCAAGGCCAGTTGTGTCATACGAGCGGCGCGGAATCGCGGCTGCGACGCCGATGGTTACCGTTGGTCGGCCAGTGACCTCTTGGAACTGGCCGAAGAAGATATTTTCCCACTCATAATTCATTGGGAGTTCAATCATTTTGTGGTGCTGGAAGGCATCAAAAAAGGCAAGGTTTTCCTGAATGACCCGGCCATGGGACGGCGTATTATCCACTGGGAGGAATTTCGCACCTCTTATACAGGGGTGTCTTTGCATGTAGAGCCGGGGCCGGATTTTCGGAAGGCCGGTCATCGCTACAATGTCTTCAAGGATGTGGCGAAAAAACTCTTGCATGACCGCTCGGCGATGCTTTTTATCATCATTCTGGAATTTTGCGCGATTATTCCGGGGGTGGCGGGGCCGGTGATGAACCAGATTTTTTTGGATGATATTCTGACCCGGAAACACCCCGATTGGATGACGAATTTCTGCTTGGCCATGACGGTATCCTTTATCCTTTCCGGTATCATAGCATGGCTTAGAGCCGTGGTGCTGACCCAGTGGCAACGAAGACTTACGCTGGCGGACAGTTCCGGTTATTTTTGGCATTTATTGAAACTACCCATGCAGTTTTTTCATCAGCGCTATGCCGCCGAGGTAGCGGGACGTGTGGGCTTTAACGAAGCTATTGCCGGTACCCTCTCCGGGCCTGCGGCTACAGCGGTATTGGATTTATTTGTGGCGGTATTTTATTTGCTGTTGCTCTTGCAGTACAATGTGGCGCTTACCGTTATCGGCGTGGTGTTCAGTTCCGTGGAAATCGTGCTTTTTTTTGCCATGCGGCGGCACCTTACCGACCTCAATATGCGTATTCAGCAGGATGCCGGCAAAGCCTATGGCGTGGCCATGAACGGCCTGAGAATGATTGAAACCATCAAGGCCAGCGGCGACGAAGCGGATTTCTTTACCAAGTGGTCGGGCTATCAGACCAAGGTACTCATGGGTTCCCAGGAAACGGCGTTATGGGCGATGTCGGTAAAACTGCTGCCCACGCTGCTTGCCGGTATCAACGGTGCGCTCATCATGACGGTAGGCGGCTTTTCCATCATGGAAGGGGCGATGACTGCCGGTATGTTTATGGCTTTCCAAAATTTAATGGGAAGTTTTCAGGCGCCGGTGAATGCTCTGGTGGGATTGGGCTCTACCTTGCAGACCACGGAAATGCAGATGCAGCGCTTAAATGACGTGCGCGCCTATGAGGTGGACAGCCTGAATTTTCCGCAGGCGGACGCAAAGACGGCAGAAATAGAAAACTTAGCCGGGGACTTGCAGTTAAGGGATATAAGTTTTGGCTATAGTCCACTGGAGGCGCCGCTGCTAAGTCATTTTGACCTGCACGCCCTTCCGGGGCGTTGGGTGGCGGTCGTTGGTGCCTCGGGCAGCGGCAAGAGTACGCTGGCCAAGATTGTCACGGGTCTTTATGAGGAATGGAGCGGGGAAGTTCTCTTTGACGGCATACCTCGCAGGAATATTTCTCGTCGCCTGATTACGGCCAAGGTTGCTGCCGTGGATCAGGATATCTTTCTGATTTCGGGGACGGTGGCGGAAAATATCGCGCTCTTTGACCATACGGTGCGGCGCAGTGATATTGTGGAAGCCGCCAAAGATGCCTGTATTCACGAGGATATATTGAAGCTCAATCACGGCTATGAGACATTGGTGCAGGAGGGCGGCCTGAATTTTTCCGGCGGTCAGCGGCAGCGATTGGAAATTGCCCGGGCATTGGCGGTAAATCCGTCGCTGCTGGTTTTGGACGAGGCGACTTCCGCCCTTGCCCCCATAACGGAGAAACAGGTGCTTGATAACATCCGCCACCGCGGCTGTACCTGCCTGATTGTGGCGCATCGCCTGTCCACCATCCGGGATTGTGATGAAATCATCGTTCTGGAGAAGGGGAAAATTGCCGAGCGCGGCACCCATCGGGAGATGATTCAGCGCGATGGAGCATACCGCCGCTTGATTGAGGAACGGGAACAGGAAGAAATGGAAAGAGTGAATTAGCTATGACAAGAAAACTCTTTGCAGGAGAGCGTTTCCTGCTGGAAGACGATACCGGCTTTTGGCAGGTCTTGTCCGGCTGTATAGAAGTATATGCCATCACGCAGAAGGGATTAGATATTTCCTTTCATCAATGCTATTTGGTGGAGAAGAAACCGGGTAGCGCCATATTCCCGGCGTTGGATGAATTTGACGAAGTTCGCATACAGGCTTACGCGGTAGAAGATGCCGAAATTGCTTTTATAACGTGGCAGGAATTAACGCCGGATAAACTGCGTCCCGTGATGGAGGAATGGTTCCATAGCCTCGCGCAAATTCCTTGGATTCGCCTACTGGCGGACAAGGGCGATGATACGCTTCAGCTTTGGCAGAAAAAGGGTATGCTGAATGAGGCGCAGACAAGCGAACGGCTCCACGAGGAATTTTTGCGGCATGAAGGCATTTTGGCCATGCTTTTCGGCGTGCGTTTTGGCGCGCAGGACAAACGGCTAAGCCGGCAAATTCGTCTGCGCGAAAAAGCCAAGGCCATGTTGGTGGAAAATGGCATCCGGGGACTTTTGGGCGAAGAACCGTTATATATCGGCGGCAGTGAAATCAATCAGCGCAGCGCCTTGCTGAAGCACGCCACTTTTGCCGTACAACAGGTGGCCAAGGCGCTTTCCATGCCCCATGAGTCCATTGGCTTGGAGGAAGAAAGTTGCCGGAAGCTGGATGAGGTCGCCATTTTGCGCCGCCTCATGCAAAAGGGCAATATGCAGATGCGCTTGGTGACCCTGCCGGATGACTGGCATAAGAAGGATACCGGCGTACTCTTGGGCTTTTACAAGGGGGAAAAGGGCAAGGAGATAGCGGTCCTGCTTCCCCATACGCCGGGGACTTATCGCATATTCTTGGCGGAGCGCCCGGAGGGCATTGTCTTGACGGAGGCAGAAGCCAAGCATATCGGCAAGGATGCCTTTCAATGCTATGCAGGTTTTCCGGCGCGCGCCTTAAAGCTGTGGGATTTAATCAAGTTCATGTTTCGGCAGTGTTGGCTGGCCGATTACCGCACGATTTTGGTCTGTAGTTTGTTTGCCGGGCTTATTCCGCTAGCCACGCCGATTATCACGGAGACGATTTTTCAGGACATAATTCCCATACTGGACAGGCAGGGACTGGCCACGGTGACGCAAGCCCTGATGGTGACCAGTTTCACCACGGCGGCGCTTTCCATCGTGCGCTCCATTGCGGTACTGCGTATATCCACCCGGATTGAAACCGCTGCCGAAGCGGCCATGTGGGGCAGGTTGATGACCCTGCCCACGAAGTTCTTCCGCCGTTTTACCGTGGGTGAACTGGCCAGTCGCATGAGCGGCATTGGCATTGCCAAGAATTTGGCCTCCGGTGAATTTGCCACTTCCATTCTTTCCTTTGTCTTCTCCTTTTGGAGCATCTTTTTGATGTGCTATTACAGCCTGAAACTGACGGCGGCGGCCATTGTGGTTTGGTTGGTGTATTCCCTGTTTGTGGCGGTGGTTTTGCGGCGCGTGTTGTTCTTTCAGCGCAAGATTATAGAGGCCGGCAACAAGTCGGCAGGCACGGTGCAACAGATATTTGCCGGCCTGTCCAAGTTCCGGGTACAGGGCGCGGAGGAACAGGCCTATAATCTTTGGTCGCGCACCTTTGGCGAACACTGGAACTGGACACTCAAACTGCGTTGGCAGAATAACTACACCTCCATCATTTCCAGTATTCAGCCCTTTATACTTACTTTGATTCTGTATTGGATAGCCGTTTACGGCATGAACGAAGTGTCTCCGGACGGTAAAACGGTACAGACCGGGATTGGCTATGCCCAGTTTATTGCCTTCAATGCGGCCTATTCCAGTTTCAACGGGGTCATGGGCGGCGTTATCGGGCTAGCGAGCCAATATTTTGCCATTCAGCCCCAACTGGAAAATCTGCGTCCGATTTTGGAGGCTGTGCCGGAAACCACGGAGGACAAGCAGGAGGCCGGACAGCTTTCGGGAGCCATTGAAGTGAGCCATCTGTCCTTTGCCTATAATTGTATGATGCCGGATGGCAAAGGCGGAGTGACGGAAAGCGAGGGCGAAGAGGTACTCAAGGATGTGAGCTTTTCCATCGCTGCCGGGGAAAATGTGGCCATTGTGGGCAAATCCGGTAGCGGCAAGAGTACGTTGGTACGTCTGCTACTCGGTTTTGAAACGCCGAAACGAGGCAGCATTTTATTTGACGGTCAGGATTTAGCCGAGCTTGCTTTGCCCTCGGTTCGCTCTCAAATGGGGGTAGTGCTGCAAAATGGGCAACTGATGACGGGGGATATTTATACGAATATCGTAGGCACGAGAATGCTCACCCAAGATGAGGCTTGGGAAGCCGCCGAGGCGGCGGGGATTGCCGAGGATATTGCCGAAATGCCCATGGCCATGCAGACGGTAATCAGCGAGGGCAGTTCCAATATCTCCGGCGGTCAGCGTCAGCGTATTCTGATTGCCAGAGCCCTTGCCGGAAAACCCACCATTCTGATTTTCGATGAAGCGACCAGCGCTTTGGACAACCGTTCACAGGCCATTGTTACGCGCAGTTTGGATAAGCTCAAATCTACTCGCATAGTAGTAGCGCATCGGCTCTCGACCATTCGGCAGTGCGACAGGATTATCGTCATGGATGACGGACGCATTGCCGAGACGGGAAGTTTTGCCGAACTGGTGGAGCGTGGCGGCTTGTTTGCCGATTTGGTCAAGCGGCAGGTAACGGGCATCCGTGCAGAAAGGTGATACCAGATGAAATTCTCCTATTCCCTGAAAAAGAAAATAGTATTGGTAGGTTTCTTGAGCTGTACACTGGCTTTTTCGGCCAGTGTCTGCGGCGCAGGGGAACCGGCCACTATACGCCTGTCTTTGGCGGACAGTATCCGTATGGCACTGGCTACAGATGAGAGCATCGAATCGTCAGATGCCCAAAGGGATGCGGCATGGCATAATCTGAGGTCTGCGCGGCGTAGCAAAGGCCCCGTAGTCAGTTGGAATTCGCAGGCTTATCGGATTGGCGGCAGGAATTACGAATCCGCCAACGAGTCGCATGACGAATATGGCGACCCGCATGCAGGCAGTGTCCGCCCGTTATATGTCACAGACAGCGGTCAGCTTACTGCCGGCAGTCCCGTTAGCGTAGGTTCCTATGCCTACCGCAATACCTTTGCCAACAGTTGGAATCTTACCGTACCGCTTTACACAGGGGGGCAGGTGGAAGGACAGATTGACGAGGGACGCTATCGGCTGAACCGAGCCGACCTCACGACGGAAAACACCCGTCAATCTGTGCGTTACGCGGCGGCCGAAGGCTATGCCAATCTGATTCATTTGGAAAACCTGGCCAAAGTAGCCCGTGAGGCCGTAGCGATGGGCAATACCCAACTGAACTTGATTCAGGCGCAGTTTGAGGAGGGGGCAGTTGCAGAAGCCGATCTGCTCATGATGAAGGTAAACATTGCCAATGACCGCCAAAATTTGGTCAATGCCGAAAAACAGGTGGAGGTGGCCAAATCTACCCTGGCCAGCCTCGTGGGTCTGCCGCAGGATACGGATGTGGAGCCGGTGGACATCTTCAGCTATGAACCTTATGACAAGGACTTGGCCGACTGTGAGGCGTATGCTTTAGAGCATCGCCCGGATGGTTTGGCCGCCGATTATAATATCAAGGCCGCGCAGGCGCAGAAAGATACGGCTAAAGCCGGTTATCGCCCAAAAGTGTCGGCAGTAGCCGGGCAGAGTATTGTCGGCAATTCCCCTTTTCGCAGTGAGCGTAGCCATGCTTGGGAAGCAGGGCTGAATATCTCGTGGAACATTTTTGACAATGGCGTGACGGCCGAAAATGTCCGGCAGGCTGATGCCAATATTCGCGCTTATGAAGCCGAAGCGCGGCGAGTGAAAAAGAACATCCGCCTGGAGACACGCACGGCGTATCTCAATATGAAAGCCGCCGAGCAAAACATTCAGGAAACGGCACTGGCGGTAAAACAGGCCGAGGACAGTTATTTGATTGCGCAGGTGCGTTACGAAGAAGGCGTGGATGTGCTTCTTGGTCTTACGGATGCGCAGGACAAACTGACTCGCGCCAAGCAGAACTATATGACGGCGCTCTATCAGTACAACCTCAGCCGGGCGGCCTTGGAGAAGGCTATGGGCGTGCCGGTAGGCATTGATGCCCTGCGGTATGTCGCGGCAGAGAAAACGGGAGCCACCGCCGAGCAGGCTCTGCAAGCCTCGCAAATGGAGAAGGAGCCGGATGAATATGAAGATAATGGCAAATGGACACAAGCCGACCGACCCTTGGGGAAAGTTGGCGGTAAAGGCTATCCATGATGAACAGGCCTTTACGGAGCTGTACGAACATTTTTTTCCCCGGGTCTATCAATATTTGCTGAAAAAAACACAGGACAGTCATTTGGCGGATGAATTGGTGGAAACCGCCTTTATCCGCATGTATCAGCATTTGTCCCAATACGACCCGGAGAAGGGGGCTTTCTCCACTTGGCTCTTTCGCATAGCCGTGAATGTCCTCAATAAGCACTACGGCAGCAAGGTCTTGACCATGCACGTTCCTTGGGAGGAAAATTTCGACACTGCCGCGCCGGAGCGCGAAACGCCGGAAAAACAAGCCCTCACGAAAGAACGCAGTCGGGAACTGCGCGATGCCATGCTGAAACTGCCGGAACGCCAACGGCAGATATTGGAGATGACCTACTGGCTGGAGATGAAGTCAAACGAGATAGCAGATGTGCTGGGCATGGCGCCCAGTTCCGTACGGGTAGCCTTGAAACAGGCAAGAGACAGGCTAAGGGAGCTGTTGGCAGAGAAAATATAAAAATATAGACGGGCGGTTGACCGGTCATTTTTGACCAGTCAGCCGCCCGTTTTTTTATGAGGTGGCTAGACTTTGGCAAAGAAAAGCAAAAAATCCATAACACTTTCCCGGTTTCGGGGATATAAAGGTCAGAAAGCAAGAAAACAAGGGCAAAACAAACGGGATGTTGAAAAAAATTTATAACACTTTTTCCTTTCAAGGATATAAAGAACAGAAAGAAAAAAACAGGGGTTGAGACTTATAGGGGGTTTGAAAATGGAAAAAATTGAGAACGCAAAGATGGAGGAGCAGGAACTGGAACAGGTGGCCGGTGGTACTCTCACCGAAATGGTAGAGCTGTTTCGTGTCTTTGAGAGCAGAGGGCATGGAAAAAATAAAAACACTATTGGTGTGTACCTGCCGGGCTTTAATGAAATCGCTAAAAGCGATATTAAAAGCAGATTAAAAAATGACTACGGTATCGAGGCGAATATTGATATTGGTTGGTTGGGAGTGGGTATTGCTTCAGAAAACAATATGTACAAGGACATTAAGACCGGCAAGGCATTGACGCATCAGGAAGTTATGCAGAGAATTAAATAGTATTCTCACTAAGGTTTGGCATTAACTTTTTTATCAAACAGCATAACACTTTCCCGGTCTTGGGGATATAAAGAACAAAGGGAAATATGTTAGAAGAAAACACCGTAACAAGCGTGGAAGGGGCGATAGGACATGATGAAAGAAAAACTGGAGCAGGAACTGAGCGTCTTCGATTTTTCCCTTTGTCATTCCGTGCGAGAAAGTCTGCTAGGTAAGCTACTGGCCATGCACCGCCAGGGCAACGCAACCCAGCATAGCCACAAATGGATTACAGCCCGTCTGAGCGAGAATGAGCTAAACTCGCGAGGCTTTGGAAACCTTCGCCGCTTCATGCAGGCTAAGGCTCGGATGGACGAGGAAGAGCTAGACTGGGTAGCCGCAGCCGGCACGGGAGAGGGTACCGGCAGGAATTTCGCGAAGCGCGGCGAAGAGTGGAGTAAGAAACCTTAACGGGTCTGAAGAGAAAGGAAGATGCAAAATGGATGCAAAGTTAAAGGCAAAAGCCATGACGGATGATCAGTTGGACGGTGTGGCAGGCGGTACCTACGACCAAAGTTGGGACGTGGCGCTAAAGCTGAAGCAGGCCGGGATAGAAGGAACGATTAACGGGATTGGCGGCGTGAATTTTGATGGAATGCGTAAAGCCATTTCGGACTTGGGCTTTGAGTCCAAAGACCACGGCGGCTTCATCATCGGCAAGGCAAATACCTATGTGGAGAAGAGTACCGGGAAAGAGTTTACGCAAAAGGAATTTGTCGATTTCCTGAAGCAAAAATTCCCCGTTTTGCAGGAGCAAAACTAAGTGAGTTTGTGGGAACCCTCCCACCGCTTCGCGGTTCCCCCTCCCTTTCAGGGAAGGCAGGGGGGCGTGATGGCTTTATGCCTCCCCTGAAAAGGAAGGTGGCTCCGTAGGGGCGGAGGGGTTTTGTGAAAACAGATTCTAAAATCAAAGGGGCTGTCGCACGAAGGAAAAAATTCTTCGTGTGACAGCTCCTTTCATCGTTTAGGTAATATTCTGAACTAACAATCCACTCTATTGCTTAAAAATGAGTACACTAAATAAGGTGGCTAAATTGTCGCAAAAATAAATTTATTCAGTTGTTCCTTACGCTGCTATTGCCGCAGTAAATAAATGCCTATCCTCCTTGCCTGACTGTCACGGCTCTTGAAACGTAAAAATATCCTTTACAAATGCTAGATGATGGTATATAATATCCCTAGGGTTGAGGTAGTCGTTTGAGGTGGTAGATTTCGTCCGGACCACACGCCGATGGCATGACAGGGGAGACCCGAGTAGATGCAGGAGACTCGGACGCCTGCCAAACGACTATTCGTGGCGTAAGCACTTGCGATTTTCGCAGGTGCTTTTCCTTTGAACTCGTTCACGCTGACTCCCCGACGCTCGGCCTCCGCCTTGAGCCGCAGATGTAGCGGCTCCGGAGCCGCAAAGTGCTTTGAATTATATTGGTCACGCAATACCCTCCCTTCATTGACCGTCGATGATATTTGGGCTTGTTCGTCTAAAATAGCTGTGTTAAAATCATTCTAGTCAGTAACGGAAAGGAGCGATTGCAATGGAATCTGCGATGGTGAAAAGAACGCCAGCCCATACTGGGCAAAAGGCCAAGCGTATGGCGGCGTCCGGCACCGCTCTCAGCGAGATGGCTCCCTGCCCCTATTCCCATGTTCCCAATGCCGAAACAATAAGAGCCATTGAGGAAGTTGAGCAGGGTATAGGGCTTTCCCGTGCATTTACCTCTGTCGATGAACTTTTCGAGGAACTGATGCGCGATGCTTAATGTACGATATGGAAGGCGTTTCAGAAGGGAATTGCAGGATGCGCTGAAAGCTCCGGGGCGGACACCACAAGCAATAAAGACTGTAGTTGATTTGTTGGCCGCCGAAAAACCACTGCCACCAAAATACCGTGACCACAAGCTGTCAGGAGACTACGCCGGGTATCGTGAGTGCCACATCCTACCGGATTGGCTACTTATTTACCGAGTGGAGCATGATACTCTAACCTTAGTCCTCACACGAACCGGCTCCCACTCTGACTTGTTCTGAGGGACGGCGTGGGGGCTTTGAATTTCCGTTAGCACTTGCGATTATCGCAGGTGCTTTTCTTTTTGCCCTAAAACGCCGCGCCTTAGGCTTTCATTTACGATTCTAGTTGTTTCAGTCCCACTCCCTGCGGCTTGCCTACAAAAGCTCGGTATTGTGCAGAAACAACCAGTTACCACCGGCGGCGTTATGCCGCCTTTTCTTGTTGCCCTTTCGATGCGCCCAGTAAACCTAAAGCAAAACATCGCACCTGTTCTTTTTCACGCTCCGTCAACAGTGCTACTGTTGCATTGAAGTCCTTTGCTTCGGCCATGAGTACCGATAGTGTGCTGTCTCGCTGTTTCATTTCTCTCACCCCTCTTGTTTCTTTGAAACAAGTATATATTTTTTTGCAACTCCCATCAAGAAAAATGTTGCATTGAAACAAAGGATTTGATATTATCCTAAAAGCGGAGGTGATAACCCATGAAAGAACGCATAAAAAAATTGCGTCAAGACGCAAGTCTTACGCAACAGCAGTTTTCGGAGAGACTCCATGTCAGCAGAAACAATATTGCCGGATATGAAACAGGGATACGAGTACCGAGCGAAGCCGTCATTTCCCTAATCTGCCGCGAGTTCCACGTCAAGGAAGCGTGGCTACGGACGGGCGAAGGAGATATGTACGAGCCGGAGAGCGAAGATATTAGCTCCCTATTAGAGGGACTGGGCGAGGTAGATATTGAGATTATCAAGATTTTTGCCCAGCTACCGCCGGAACACCGCAAGGTTTTGCGCGACTTCGCCGCCAAGGTATCGGCCGCCGCGCCTGCGGTCGAGCAAATCACCCTAGAGGGATTAACAGCCGAGGAAGTGGCGTGGGTTAAACAACATCGCAAAGAGATAGCCGCCGATATTGCTGCCGAAAAGACCATAGAAGAAAAATTGGCCGAATATCGCGCCGAACTGGAGGCTGAACAGGCCACACAAGGAAAGTTATCAGTTTTACCGAACTCAAAAGAAGAAATGGCCATCGCTTGAAATACAAAAAACCGCCTTGCAAGTGAGGCGGCTGACCTCATACAATGCGTATGAATTTATGTTTCCTGCCATAAATAGTCACACTCCCTGCGGCTTGCCTACAACAAATTCGTTAGGAGTGAACTGAATATGGCAAAGGTAGCAACTCGCAAGCGCGGCAAGAAGTGGTATTACTCTATCGAGGCCACGGAGTACACGCCGGACGGCAAACGCCGCCGGATTGAAAAGGGTGGCTTTTTAACCAAAAAGGAGGCCGAAGAAGCCGGAACCAAGGCTCAAGCCGACCTTGCTCGCGGCAATATCGCGCTCCTCAGCGACAAGATTAGCGTGAAGGACTATCTCAATGAGTGGCTGGACAAGAAGGAAAAAGAGGTGCGTCCCAACACCATAGCGAACTATCGTTCTTGTCTCAAGCCAACGTTTGACTTTTTTGGCGACAAGACTTTACAGAAGCTCCGTCCGCGTGACGTTGAAGCCTATGTGCAAGACTTGGCCGCCAAAGGCCACGCTCGCGGCACAATCGGCAGAGAGCTGAGAGTTTTGCGCGAAGCACTGTCTTACGCGGTCTTTCCAATGGAGCTTTTGACGGTCAATCCTGCCCAATACATCAAAATCCCCAAAAACGCTCCGGCTAAAGTCATAGAGCGTACCGTCATCAGGGATAAGAAGCTAAACGAGCTTTTATCGGCATATCCCTTTGGACACCCGTTGCACATGCCCATCGTTATCGCATCCCACACTGGGATGCGGATGAGCGAGGTGTTAGGCTTGACGTGGGATTGTGTTGAATTTGAAAAAAGAACCGTAACCGTAGTTCGGCAGTTGATCCATACCTCTAATGTGGGTAATTATTTCGGTCCACCCAAGACGGCAAGTAGTGAACGCACCATACTGATCGACGCGGATTTTTTGAACACGCTGAAAAAGTGGAAGCGTCAGCAGTCGGAGAATGAATTAGAGTGCGGTGGAGCATACCTGCGCATCTATGAAGGAGATGATGGCGCGGTATGGCAAATATCGAAAAGCGAAACTCCCGGCACAGGTTTTATCCGACGCGACCTTGTTTGTACTGATGAGCATGGTAAACGAATATCGCGCGATGCCTTTAGAACGGGGTTGAAGCGGTACGGCTTAAATACACATTCTCTACGCCATACCCACGCCACGCTATGCATAGAGTTTCCCCTGTGTTGTGTAAAAACCCCGGCTCAAAATTACAGAGCCGGGGTCGTTTTATATTTCAAAAGTTCCAATGTATATCCAATTCGCCCTTAACGGGTTTTACCACGATTTTTCTGATTAGTCTCTGTAGTATCGCCCTTTTTGCCTCCATGTTGTCCGATTCGAGAACAGCGATACATTGGTGAAGCGTTGACAGTGCTTCGTCCTCTTCCAGTCGCTCATCCTCCGGCATGACTAAACCGTCCAACGTCTTTTGCAAGGCGGTTTTTTCTTCCTGAAGCTGTTTTGTTCGCTTGCCTATATCCTCAATGCCGATGTTACCGAGTTGGTAGAGGTCAATCACTCGTGATATTTGCAGGTCGAGGGAATCTATTTTCCGCATGAGCGTTATGCGGTCGGCTTCTATCCTGCCGACATCCTTCTTCTTGGTCATACCCAACATGGACTGAAAATAGGCTTTGTCATTCACCATGCGTATTATCTCTTCGGTGATGCGAGCGTCCAACTCATCTACCCGATAGGTAGGATTATTGCAATTAGGGTCAACCACCCGGTCTTTCGTCCCTGCCCTAGAGTAGCAGTGATAGTAGCCAATCCAAATTTTCTCGCCGTTACAACTGGTGTGGTTCTTTCGGGTGAAGTAGAGAGCACCGCAAGTTCCACACACCAAAAGACCGCTCAACAGGTGAGTAGCACGGAAAGGAGCCGGCTTACTGGCGGCAATTCTGGCACGGTCATGGAGCAAATCCTGCGTTCGTTTGAATGTATCATCATCAACTAGCGGCTCATGCTGTCCGGGATAGGTCACTCCTGCCCAAGTGATAAGTCCGATGTATATGGGAGTGGTCAAGATGGAGCGGACTAGTGTGTGGTGGATGTGGAGGCCGTATTTTTCATGGATGATGCCTTCAATCTGATTGATGGGCATACGAGAGAGGAACATATCATAGACATCCCGGACGATAATGGCTTGGGTCTGATTTACCACAAGATGCCCGTCAATGTAGTCATAGCCGAAGGGATAATAGCCGCCGCCGTGGAAAAGTCCGGCTTTGGCTCTGCCGACTTTGCCCATGGCCATGCGCTCCTTGATTTGCTCCCTCTCCAGTTGGGCGAATACCGAGAGGATGCCTATCATAGCCCGTCCGAAGGGCGTTGATGTGTCGAAATTCTCCTGCAAGGAAACGAACGCTACGCCGTGGGCGAGGAATACATCTTCAATCATGTAGAGTGTGTCCTTTTGGGAGCGGGATAGCCCGTCCAGTTTATAGACAAGCACACAATCGACCTTACCGGCCTCAATGTCGGCGAAGAGCTTCTGCAAGGCAGGGCGTTGGGTATTCGCCCCGGAGAAGCCGGGGTCGGTATATACATCGGCGATAGGCCAATTCTTGGCCTTGCAGTAGGCGGTGAGGCGTTCGGTCTGTTGCTCCACGGAGTAGCCCTCTTGGGCTTGCTCTTGGGTTGAGACACGGATGTAGATGGCGATTTGTTGGGGCATGGCGGTCACTCCTTCGTCGGAAAATTATCATATATTATTCGGTTTTCAAGAAAAAATATCGATTTTCGGGAAAAAATTTCCTGTGTAAGCAGGGAAAATCCATATTTGCGTAGAATGGAGTAGTACTGGCGTGGGGGATTGGTGTTTGCTTGAGGGGAGGTGTGTTGCCATGACGACGGTTTGGCCTTTTGCGCCTGATTTCACAGGCTATTACGCTACAATGGTAGTTGCCGAATATATCGTTAGTAGGTGTACATTGGATGGACATCAGATTAGCAATCTACAGTTGCAGAAAATAATGTACTATGTCCAGTGGCATTTCTAAAAAAAAGAACGCCATGCACTTTTTTTTTGACGATATTGAAGCATGGCCACTTGGCTCCGTTGTGAGAAAGGTTTATTACCGCTTCTGTGGTTTTGGTGCTATGCCTATATACTATATATAATAAGGAGAAGGACGCATGGAAACGTCCAAAGGAAATGAAGGACACAATCCAAGAAGTCACACTAACCGGCTTTTTGTGTAGGAGTGTTGCCCGTGCGAATAGATTATGACAAAAAGTTTTTTAATGGGAAAAGTGCTTTTGAAAATGTTGCAGACTTACAGAACAAGATATGTACTGCTAAAGAAACAAACATTGACGTTTATTTGACAAACTCGTTCAGATACGGAAAAACGTTTGTGTTTCTGTTAGGATGTTTAATTGTTTTAAGTGTGCAATTTGGGAAAAGGTTGAAGCTATACTTGCCCAATAAACGTCTGATGGATCACGTGCGCGAGATGGGTATTTGGGACTATTATCGACTAAAGAGAAAAGATTTGCATACATTCTTTCGTCTCGAGAATCCCACCGATGTTATACAATTAGTTGCGAGGAATTTGGAAGATGCCCCAATTCAAATGACAGATAAGCTAAATGAGGCATTAGTATCAATAATTGGCGAGGTTTATAACAATGCCGTTGAACATTCCGAAGCAAAATATGTTATGGGTGGATGCTATAAAAAATTAAGAAAAAAGTTGTACTTTTCCTGCTACGACACAGGTGTAGGCATCATCAGTAATGTGAAAAATTACTTCAATATTAACGGATTGCCTTCGTATGATAAATTCGAGATAAACGCCAAATTGTTAGGTTGGGCGTTTGGGAAAGGTCATTCCACAAAGCCGCAACCTAGGGGCGTGGGGTTTGATTGGCTATTAGATTTTGCAAAAATCAACCATGGTAGAGTAACAATCTGTAATAACGATGTTCTATTTGTCCAAAACCCTCAAGGAGAAAAACATTTTGCTGAATTACAAAATCCATTTCGGGGTACATTTTTTGAACTAGAAATCGTAGAAACACGAGATGTGATTTACAAATTAAAAGGAGAATAATCATGACGAAATCCATCGTGGTTTCCCAATACATAAGTAGCGGATTTTCCTCTGATGACGCAGATAATATCATCCCTATAATAGATGTTGCGTTAAAAAATATGGGTGATGATGATTCTGTTGTATTAGACTTTTCAAAAGTCAAATTTTTTACTACCCGTTTTTTTAATCTAGCACTTGCTAGATTGTTGGAGAAAATGCCGTTTGGTGAGTATATGAACAAGATAAAGGTTATAAACCTATCTGAGGTTGGTCAAATAGCTTATCAACACTCCTTGGATAACGCACGACATCAATCAACAATTAGTTCTAGTGAAAAAATGGATCGAGTTCGTATTTTAGAAAAACTTCTGCAAGAAAAGTGAGACGTAATATGGTTAAATTAATATCTAATGTTGACGTAAATCAGATAACTTGCAAGGATACGTTTTTCCTAGACACTAACATTTTATGTGCAGTGCACTTCCAAACAACATGGCATCCAAATAAGATAAGGGTCTATTCCATCTTCCTGCAAACCTTGCTAATGAAAAATATCACAATATATGTGTCTGCCCTTAGTTTACAAGAGCTATATCACTTAGTAGAAAAGACAGAATATGAAATTTATAAGCAAAGCAATAACAGTAATATAAGCAAGAAATCTTACAGAAGGATGACCGTAGAACGTAGTCGTATAGCGGCTAATCTAAACATGATGCACCAACAAATCAAGAGGCAATATACCTTGATTGACGATGTTCTTGATGTTGCCGATTTGGACAGCTTTTTGAGTAAGTATACAGCACACATATATGACCCTATTGATTTTGCTCTAGTCAATCATCACGCATCCAACTGTCCCAATTTCATAACCGATGACAAAGATTTTCAAGCCGACCCGAACGTTGTAGTGTATTCTTACTCTTAGTTGTAGAAACTACATGCAAGTTTTTCAAGTCCACCGAGACACACTGTCCAGGTAGGCTTTTTACTTGCCGGTAACTTGCCAGTCCAACTCACCAAGTTGGGATTTTCGGCTGAAAATTGTTCGGAAAATGTGTATTTAATCATCGTCAAGCCCGTTATTATGGGCTTTATGGCTTATGTATTCGTGCGAAAATCGTTTGAAACTCCAACTCGGCAAGTTGGAGTTAGCCGTCAGCCCCGTTACTCTGGGTATTCCTGCCGCCAAGCGTAGTCCAAGACGGCATCGAGCAGTTGCCGAGCGACGAGCGACACCGCCCGATACCGCTTCATGTGTTCCTTCTCGTCGGCGGTAAGGTCGAAGGCGTTCTTCTGCTTGTGGACGAACGGGCGGCAGAGCAGGTAGTCAAGAGACACATCGAAAAAGTCGGCGAAGTCGATGAGTGCGGAGATTTCCGGCACACGGTGGTTGTTCTCGAACATGGAGATGGCCGAAGGGCCGTAAGTTCTGTGGTAGGTGGCGTTGAACTGTTCGATAAGCTGTTCCTGCGTTAGCTCCTTGCCCAGCCTGAGTTCCTTGAAACTGGTTTTCATGACAATCGCTCCTTTTTACATGGTAACACCAACCTTTTCAAGAAAAATCTTGAAAATCGAAATTTTATCTTGACATATTCACGCAGACGGCATACACTGTCACCGTGACAGGCAGGAAAGGAGGGGAGCGGCATTGAATATTTGTGAGTTAAAGGCATCTAGGGTTCGACGAGGTTTTTCGCAGAAGTCGTTCGCACGGGCGTTGGGAATGACTCAGAGTCGGTATGGTGCCTTGGAGACCGAGCGTGCAAGGATGACTGTGGAGGATGCCAATATAATAGCCGACACATTAGGAATGACGGGGGCTGATATATTGATGGTGTTCTTTGATAGAGGACTTCACGCAAACGATAAGTTGCAAAATGAAGATGCACACGGTGACACTACGCAGTCCCATGTTGATGGAAGCGGTGTGGTGAAGACCGTGTGCATTTTGCGTTTTGGGGTCAAATTGCGGCTCATCCGTAATGGGACGGTCAATCAGAAGCCACGAAATAGCGTTCGCTATGGTGGTCTTGCCGAGGCCGTTCGCCCCGTAGATGTCGGTGTCCTTACCGTCGAAGTCGATGGTCAGGGACTTAATTGCCCGGAAATTCTCCAAGGTCAAATTTAAAACACGTTCGTTTCATAGAATTGTTTATCAAAATGATACAATTCAAATCTGTTCCTTGTCCTTTCTAGGCTGAGCATTCTAAAGAACATATTGCGGAAATCATATAAGCTGATTTTGAATCAGCTATCACCTTTTCTACATCCCTATTTAGAGGGCGTGGATTGAAATATTGTGCCATAGCCGCCGCACATAATCAGCCCTAGTCGCCCTCCTTGCCCATGGCGAGAAAGCCTTTTGCCGATGAGAGGTGGCAACCGATATGGAGCATAGAGAGTCTCCTTTCGAGCAAAGGTTGTTTCATATATGTCGTAATTTTATCACGGGAAGGCTGTTGTAGTAGTGAACGCTCTTGGCGACATACGCGCTCACGGGCAAGAGATAGCCGGACATTATCATGCAGTTTTCATGGCAAGAGACAGAAAGTTTTTTGTGTAAATTTTGTCCCCCGAAAATGTCTTTTCGGGGGGGCAGATATGCTATAATATTCGCAACTAGCGGCGGTAATCATTTCATCTACCCAAAATATAATATCCATGTACAAAAAATCGTACATCGAGTGTGTTATCATGTGAATTAGCAACAATTTGAAACAGCATGGAGGAGCTACCCATGAACGAAACCCTAAACAGCCAGTACACCTTGGAAAACTTTGTGAAGACCAAATACAATCAGATGACCTACGCCGCCGCCCGTGGTGTCGCAAGATCTCCCGGCAGGTTGCACAATCCCCTTTTTATCTACGGCGATGCCAAACAAGAGAAAACGCACCTCTTGCACGCCATTGGCAACGAAATCTTGAAAAATTTTCCCGACCAGAAAATTCTCTACGTTACCGCCGAAACCTTTGTCAACGAACTCATCCGTTCCGTAAGGGACAACACCATGGAGGAATTTCGCCGCAAATATCGGGAAGTCGATGCCTTGTTGTTTGAGGACATTCAATTTCTCGCCGGAAAACCGGGCAACCAGGAAGAATTCTACAACACCTGCTTGTCCATCTTTAACGCGCAAAGCGTCCTTGTCGTGTCTAGCGATTGCCACCCGGATAACCTGCCGGATTTTTCCGCTGAATTACGCTTACTGTTGACGGTGGGAATTACAACGCAATGTCTGTCGCCGAAATAATTTTGCCACCAAATTATTTCCTCCGCCCCCAAAATGTCTTTCCGGGGGGGCAGACGTGCTATAATATCCACAACTCACGGCTAAACCCACTTCACCCAACTTAAAAATTTATGGTGATGCTTAATGGACACAACCAAAAAGACCGGCAAGCTAAGTCAGCCCGGCAGCAAGCGTCTGCTGGCCGTTTGGATATACGACATCTTGCGGCAATACTCCGCTAAAGAGCAGCCCATGACGCAACAGATGATTATAGAAAAATTGCAGGAAAAATATCAGTTCGACTGTCGGCGCAGTACGTTGGCTTCATATTTGCATGATTTTGAGAGCGAGGAGTTTCGCGAGATTTTTGGGGCGCAAGTCCGTTGCGACAAGCGCGGCGGCGGTTATTATTTGGAACGGAATCTGAGTGACGGCGATTTGCGGCTTTTAATTGACGGCGTAATGTCCCTGCGATCGTTGTCCGGCAGTCAAACCCGGGAACTGGTGGAAAAACTCCGGCAAAAGGGGAGTGCTAAATTTCAAACCAGGGTCAAAGGCTATACCGGCACCGATATAAAGGGACTGCCTCACTCCCCCAATAATCGGACGCTGGACAATGTAATGACCATAAATCAAGCCATGTTGAGCGGCCATCAACTCAGTTTCATCTACAATGAGTTTGCCTTGGCCGAAAATAAGCGAGTGGTCTTGAAGCCCCGGCGAGAAAAACGCTATGTGGTCAATCCTTATCGCCTGACGATTTCCCACAGTCGCATCTATTTGGTGGGCAATACGGCCTCTCACGATAACATTTCTACCTATCGCGTGGATAAAATGACCGAGGTTTTAGAGGAAAACACCCACAGCAAATCCTGGCTGGAATTGGACAAATGTTATAATCCGCCCAAGACCTTGGTGGAGAGCCTCTATATGTTTACCGGCGAGGCGGTGGCGGTAGAATTTTGGGTAACGGAGGGTGCCTTGCGCGATGTGGTTGATTGGTTCGGCGAAGGCTATTTTCAGGTCTATGCCCGGAAAGAAGGCCGCCTGCATATCAAGACAAGGTGCAACGAAGATGCCATGCTGTATTGGGCTATGTCTTACGGAAACTATGTGGAGGTCATAAAACCCCAGAGTTTAAGACAGCGAATACACGATATGGCGGTGGAGATAGCAACTTTTTCTACTAAGCAGGATAATCACGTTTGAATATCGAAATATAACAAGCATAAGAGCAGTCAAAAGCGACAAGTCAGCCAATGAAGAGGTATCTTTTTTGTGATTTGTTCCGTGAACGGTAGATTTTTTAGTTTCGTGGGTATCACATTCGTTAAAAGGAAGGAGGATAAAATGGAAATTTCGATCGCTTTACAGAATTACTTGGATTTTGGCATATATCATTGTGATGGAATCGATTATATTGAAGGTAAAAATGCCGATGTAGTTATGAGCGGTGATTGGTTTGATAAAAAATCTGGAGAGGAATGCGAATTTGATATATTGGATATTAGAAATGGAAAATTTGTCAAAGCAATCATATCTGGTTCAGATTTGACTTGTCGTTATTTGACACAGGAAGAAATACGTAAACTTTACAGCGAATTAGAATCTACTAATGACGAGGCAGAGGACGATATAACAGTAAAAGCTATTGATTTAGGTGAGATTTTTGATGAAATGCCATCAACAACAGATGCGAAAAGAAATAAAATCGATAATGCCCGTTGGGAGAAATGGCAGCGCGATAGTCGTTACAGTAGGGTAGGAGAAATAAGAGAATACAATTGGAAAACCAATAATAAAGTGACAAAGGAGCAAATTTACCACGATAGCCTTAGGAAATTACAGACTGCTATGTTTATTGATATATACACTAGTAAATTGCCAATAGCAAATGATCCATCCTATACACATTTAAAAAAATTAATTCGCAAGTGTTGGAATGACTTTATTAGTTTGGATAAAGAGGATCAGATATATGCTTCTGGCGGATATGAGGATCAGATATATGCTTCTGGCGGATATAACGATGCGAGATTACATTTGATTTCTAAAGCCCCCATCATTGAAGATGAAGAAATACTAACTGTTTTAGAAAACTATAAATCGCCCAAAGGCTTAGTGCCACTGGATAATAAATTATTTACTGAAGCTAAAAATAAAATGCGGGAATATAAGGAGATATATGCGAAAATAGAGGCAAATAAAGACTATAAAAGATCAAAATTTATAAAAGAAATTTTGCAACTTTACCCTGATTGCTTTGACAATGTAAATAAAGAGGGATGGTTTGTTTACTCCCCAATTGATTTATTACAATTTTGGTATATGTATGGTAAAATTAATATATATAAAAGGAAAAGATTATATTATATTAACAAACCAGAATTATTCACAAGCCTATCAAAAACAATTTGAAGTCACCAAAATTAGTTTTCTGTAATAAAATCAATATGCTCACACCGTAAAATGCCGAAAACACCACTAATTTGGAACAGACGGGTAGCGTAGTCTATTGGATTAATTTTTTAAAATTTAATTTTCAAGGTGCAATTTGCCTATAACTATATCAATCATTTTTGCTTCATACAAGCCACTTGGTGTTATGTGTATGCAAACTGACTCTTATACATACAGGTGGTTGGGACAAGGTAAAGGACATTTGCATTGCTTTTCCGATAAAGAATGAGCAAATTATAATCGCTGATTATCTTGATAAAAAAGTTTTCTGACGTAGACAGGATTATATCACAAAAGCAAGAACAACTCAAAACCCTCGCCGCCTACAAAAAGTCCCTCACCTTTGAATATGTAACAGGGAAAAAGGAAGTGGCTGCATAGTCTGTCTATCCTAAATTTTGAAAGGTTGCAAACGATATGGCATTCTTTTTAATTATGTTTCTTTGTGCAATATTATGCCTTTCAGGACCTAATGGTGGGTCATGTGCAATGATGCTTGGTGGAATGTTTTTGTTTTTTTTGTTAGTTTTCATTGGTTTTCCTTTTTTTGGGTTGATAGTTCTTTTCTTATCAATTTATTTATCTCTAAAAAAATGAGGCTCAAGCACTCGATAACTGTCTCGATTCTGTTATAGAGGAAATAGGCGGAGAGCATGGTCAGGACGAGTATAGGTATGGCTGGTTTGGTAATTGGTTTATCAATCATTACCCCTTGCTAGGAGGAGTGGCCGCCGGTTTCGAGATTATCGAAGATTATGCTTTCTGCCGGAAAAACGAAATCTCGGTAGCTGCCGTAGATGTGGAAAATGCCAAAATATATGTAAATCCGGCGGCTCATCTTGATGAAGACGAAGTGAAATTTGTCATGGCGCATGAGTATCTTCATGCAGGTTTAGGACACTATCAGCGTTGTCAAGGTCGCAATCCCTATCTCTGGAATATTGCCTGTGACTATGTAATCAACGGTTGGCTACACGAGATGAAAGTCGGCGAAATGCCTAAAAATGGTTGCTTGTATGATGAAACCTTAAAGGATAAATCTGCCGAGGAAATATATGATTGCATAATCAAGGAGTTCCGACGGTTTTCCAAGCTCTCCACTTTTAGAGGTTACGGCAAGGGGGATATCATCGGCGGAGCTGTAAAAACTACCGGCGCGACTTCCTTAGATGATTTTTTTCGCAGCGCATTGCAGCTAGGTTTAGAGTATCACACGAAATCCCAACGTGGGTATATTCCGGCCGGACTGATTGCCGAGATTCGCGCCTTAGCTATGCCGCCTATACCCTGGGATGTGGAGTTGGGTTATTGGTTTGACCTAAATTTTGCTCCCCTCACGAAAAGCAGAACTTACGCCAGACCCAGTCGGCGGCAGGGCAGTACGCCGGATATTCCTCGCCCGCGTTACGTCACGAGTGAATTTGCCGAATATAGCCGTACTTTTGGCGTGGTAATTGATACCTCAGGCTCCATGAGCGCTAAACTTATCGGTTACGCTTTGGGGGCTATTGCCAGTTATGCGGTGGCTAAAGAAGTTCCCTATGTGCGCGTGGTGTTCTGCGACGCTAGGGCTTATGATGCCGGGTATCTTGCGCCGGAGGATATTGCCGGACATGTAGCCGTTAAGGGGCGCGGTGGTACGTTGTTGCAACCGGGAGTTGACCTGCTAATAGGGGCTAAGGATTTTCCCAAGGATGCGCCTATTTTGCTTATAACCGATGGCTATATCGAAAGCAGTATGAAAATACGGCGCGAACACGCTTTTTTGCTTCCCCAAGGTCATCATTTACCTTTTCACAGCAACGGTAAAATATTTTATTTTGCGGAAACATGACTAAATTGCTCAGGGAGGTGACTATAGCAACCATGCCTCAGCAGACAGTCAAAGACTGGCAACAACAGCTAAACGAAGATCGGATAATTCCGTTGTTAAAGGTCACGAAAAACAGTACCGACGGGAAAATCACCACCGGAGATTGGGTATGGTATTCGCCCTTGGATGGCGCGCTAAATATTGCCGGTGGTGAGGGCGGTCGCTTCGCGCAGGAAGAATTAACACCGCAGACTACTGATTTTGAGTGCATCCGTCATCCCTTGTATGTGGTGCTTATCCACCATGGTAGCGAACAAATTGTTGCTAAGAGTGTGTTTACAAATATGGAGGAAAATATGGAAAACGAAACCTTTGCTAAAATCAAAGTCGTCAATATTGATGAGACGACCGCTAACGCTGTTAAGGAGAGCTTTGGAGACGACCTGAAACCTCGCGCCCTTGTTGAATTTGGTATGATCACCGCCAACGGCAACCAGACCCAAAATGATCTGAAAGGCTTGCTATTCGGTGAGGACATAGTTTTCATCGTTACTACGGATAAAACGGCGGATATTGACTTAGCCACCATGGTAGCAGAAAGCACTAAAGAAGTTTGCTCCCTTACTTTTGGACTGGTAATACAGTCGTCTTTGGTTGGTTTAGGCGAATGGGAAAAAGCTATGACTGCGGAGAACGAAAAATTTCAGGCAGCGGTGGATGCGCTACTGGTTATGCCACCTGAAGATATTTATCAGCTCATAACAAGTATAACAGAGCTTTTTGCCAGCCCCGATGGCGTGATCAACTTCGACTTTGCTGATATAAGGGAATTCTTCTCTCACTGTGGTTATGCTGCCATGGGATTTGGTACAGCCTCCGGCGAAAACGCTTATCAGGCTGCCTTCCAAAAGGCTCTCAATGCCGCTGCGCTCAAAGACGACCTCAAAACCGCCGGGAAGGTACTGCTCAGTATCTCAGGTGCTAAAGAACGTTGCAGTCTAGGTGATGCCCACGAAGCCATTGAGAATATCTTGATGAAGCTTACGCATCCTTGGGCAGAAATCATCTGGGGATTATCCGAAGACGAGAGGCTAAACGACAGCCTAAAAGTGACTGTTATTGCCACCGATATAGGCAAATTAAAGCCAGAGGAGGATTAGAGTTGGCGCGGATGTAGTTTAGCTGGTGTGAATTTTAAGGAGGTGTGCCAATGAACAAACTAACCATGGAAAAATTACAGCCTATTCCCTATGATAAGGATTTGACCGAATTTGACTTAACGAGAACCCCATGGTCTGATGACAGATTAGCAACAGAATTAACGTTAGATGATTATTCATGGATGGTCTATGAGTTATCCACTTTCTTTCCTACGAAGAAGTATGGAGATTTGGAGCTAAAATTCAGATACAAAGGTTATATATACTGCGAATTATATATTAAGCAGACAGTAAAGACAAAGGGAAAAACTCCTTTTGATTAGTATAAAATATTAGTAAGATATTTGCAATTTGTTTCGACGTTTACTATACAACTAAGTAACCAAAAAAAGGTATCGCCCAACTGCAAAAGTTGAGCGATACCCCTCTCTTTTTATTGAAACTTGAAACGAACAACTTAAGCCAACAGCGGCTTTACGGCCTCCGCCAGTTTATCCTTGGCGGCTTGGGCTTCGGCGAGGTTTTTGCCCAAGGTGGTGAAGTAGGTCTTGATTTTCGGCTCGGTACCCGAGGGACGCACTACCACCGTGGAGCCGTCATCTAAGGTGTAAATAAGCACGTTGGATTTGGGCAGTCCCGTTTCCTCAGGTTTGTTGAAATCGACGGCCTTGGTAACTTTTTTGCCGGCAAATTCGGTAGGCGGCGTTTGCCGCAGTTTCTCCATGATACCGGCCATTTTATCCATGCCGGACAGGCCGGGGAATTCAAAGGAATCCACCTTGTTCAGGTAACGACCGTACTGCTGATAAATCTCTTCCAAACGCTGCTTGATGGAGGAGCCGATGGAGCGATAATAGGCGGCCATTTCGCAAATGAGCATGGAGGCCACCACCGCATCCTTATCCCGGACATAGGAACCGGCCAAATAACCGTAGCTTTCCTCAAAGCCGAAGATGAAGCGATCTTCCTCGCCCTTTTCTTCGAGGTGCAGGATTTGATCGCCGATCCACTTAAAGCCCGTCAGCACATGGCGGAGTTCCACGCCGTAATGCTCGGCCACCTTGTCGGCTAGGGGCGTGGATACCAACGACATTACCGCGATGGGATCTTTGGGCATGGTGCCTTTTTCCTTGCGGCCTTGGCAGATGTAATCAAGGAGGAGTACCCCCATTTCGTTGCCCGAAACCAGCTCATAGGAGCCGTCGGGACATTTCATGGCGATACCTACCCGGTCGGCGTCGGGGTCGGTGGCCAGCATGAGATCGGCCTGAGTTTCTTTGGCGAGCGCCAGCCCCATTTCCAAGGCGGCGTAAATCTCCGGGTTGGGGTAGGAACAGGTGGTGAAATAGCCGTTGGGGTATTCTTGCTCCGGCACGATGGTAATATCCGTAATGCCGATGTCCTTGAGGACGCGAGTGACCGGGATAAGCCCCGTGCCGTTCAGCGGCGAATATACCAGTTTCAGGCCGGCGGTCTTGCAGAGGCCGGGACGCACTTGTTTTGCCTCGATGGCCTGATAGAAAGCATCTTTGCAGTCGTCGCCTACGAACTGAATGAGGCCTTTTTCCACTCCGGCGGCAAAGCTCATGTATTTGGCGCCGGTGAGAATATCAGTCTTTTGGATGGAATCATAGACCACGGCGGCGGCATCGTCCGTCATTTGGCAACCGTCGGGGCCGTAAGCCTTGTAGCCGTTGTACTTGGCCGGATTGTGGGAAGCAGTCACCATGATTCCGGCGTTGCATTTATAATAGCGCGTGGCAAAACTCAGCGCCGGCACCGGCATCAGCTCGTCGTAAATGCGGACTTTAATGCCGTTGGCCGCCAAAACTCCGGCGGCGTCGCGCGCAAAGTTCCAACCCTTGAGGCGGCTGTCGTAGCTGATAGCCACCGTCTGGCTGCCCCCTTGGGTCTTAACCCAGTCGGCCACCCCCTGGGTCGCCTGACGCACTACCCAGATGTTCATGCGGTTCGTCCCGGCACCCAAGGTTCCCCGCAGTCCGGCGGTGCCAAACTGCAAAGCCACGGCAAAGCGGTCTTTAATGGCCTCGTCGTCCCCGGCGATGTCTCGCAGTTCTTTTTCCAGGTCGAAGTCAACGAGATCGGCAGCCAGCCAGCGCTTGTAGTCGTCCTGATACATTTAGATTCCACCCTTTCCTCTACATGGAGCAATTATCGGCGCGTAGCCAAAGTATTCACTTTACATTTTAATCTTTTTAAGCCAACCTGTCAAGGCAATATACAGAAAACGCTTAATTTTTATGACAGCTTTATGACAGTTGCATTGGCCTCGTAACAAAAAGGCACCTCGCAGAAATTCTCGCGAGGTGCCTTTTTGTGTGCGCCCGGCGGCGCACATTTCTAACCGGTGCAAGTCCGGAATCCGCCCGGTAGTGGGAAGGATATAGCCAAGGGCAAGGGTGTCCATCGTGAGGTGGAATCTGAAGGAAGCCGGCGGCAAACCTCTGGCC
>JAFVEM010000022.1 GCA_017476005.1 Selenomonadaceae bacterium | reverse complement strand
TTCAACGAATGTAGCCATTGCAAATGTTTGGCCGTCCAGTAATTTTTGCCTTCGGTGAACTTGTAGCCATGGCGGAGACAAAATGCCAAAATTTGCTGCTTCACTTTTTTCAGCGCCGTTTTATGGGCATCACGCATACGGATATATTCCTTGACATCGGAGTCTTTCTTGGTCGGAATATGAACCGCGCTATAAGTGTTGTAGGCTAGGCAACGCGCAATCTTCATAGCATCTCGCTTGTCGGTTTTAATTTCAGTTTTCCGATAAAGCGGCATGGAAGTAGGGGCAAGGATGACACAGGGGATGTTGTGCCGCTTGAGCTGTTCGTAGAGCGTGAAGCCGAGGCATCCGGCCTCATAACCGCAAAGAAATTCACACGATCCCCCAAAGTTCTGCTACACTTTCTCCAGATATTTCAAGATGTTCTTGTAATCCGGTTCTACTTGAACGGTAGCGAAGTTCGTATCGTTTTCGAGGGAATAACACGAAAGGGTGTAATTCCACGTTTTGCAATCGATGGGTCACTACATATTATCTATAAGATAGGACATACGAGGAACCTCTCTTTCTTGTGTATTTTTGATTGGCACCTAACACTGTACAAGAAACAGGTTCATTTTTTATATGAAATCTTAACCTCCTAGTTTACACAAGATATTGTACACTATCACCGATAGCCCCCTTTCTCTTCGCTCCCTCTATCTAAAATACTTAGCGACAAGTTGCTCGCGTTCCGCTATAAAATCTTCCTTGAGGTGCTGTGCGGCTTGTTTCTTTTCGTCGTTGGCGCGAACATAGGCGGCAAATTCTTGTTGTAGAGATAGAGGGGGAAGGGGAACTTGAATATTTTCAATTCCAGCGTTATAAAGTCTTTTTATCGTTCCACCCTCTGTAACTTCCCATGGATTTGTTTGGTAAAAGAAATAGAGGTAGGCATTCAAAATTTCTGATTCATCATTGTCAATCCACACAATGTTGGAATCCTGAAAATATGACGGTGTTCCATCAAAAATTACTGTTTTCCCAATAGTTCCAGCGGCTGAAATCAAAATATCTCCCTTTTTAGGATATGGATACTTACTTTTATACTCATCAAATTTTTCCTGCGATATATATGCGTCTGCTGTCTTTCCAAAAGTTCCTATTTTATAAAAAGGCACTTCTCCACTGTCAGAAGTCTCATATTTCATAATACGTTTGCACATGGAAACCTTTCCAATATCTCCTAGTTTTTTTATGGGAAATACTTGCTTACCAAACATCTCCTCAAACTTAGCCTTAACGTCCTCATCACACCTCTTAATAACTTC
This sequence comes from Selenomonadaceae bacterium, assembly GCA_017476005.1. Taxonomy (GTDB): domain Bacteria; phylum Bacillota; class Negativicutes; order Selenomonadales; family Selenomonadaceae; genus RGIG5097. Next base: position 29,540 of record JAFVEM010000022.1, on the reverse strand, counting down.
ATCTTGCTCCGCTATATGCGCGTCAATTTCATCTATCTCAGCAACAATCTGTTTTTGTTGGCTAATGCTAGGAACATGAACTGTCAAATTTTTAACTCGTGTGGTAGAAGCCCGATTGCTACGCGAAAATTTTTCGTATTCACCCTCTATGCGCAGAGCATGAGCTAGATATTTGGGTACTATGTCCGGCGTGTTTACTCGCAACACGCCGCAGTGGTCGGTGGGATAAAAAGGCTCGTTGGCCGGGATATAATTTACCATCCAATCGCCATCTATACCCCAAATGATAGATGGCTTAGAAAAATCGGTGATGTTTTGCTTGTTAATGCGGCCAAAAGACACAAAGACGTTGGCGCTATATACCGGGTAAAGTCCGTTTTCCTCTATCTCGCTAGAAAGTACGCGGTCGCCGATGCTGATAGAAAAATTAGCGGTATTCAGCTTGTAACTCTCCATTCCCTCTCGCGGTTCGTTTGTCCTTGCCTTGGTGGTTTTAATAACCTTGTTAAACTCTACGCCGCTAAAATCCAACATATCTTTCAGCGGTTGCCAGTAATAATAGTTTTTTAGTTCCGCTATCTCTAGGGGCTTTTCCGCAAAACCGCTCCTTATCAACGCCGCTAAAGTGTTTGGCGATAATCGGTCAGTGGGATTATAGAGGATGCCGCCTTCGGTTTTTAGTTGGATGCCTTCTTGCCTCTTGCGATTGCTCCATGTATAGCCGAGAAAATTTTCTTGGGCTTTGTTGTCATCAGGGGCGGTAATTATTAGCGTTGTTTGGCGGTAGGTGAGAGCAAAATATGTTAGCTTTTCGGCCTCGCGACTTAGGGCAAAATCATAAAAATGTTGGTTGCACCACCGCAATTTTTCCAGCTCATTAGCGGCAATAAAGGAACGTTGCCGCAGTTTGTTGGTGTATTCGGTAGAGAACTTAAAAGCGGCAGTGTAGGCGGCAAAGTAAGGCACGTCATCCCAAGCGTCATAATTCTTTTGCTGTTTGACGAACAGTTGATATTGGGCGGCCTCCACCTTTATCTGCGCTAAGTAGGCCGTAAAAATGGCCTTGTCCTCCCATTCATCGGAGGCGGTGTCGCTGAGGATGGCTTGTACGCTGTCGGTCACAAGGTCGATTCGTTTCGGCGGTTCGTGGTATTTTTGCAAAAAGACAATGACCGTATTAGTACCCGTTGCGCCGAAGGTTTTACTGCCAAATTGGGCAATGGCGCGAATTTGGAAATTTTTCAGTAGGGACTCCCGCGCGCCGATAAAACTTTCGTTTTCCTTGTTCAAGATACTGCTGGGTAGAACTACTGCCGCCAGACCGCGCGGTTTAACCAGTTGCGCGATACGTTCCACAAATAGCGTTTCAATTTCCGAGCCGCTACTGGAAATTTTCGGCAAAATGGTAAAATCGTTGTCTTTTAATTTTAAGTGAGGCTTAAAGGCATCGATGGAAAAAGGAGGATTGGCCACCAAAATATCGAAGGATGTGGGCAAAATATTTTTTTCGCGATAATTTTCCAAGCCGTCGCCGAAGATAATATTGCCTTTGTCGGCTCCGTGCATGAACAGAGATATTTTGGCAACTCGCGCCAGACGGTAATCCTTTTCTACACCGAAAAGATGTTCCGCTACCCACCCCGCCTCGTGAGGCAATTCCTTTCTCTTGCGACAAGCCTCGATAGCTTCATAGCCTTGGGTGAGAAAATGACCGGCTCCGCAGGCGTAATCAATGATTTTCGGGTAGTTGTTGTTCCCGTTGTGTCCTAAAATATCATCCAGCGGCAGGCTGTCCCAAATAAAGCGCGTGATGGGGATAGGCGTGAAGAATTGGCCTTCGTTTTGCTTGAAACCTTTGTTTAGTAATTGCTCGAATAAATCACCTAACACTTGCAGGTCGCTAGAACCAATGATACGATATTTTTCAAAAAGTTGCACGACCTCCACGAGAATTTTGCCGTTTTGATAAAATAGTTCCTCATTGTGGACATCTTTGAAAGCAAAGTCGTTATTGGTGTAAAATTTCAAGACGCGGATGGTGTTTTTGATGCTGTCTATTATGCTCTGGCGTCGCTGCCCGGTGTAAGATTTAATTAGATTTTCCGCATAATCATCTTCCACATAAAAAATTTTTTCCGCCATGAATTCCTGCATACCATCTCGGTGCAAACGTTGCAACCTGTCTTGTAATGATTCGTAAGTATCGGTACCGACTTTATATTGAAACTCCACTTCGTCTTGCGGCTTCTTTTGTATCTCATCCACCAATTTGCAAATAAACAACGCCACCAAACGATTGAAAGCATTTTCTTTGTCCGATACGTTATTATGACGCAGTATCTCCTCGAATTGATTAACCACGCTATCCTGTTCGGCAAAATCCTGCAAGTCGGCTTTGCGTAGCGGTTTTAGTCCTATTTGGTAAGCTCTGGTGTCGTCACGGAAGACCACATCGCCGCAAAATCTTTTTTCGTAAGTCTCATCCCAAACGGCAAAAAGCTCCTCGGCGGTGTGAGCTTTTTGGTAGAGTTTAATGGAAGCGTCTTTGCGACTGGCCAAGATAATATTGTTGTCATCGTGGCAATCAATACTGTCGGTTTTATAGCGAATCTCGCCCTCTACATAATCAGCAGCATATAATACAAGCCATTGGCAACTGCGCTCTTGTTGCCAGTAGGAAAATAGTTGTCCACCGTCCTCTTGCGTTTTGCGATATTCCGTTTGAAAGGCTTTGCCCATGGTCTTACATTCCACGATGAACAGCATTTTCCCATCGGAGGCGGTAACGCAAATATCGGCGCGACCGCTCTTAGCGTCGTGTCCCAAATGCCATTCTTTTTCCAGCTCTATATGTTCCGGGCGATAGCCTTTGTCCAGCAAGCGATTCACACACTCAAAGACAACGAGGTTTTCTTTGTGAGCTTCGTCAAAAAAATCGTTGCGCTCGCGGCCTTTAATATCGACGGGATAAAAGAGTTTGCGTTGCGCCAAGTCTGCCTTGAGAGTTATCCCGAAGGTCGCATATTCTTTGGCATATAGCGACCCACTGGCCTTAAAATTCATTTTTTGTAAAACGTCAGCGAAATTAGCTAGTGTAATCACGATTGCACTTCCTATCCGGTACTTCCCTTTTCAAAAAAGGGACTGCCGCATTGCGGCAGCCCTAAACAACGTCTATCCAAAAACTAATCCAAAGTCCCGTCCAAATGACCGGCATCTCGCGGTTCGTGAGCGAGAATTTTGCTGCCGGAGAACATACTGGACACTTCGCTTTCGCCTTCCATGAACTCGGCTCTTATCACCATGTACAGGTGGCCGATGGCGAAGAGGATAATCGCCCAAGCGACGTAATGATGCACGAGGTGCGCCATGTATTCGCCGCCCAAGATGGTAATGACCCAACCAAAGAGCGCGCCGCCAATGCCGCTAGGATTCGTCATGTAATACATGCCAAAACCCGTCAGCACCTCAACGAACACTAGCACATAGAGAAAAGCGTAGGAGCAACGCGCTAAGGGATTTCTGAGGTAGGATGCGTGCTCTTTTTTGAGGAACATATAGTGAAGCGCTACATCGACAGTATTCTCATAAAAGTAGCCCTTCCACACATGGGGAAAGAGGCGATCACCGGGATTGGTGATGAAGCCGTAGATGCGAAGCACGAAGGCCGCGCAGAAAATGTAGGCTGCGAGGAAATGGATGTTGCGGATATTATCCACCGTCATGCCGCTAGTGGTCGGCTCGAAGGAGAATATTATCCACGGACTGGTAATCATCAGCCCCGTGGCAAACAGCGTCACGATGCAAGCCACCATTATCCAATGAAAGATACGCAGCCAGGGACTAAACAGGTAGTACTCCCTGCGAGTTACTTCTTTCATAGCGTTTTTCCTTTCTGCCGACAATTACTTTTCGATTTTCGTACCGGAGTAAGGATCGGTGGTAATGACGTTGATACGCTCGCCCTTGGCGTTGTACATGTGAGTGGCGCAAGCCATACAGGGGTCGAAGGAACGAATGACCTTGGCAATTTCCAGCGGCTTGTCGGGAATAGCCACATGGGTATCCATCATGGCCAGTTCGTATGCGCCGTGACCGGCTTTATCATCGCGTGGGCAAGCGTTCCAAGTGGTAGGCACCACGCACTGATAATTGGCCGTCTTGCCGTCCTTGATGTCAATCCAGTGAGAAAGACCGCCGCGGGGGGCTTCGTAAAGTCCCACGCCTTTGGCTTCCTTCGGCCAAGTGCTAGGCTCCCATTTCTCCATGTTGGCCACGGTGGTATCGCCGGTTTTGAGATTGGCAATGAGCTTGTCGAAGAAGAATTTATTGATTTCCGCGTTCAGTTGGGCATCAAGACCACGCGCCGCCGTGCGTCCCACCATGGTGGGCAGCCAAACTTCGGGCGCCAGTCCCAAAGCGCCGGAAACAGCGTTCACCTGATCCAGCATCATCTTTTCCGCCCAAGTCGGTTCGGGAAGCAAGCCTTTCTGCGCCTTGGTGTAAATGATGATGTACCGCGCCAAGGGTCCGACTTCGCAGAGTTTGCCGCGCCATTTGGGGGTTTTCAGCCACGAATATTTGCCGCCTTCGTTCAGCGTCTGCCATTGAGTGCCGGTGCCTTCTTTGGGGCCGGTGAATTTCGGCTCGGTGATACCTTCCCACGGATGGATTTCCTTGCTGTCGCCATCGGGATAATTGTACCAACCATGCTCCACACTTTCGGTGAAGACTTCGGGCGCCGATACGTCTTCGGGTTTAATTTCCGTAAAGGTAGCGTTCGCCACGCCTTGCCCAAAGTTTTCCACCACGCCGTTGCAACGAATAAGGAGATTGTTGAAGAAACCGCCGCTCTTGGTGCCGTTGTATTCCTCGATGGGATAAGCACCGTAGGCGAGGACGCGCGTTTTGGCTAGGCCGCCGCCGTCAACCTTACCGGCTTTGACATAAGCCGTGCCGATGGCCAGCAAGTCCGGCAGGTAGTAATTATTGGCCAGAGTCCTAGCCATGTTGATTGCGCGATCCACGATGGCAAGACGCGCCGTGTTAATGGGGGCGTTGCCGTCATTTAAGGAAATGGAGCAAGCCATACCGCCCACGACGTAATGGGGGTGGGGATTCTTGCCGCCAAAAACCACATGGGGCGTCACGAGTTCGCGCTGTTTGTCCAGCATTTCGAGGTAATGCGCCACCGCCAAGAGATGAACTTCCGGCGGCAGTAATTTATAGTCGGGGTGATCCCACCATTGGGCGGAGAAAATTCCGAGCTGCCCGCTTTCCACAATGGCTTTGACCTTGGCCTGAATCCCGGCAAAATACTGGGGCGTGGCCGCCGGGAAATCGTGGGGATAGGCTTCCGTAGGAATAGCCGTGGGGCCGACGAAGGGAAGTTTATAACCGTTTAAGAGGGCGTTTTGCAAATTGGCGGTGGCCTCGGGATTGGCCGCTAAGGCATCCACCGGGCTGACCCAGTCAAGGGCGTGGAGGTGGTAGAAGTGAACGATATGGTCTTGCACCGTGAGGGTGGCCGCCATGATGTTGCGAATGTAGTTGGCATTCTTGGGAATTTTAATCCCCAAGGCATCTTCCACCGCTCGCACCGAAGCCAAGGCGTGAGCCGTGGTGCAAACGCCGCAAACGCGCTGAATATACGCCCAAGCGTCTCTGGGGTCGCGGTCGCGCATGATAAGTTCCAAACCACGCCAAGCGGTGCCGCTGGAGAGGGCATCCGTGACTTGGCCGGTGCCTTCGTCCACATTAACTTCGACCCGTAAATGCCCCTCGATTCTCGTGATGGGATCTACTACTACTCGTTTCATTTATGCACTCACCTCTCCCCTCATTCTTCCTCTTCGCGCTTGTTGCGTTGTACGACGCTGGCGGCGCCGTGGGCTACCACGCCCAAAGTGGTGACAGCGGCCAGACCTGCGCCTATTTTGTCCACGTTACCCAAAGGGCCGTATTCCGGCATTCTTTGGCTCATGGGATCTTCGTCCCAGAAGTGAGCGTTGGAGCAACCGATGCAGGGCGCGCCGGACTGAATGGGATAACTCATGCCCTGATACCAACGGATGTTGCCGCAGGAGTTATAAGTTTCGGGGCCGCGACAGCCCAATTTGTACAGACACCAACCGGCTTTCGCTCCGGCATCGTCAAAGCGTTCGGCAAACATACCGGCATCAAAGAAGGGACGACGATAGCAAGTGTCGTGGATGCGATTGCCGTAGAACTGCTTGGGACGATTCTCGCTGTCAAGGGGCGGCAAAGTGCCAAAGAGAGCGACGTGCATGACTACGCCGGTCATTACTTCGGGAATAGGGGGGCAACCGGGTACATTTACCACCGGGGCGCGTCCCACGAAGTGAGCGATGCCGCTGGAGCCGGTGGGGTTGGGTTTAGCCGCTTGAATACCGCCGTAAGCCGCGCAGGTGCCGTAAGCGATAACCGCCGCCGCGTGTTCGGCGGCGTGTTGCAACATACTGGTGAAGGTGTGGCCGCCGCTCATGCAATAGATGCCGTTGTCCTTGGTGGAAACGGCGCCTTCCACGGCCAAGATGTACTGCCCCCTGTATTTCTGAATGGTTTGTTCCAAATGCGCCTCGAAAGGCTCGCCGCAAGCGGCACTCAATAGATGGTCGTACTCCAAAGCGATGTCGTTCAAGACCACATCGGAAGCCAAAGGCGAAGCCGAACGAATGAAGGATTCGTCGCAACCGGTACACTCATGTCCGTGAATCCAAATGACCACCGGCAAAGGTTTGGTTTCGGCTGCCTCCACCACCTTGGACAGCGAGGCAGTACTCAGCCCCATAAGGGACGTTAAGGTCACGCACCCCTTGAGGAAGCTACGCCTGCTCATGCCTTTCCTGAGATATACATCCCACATGCTCTCCCGTTTTTCCACGTTTCTACCTCCTCACGCGATAAAACAGCTTACACGAAAGAATAAGTTCCACCTTCAGGCGTACATTCGACGTCAACTCCTTAAATCCTGCCGTCAAAAATTTTTTCCCCCAAACATTTTTGCCCCAAAAAAAGGAAAAACTGCCTTGGGCGGCGAATTAGACACCGAGTTAGCGAGTTCAGTAGGGTAAAACCTAGAGAAAGGATTGGTATTGGCATGGAAATTAAATACGACGTGGCCGTTACGGCCATTGGCAATCTGGCGCGTACCTTTTTGGAAAACAACAGCAGCATCATCATTCTCGACGAGGGGATTCGCCCCAATTTAGCCGACATGGTGGTGCAACACACCCATTTTGACCTCCAGCAAGACATTGTAGTGGGAGATAAACTCACGATAGGAGCGGCGGAGTTCACCGTGGTGAGCGTAGGGGATGTGGCCAATGATACCATTCGCGAAGAGGGACATTGCACCTTGGTGTTTAACGCCGAAGGCTCCATGCCGGGACAGATTCTCCTCAAAGGGCCTATGCTCCCCGTGTTGCAGACGGGCAGCCATATTGTTTTTTCCGGTAAGTAAGGGAGGCTCTGGCCGAATAAAAGGAGGAACGCGCCATGCCGGCGGCACTCGCCATAGCAATAGAAGATGAGGATTACTGTCGGGAGGAGGTAATCGACGGAGAATACATGATGGCTCCGGCGCCCGGAGAAGGTCACAACAGCGTCATGACCAACATCTTGGTCATGTTTTCTAATTATTTGAAAGGCAAGCCCTGCCGCGCTTACGGCGATAACATCGACGTTTTCCTTGACGAGAACAATCGTTTTCAGCCGGATGTCAGCATTGTTTGCGACCGTAGCAAGATAAAGGCCAACGGCATCCACGGCGCGCCTGATTTGGTAGTGGAGATACTTTCCCTTTCTACCGCGAAAAACGACCGGGGCAAGAAATTCAAAGCCTACGAGCGCTTTGGGGTGAAAGAATACTGGATCGTCGATACCGTGACGCGGCGAGTGGAGGTTTACCACAACTCGCCGGAGGGGTTCGTTTTGGACAATGTTTACGCCGTAAAAGACCCGGTGCTGGATTTTGACGTGGAAAAGCCGCCCACCGAGATAAAGGTTTCTCTCTACGAGGATCTAATCGTCGATGTGAAGGATATTTTCTACGATATGATGTGGTAGCAAAAAACCCCCTCTCACGAGGGGGCTTTTTGCTACCCGAATATGGCGCAACCAAAGTCTTACTTAATGCCGGCGCCGTCCAAAGCGCTACGAACGCTCTTGGCCGCCTTGTGCATGGCCTCCAGCTCCTCGTCGTTCAGATGAATCTCGAAGGAACGCATGATACCGTCGGCGCAAATCATGCGCGGAATGCTGAGGGCTACGTTATTTATGCCGTACTCGCCTTCCAGCACTGCCGAGCAGGGGAGAATGGTGTGTTCGTCGTACAGCACGGACTTAATGAAACGGCAAGCCGCCATGGCGATACCCGTATTGGTAAAGCCTTTCTTGTTGATTACGTCGTAAGCCACCTGCACCAGCTCGTTTTCGACGGCCTTTTTATCCAGTTTCTCCGTCTTGTGGAAGTACTCGTCCAAATGCTCGATGGGGAACCCGGCGCAACCGGTGGTTGACCAAGCCACAAAAGCGGCGTTGCCATGCTCGCCCAAGACGTAACCGTTGATGTTCTTGGGATCCACCTGATATTTGTCGGCCAAGATGCGGCGGAAACGGTAGGTCTCCAGCATGGTGCCGGTGCCGATGATTAAGTTGCGAGGATAATCGAATTTAGTGGAAACCACATAGGTGGCCACATCCAGCGGATTAGTGATCATAATAACCACGGCGGATTTGGTACGTTTGGCGATTTCGCCGAAGACGGATTCCATAATCTTGGCGTTGGTGCCGGCCAATTTCAGCCGATCGGGGGTCTCGCCGGGACGAATGGAGGGGCCGGCGGTAATGACGATGATGTTGGCATCTTTGCAATCGTCGTAGTTGCCCAAGTGGAATTTGATGTTGGTGCTGTAAACGCAGCTGGTGGCGTGGCTGGAGTCCTTCGCCTCGCCCCAAGCCTTGTCCTCGTTGAGGTCGATGAGCGCAACCTCGGAAGCAAGCTGGAAGTCCGCGATCTTGTTGGCCACAGCCGAACCCACGTTGCTGGCGCCGATGACGACGATTTTTCTCCTGTTGTTCATTTTCCAATTCCCCCTGCAAGAAAGTTTTTATCCAATAGAGATAAAATTCATAATACATGTATCATACTCGCAATAGGGATTATTGTCAATGAATTTGTATGACCGAGGTAAAAAAAGCTAAGCAGGAAAAAATTTTTTTTCGTCGAAGAAAGCAAGGGTAGTGTATCAAGAGAGAGGATGAACTTTTATGAATAAAAAAGCCGAGGCCTTTGCCAAATATCTGGAGGAAAAAGACACGAAAGCCTTTGCGGTGGAAGAAATCCCGGAGGATCCCCAGCACACCGTCCTTTTCCGCTCCCATTTGCTCATCGAGGGGCAGCAGCTTCCCCTATTGGTGTTGCTGGACGACAGCGCCTTCGCCGTGCTCCGAGTGCAAGTATCCCCCAAGGCTCTCACGGAAGAAAACACCGTGGCTCTCCATCAGCTGGTAAACGAAGAAAATATGAAATACAAGCCCTTCAAGCTGTATTTTGACAAGGCCGGGGATCTTATTTTAGATTCCTGTCTGCTGGCCGTGGAAGACGAGGTACCGGGAGACCAGATTTATAACATGTTCGACGTTATTATCAGATACCTCAACGAATCTTATCGCGCCATTATGAAAGCCATTTGGTAGTTTCGGTTTGTCATGGGCAAATTCTATCGGCGGCTCTTGGGGCTTACGCTACTGGTGGCGGTGATTTCCGGGGGCGTTATCTATTCCACGGTAGATGTGGAGACCTTGGGGAGCCTTACCAAATTTCGCTCTTGGTCGCTGGCGCTGGCGCTAATCGCCGTGGCCTTGGGGATGTTTTTTGACGGCAGTCGCCTGATGCATTTGGTGCGCGTGGCGGGGGAACGTATTTCCCTGTATGAAGCGGTGCAGGTGATTTTCGGCAACTATTTTTTGGCCATGCTCACCCCCGGAGCCACCGGCGGCGCCGTGGCGCAGCTAATCTTTCTGCGCCATGCGGGTGTCCCCACCGGAAAGGCGGCGGTGTTGGTCATCGTGCGCACCTTTCTCTCCATTTTTTTCCTAGCTTGCTGTATGCCCTTCATTTTTTTCCATGACAAGGGGCTGATTCCGGGGCTGTCCAACACCGTTCTCATGGCCATAACTGCCGGCGCCTTCCTCGCCGTTGTCCTGCTCTTTTGGGCGGCCAAACGGGGGATCTTAGATCTTCTCACCCTGAGGCTGACCAAAAATTTCCCTCACGAGCGCCGGCGCAAGGTCTTTAGTTTCTACCGCGACACCAAAAAGGCGGCGCGCCTACTTTTTCACGCCCCGCGTACCATGCTTTTAGTTTTTTTCGAGTCGGGGCTAAATCTCTTGTGCATCTACGCCATTGTCCCTTGCCTGTTGTTGGGGCTGGGGGTCACGGAAGCCGATTGGTGTACGGTGATGGGGCGGATGATTTGCCTGAATATGCTCCTTTATTTTACCCCCACCCCGGGAGGCTCCGGCGTAGCCGAAGGCGGCTTCGTCTTTCTCTTCGACGAACTGGCGCCGCTGGGAACCGTGGGCATACTGGCCGTGTGCTGGCGACTCATCGCCGAATACCTGCCCTTTGTCATCGGCTTTTACTACACCGTCACCGTTTTTGGCCGAGATTTCCTCAATCGCCAGCTGGGGAAATAAGGGCTGTTTCCTGCCTAGGGATCTGTCACCGCCCTATCTCTATCTTCACCTTTTTCCCCCGAAAGGCAATCCCATAGCGCCAAATTTCTTTAAGACCGCGCCGCCGAAATTCGGCGAGATAAGCATTAGTTTCAATCTGCGCCAACGCCTCCTTAGCCTTGGCGTTTAAGGTTTTTAAAGTTTTCGCCGCCTTAAACTCCATAATTACTCCGGCGCGGTCAGCGCGTGTGGGAAAGAGGGCGAGGTCGAAACGACCGTAGCCGCTTTCCATGTTTATTGGGAATTTGCAGGTTGTAAAACCGCGTATCGTCGGGTTCCGCGGACATTGCCTTTAGATACCATGCGGTAAAAAGCATCATGTAAGGGCGTTTCTGTCCTGATGAATGTCGGCATAAATCACATTTTCTCTGAGGTAGGCGCTGATAGTTCCGCCCTCAAGGAGAGTATGCAGATCCTTTTCCTGTTCATTATCCGCCCTTTCCAGCATATCCGTCAGAATACCGTTGCCGGAGGTGTTCACCCAATAGAGATCCGGCTACGAGGAGAGTAGGTGTTGTAAAGCTCCGTTAAATCCATCCCTCCAATGAAATGGCGTAGCAGGCGGACTGGGTCATCCTTGGGTATATGAACCTCAAAATTCATGGGCAGAACCATTTGATATGGTGTACCCCATGCTGTATAATCTCTGTGTGTGATGTTTTTTGATTCCATACTGAATATTACACATGCCCCACAAAGTTTCCTGTTTTGTGGGATTTTTTTCGCTAAAAAGGGGCTACCACACGATAATTATGTGCGACAGCCTCTTTGGGTTAGGCGACAGCGGTCTGGTTTAGCGATGAAATTCGCCTAAAATAAAAAATATAAGCAAAAGGAGAACTATATGGCGTGGACAGAAGCGCAAAGGGCAGCCATTGAGACCGGGGACAAAAATCTGTTGGTGGCGGCGGCCGCCGGTTCCGGGAAAACGGCTGTTTTGGTGGAAAGAATCATTAGGAAGCTTATCGCCGGGGAGTGGGAGGTGGATAGACTCCTCGTAGTCACCTTCACCCACGCGGCGGCGGAAGAAATGTCCGGTCGCATCGAGGCGGCTTTAAGACAGGCGCTGCTCTGCGAAAAGGACGATGACAAGCTGGCGCGGCTGGAGCGGCAAGCCGTACTCCTTTCCGGAGCGGCCATCGCCACCCTCCATTCCTTTTGCCAGCGAGTAATTCGCGAGCATTTTATGGCCATTGACCTAGATCCTCAGTTCAGAATAGGGAACGAGCAGGAGCTGAATCTCCTAAAACGGGACATCTTAGAGGAGCTGTTTGAGCAAAAATACGCTGCCGGGGAGGAATCATTTCTTGAGTTTGCCGACGGCTTCGGCGGCAACGCCAAGGGAGATGACAAACTTTATCAGCTGGTGCTGAGGCTCTACGAATTTGCGCGCAGTCAACCCTTCCCCGAAAAATGGCTACATGAACAGGCAAAAATCGCCGAGCTAACGGGGGTAAAGTCCCTCAATGAGACCCCTTGGTATGAGGCGGTACTAAGCGAGGTGCAAATGAATTTGGCGGCGGCGCAAGAAGATGCCGCCATAGCTGCGGAGGCCGCCGAGAAACTAGGCGTAGCGACTTATTTAAGCGCCTTGCAAGGGGAAATGGAACTCATTGAATCGCTACGGGAAACGGCGCAAAGGGGGGACTGGTCGGAACTTTACCAAGCCTTTCAAAAAGTAGCCTTCGGCAAGCTCCCGGCGGCTCGCGGACTGGACGAAGCCACCAAAGAGGCGCTGGAGGCGCAGGTGAAAACGCCCCGGAATCGCTACAAAAAGGCCCTCGCCGCCATAAAGGAAACGTACTTTGCCGGCACCGAGGAAAGTTTGCTGGAGGATTTGCGGCAAGCCGCCCCGGCCATACAAGAATTGATAAAACTCACCCGGGAATTTGGAGAGGCCTACGCCCAAGAAAAAAAGAAAAAACTCTTGGCGGATTTTAACGACCTAGAGCATTTTACCCTGCAAATCCTGTGTCAAGGAGAGGAACCAGACGGAAAACTTACGCCCTCCCAGGTGGCTTTGGCGCTGCGAGAGCAATATCAAACGGTAATGGTGGATGAATATCAGGACACCAACGGAGTGCAGGAGGCCATTGTAAATTTAGTGGCCGACCCCGACAAGGCCAATCTTTTCACCGTGGGGGACGTGAAACAGAGCATCTATCGCTTTCGGCTGGCCGACCCCTCTCTCTTTCTCCACAAATACGTCAGCTACCCCCAACTCGGCGAAAAATACGCGCGCATAGATTTAGCCCAGAATTTTCGCAGTCGGCCGGAGGTGCTGGCCGCCGTCAATTTTATTTTCACTCAGGTCATGAACCAAGCGTCCATGGAAATTGCTTACGACGAGGCCGCCGCTCTCCATCCGGGGGCGGATTATCCCCTCTGCGAGGGGGAGAGTCTAAAAGGCCCGGCGGAATTTGCCTTGATTTATAAGGACGAAGAAACAGAAGAGGAGGCAGAACCTGAGGGAAAGGAAACGCCGGAGCCCTTTGGGGCGGAAGATGCTCCTCCGGCGGATGCGTCTTTGCTGGCCGGGGAGGGAGAATTTATCGCCGCTCGCATCAAGGCGATGCTGCAAGCCAAAACCCAAGTCTTTGACAAAAACACCAAAACCTATCGCCCCATGGAGTTTCGGGACATCGTTATTCTGCTCCGTTCCGCCAGAGAAAATGCGCTGGCCATCATGGAAGTTTTGCGCCGTCACAATATTCCGGCCTATTCCGTAACGGACAGCGGTTACTTTGCCGCCCAAGAGATAAAGGTGATGCTCTCTCTCTTGTCGGCGCTGGACAACGCCCGGCAGGATATTCCTTTGGCGGCGGTACTGGCCTCCCCCATCGGCGGTTTTACGACGCAGGAGCTGGCGGAAATTCGCTTGGCGGCGCCGGAGGAGGATTATTACACCGCCCTCTTGAAAAGCGGTTCGCTGGAATCCGAGACGCGTCCAGAGCTACGGGAAAAGGCGGCGGCCTTTATGACGCGACTGACCGGCTGGCGAAAATTGGCGCAGGAAATCAGCGTGCCGGAACTCATCTGGCAACTTTATCGAGATACGGGGTATTACGATTATGTGGGGGGGCTTCCGGGAGGGCTGTTGCGGCAAGCCAATCTCCGAATGCTAGTCGATAGAGCCGCCGAATACGAGGCCACCAGTTTTCGCGGCCTGTTTCGGTTCCTGCGGTTCGTGGAAAAAATGCACAATATGTCCACCGACTTAGCGGAGGCCAGAACCTTAGGGGAAAAGGAAGACGTGGTGCGGCTTATGACCATTCACAAGAGCAAGGGGCTGGAATTTCCCTTGGTGTTTGTGGCCGGTTTAGGCCGGGGCTTTAATTTACGGGATGCCGCCGATACGGTACTCCTTCATCGAAAGCTGGGCATCGGCGCCTACCGCCAAGTGGAGGATGCCCCCCTTAGCTACGCCACCTTTGCTTGGCACGCCATCGCCGCCCAAATTATCCAAGAGAGCAAGGCGGAGGAACTCAGAGTGCTGTATGTGGCCTTGACCAGAGCCAGAGAAAAACTCATTCTGGTAGGCTCCACCACCGCCAAAAAACTGCCGGGAAAAATTGCCGACTGGTGTCGTTATAACCAAAGAGGCGAGGTACGACTGCCGCCCCATGCTCCTCTCAAGGCCGTAAGTTTTCTTGATTGGGTGGGCATGGCCGTCGCTCGTCACCCGGAGGGCGAAGCGCTGTGGTCGGCATCTGTCACGGGGGAGGCTCCGGCGAGTTTGGTGGATTATCGGGACGAATCCCACTGGCAGGTTTCCCTTTTGCCCTTGTCCGACTTTAACTTAGCCGCCGCCCCTAAAAAAGAGGATAAAATTTTGGCGGCGGTGGAGAAAGCAGAAAAGCTCCCCGACACCAAGTATCGGGAAGCCGTACAAAACATATTAAATTGGCGTTACCCGGACTCCGGCGCCGCCAGCGTCCCGGCCAAGCTGTCCATTACGGAACTGAAACGCCGTTTACGCGAGGAGGATACGCTGGCCGGACACCTAATGCCGGAGCAAATCCCGTGGCGACGCCCCAGATTCCTTCAACCGGGTAAATTCACCGGCGCAGAGTATGGCACCATCATGCACACCGTCATGCAACATCTTGATTTACGGGGAACCATGAGCGCGGCGGCTATAAAAAAACAGGTGGCGGTCATGGTAGAGAGAGAGCATCTCTTGCCGGCGGAGGCCGAGACGGTAAATACCCACCACATAGCCGGATTTTTCCGTTCGGAGCTGGGCAAAAGGTTGCGCGCGGCGCAAGAGTATTGGCGCGAACTGCCCTTCAGCCGGTTGGTGAGCGCAAAGGAGTTTTACCCGGAGGTAAAGTCAGCCGAGGAAAAACTTTTCGTCCAAGGGGTAATAGACCTGCTCTTTGCGGAGGGGGACTCCCTTGTTTTGGTGGATTACAAAACCGACGCCGATACCAATCCAGAGAAAATGCGCGAGCGCTACCGCCTGCAAGTTTCCCTGTACAGCCAAGCGGTGGAGGAGATTTTAGGCCGCCCAGTCAAGGAGAGGTATCTCTTTATGCTCCATGACGGCAGCGCCGTGGCCATTTAATGCCTAAGATCTTGACCGCCAATAACCAAGGGGCTGTCGCGCATAATTACCGTGTATATATGATAATTACCTGTAGAACAATTTTATTCCGCAAGCAGCCGGACGAATCTTTTCAACGAAAGGTTTGTCCGGCTGTTTTTTCGGCAACTTCAATTTCCATATTGCCGCTTTCGGCCACTCGCGCCGCTAGGATTTTGCTGTCGCGAGGCGTGAACTCATTCACTCGGAAATAGTTGGGACTGGTCATCAGCCAGTGGCAAGTAAAGCCGGGAGCGGCGGAAAAATCCGGTTGGCCAAAGGTTCGCGTCACCCGTCCGATAAAGCGCGGTTTTTTTTCGGCTAGGTCGTATATGAGAATTTCCCCTTCGCCTTGAGAATTTTTCCCGTCGGCGTAGAGAAAATTGGCTCCGTCAGCGCGATGCACAAAGATGGGTACTATGTCCTTAAGCCCCACTTCCTCCTCATAATGATTTCCGTCTAGGACAATAATCATTTTGCCGGCCTCGCCGTCGGCCATAAGCTCGCTGCCCTGTCCGCCGGGATTATCATTGAGATAGACCGCGGCGGCCTGTCCCGGCAAGAGATACTCGGCATAGTCAGCCATCCCACGCAAATATTTTTGCTTAAAGAACCCCGGACGCTCGTCAAAGAATATGGTAACCGTCAGCATCCCGGAGGCGTAAGGGGCGATGTCGTAACTGTTAAAATAAAAAGTAACGCCTCTGGCGCCGAGCGACCACACGATTGACTCGCTCGCCACTTCCTTGGCCACCAACTCCGGCATATTCTCATAAAATCCCTTGGGATTGTACTTGGTCTGGAGCTTTTCAATAATCACCTGTGTCAGGTAATCAGAGACCTCCATGACCTCGGAAAGACGCAGTGCCTTGCCCGTAGTCGCGTCCAAGTTCACCCCCTGCACGCCGAAGTAACCATGGGCGCCGCCGCTGTATTGATATTGGGTCAAAAGATAACTTAGGGCTAAATTATCGGCGCGTCTTACGCTTAGGCCGTTACTCACCTTGTAGGGGAAATAATTGGTTTCTCGCTCTTTAGCGTCCGTCCGGGCTTGTTCCGTGATTTCTTGGCTAGCTTTTAGCGCCGCAGCATTTTCCCTTTGGTTTTGCCTCGTTAAGGCATCAGCCAAAGAGGGCAAAGTTTTCTCTCCCCACAAGGGGCCGTCAATCCAGTCTCCCAAACATAACTCGACGCGTCTCCCTTGAACTAACAGCGTATCGCCGTCATAGACTTCTTCCTCATAGGTCTTGTCGTATAGCGCCAAAGGTTTAAGCTCGGGATCTATGGCCAGCGAAGTCAGCGGCGCGCCCTCGCTGGGTTCGCCCACTCCATCGGCCATAGCGCCGGAACCGATAATTAGTGAAAAGGCTGTCAGAGCCGCCGTTAAAACATAGTAAATGCGCAAAGTCATACCTCCTAAATTTGTATAATAGCCGAATCACGCCGTCTTATGCGGTAGTTCGCCGTCGCCGGATTATTTCCTGCTTTGTGGGCAGGGTTTTTCACCCCCTACGGGGGGTTACGTCCCCACTCTTTATTCCCTAAAATAAAGAACGCGATTTGTGCCAAAATATAAAATATAAGGAGGACACCAATGAAAAAATATATACTTAGCCGCCTAGTGCAGCTTGTCCCCATCCTCTTTGGCATTACCTTTCTGACCTTCGGTCTGATGCAATTTACGGCCGATGATGCGGTGGATATTCTCTACGAGCAGTCGGGGGGCGCCAGCGAGGCGGTGAAAGCGGCTAAGCGAGGGGAGCTGGGGCTTGACCAGCCGTTTTGGGTACAGTACGGCCGGTGGCTTTTCGGACTATCCACCGGGGATATGGGACGCTCCTTTATCTCCGGCAAATTGGTTTTTGAAACTTTTGTCGATAAACTGCCGGCCACGGTGGAACTCATGCTGGTGTCTATCCTTTTGACCATCTTGGTGGCTACTCCCTTGGGGATACTGGCGGCGGTGTATCAAAATCGCCCCTTGGACTACTTCATCAGAGCCGTCAGCTTCATCGGCAACTCCCTGCCGAATTTTTTTGTGGGACTCCTGCTGATTTATTTTTTGGCGCTTAAACTGGGTCTCCTGCCTATTATGAGCCAGCCGGGGAACTTGTCCGGCGTCATTATGCCGGCTCTTACCCTCACCATCGCCATGGGCGCCAAATACACGCGGCAAATCCGCGCCGTAGTGCTGGAGGAACTGGACAAGCCTTACGTTACAGGCGCCAGAGCCAGAGGCGTCAAGGAATACACCATTCTTACCAAAAGCGTACTTCGTAGCGCCCTTATTATGATAATCACCCTGCTGGCGCTCTCCATGGGATCGCTACTGGGAGGGACGGCCATTGTGGAAACCATTTTCCTGTGGGACGGGGTGGGGAAAATGGCGGTGGATGCCATTCTCATGCGTGACTATCCGCTAATTCAGGCCTATGTGGTTTGGATGGCCATTATCTATGTGGGGATGAATTTGGCGGCGGATCTGCTCTATCACTACCTTGATCCTAGGGTGCGCTACGGAACGGGAGGCGGCGCATGATGGGGCTTGGCTCTTGTCGCCAAAAAAAATATCGCCCTCTCCTGCCTTATTTGGCCTTGGGGGGGGCGGTTATGTTCGTGGCCGTTTTTGCTCCCTGGCTGACTCCCTTTGATCCCTACACGCAGGACTTGGAAGGGGCGCTCGCCGCGCCGAACGGCACTAATTGGCTGGGTACCGATCGTTATGGACGCGATGTGCTGTCGCGGGTTATCATGGGTTCCCAGAGTACCCTTTGCGCGTCCTTGCTGCTTTTGCTCACGATTTCCACGGTGGGGAGTTTCATCGGCGCCATCTGCGGCTATCGGGGAGGTCGGCTGGATATATTCCTCATGCGGCTGTCTGATGTGTTCCTCGCTTTTCCGCAAATGGTTTTTGCCATTGCGGCGGCAGGGGCTTTAGGCGGCGGCCTGTTTAATGCGGCGGCGGCGCTGGCCATTATCGGCTGGCCAAAATACGCGCGCATCGCTAGGGGGCTAACGCTGACCATTCGCGCCATGCCTTACATGGAAGCGGCGCGTATGGCCGGCACCGGTGCAGGGGGAATGCTGTGGCACCATGTACTCCCCAATATTGCCGGGCCGGTGCTGGTTACGGCGGCGCTCGACATTGGCACCATTATTATGGAGCTGGCCGGATTGTCCTTTTTGGGACTGGGCGCTATGCCCCCCACGGCGGAATGGGGAGCGATGATGAATAATGGCCGCAGTATGCTCCAAACCGCCCCTTGGGTGATTCTTGCCCCCGGCTTCGCCATCTTTGTAACCGTGGCCGTGTTTAACTTGCTGGGGGATAAGCTTCGTGATGTCATGGATCCAAAGCAAGCTAATTTTGAGAAGTAGCCCTCTTGATAAAGCAAATAGAGTTACTCACAACAAATGGTAGATAGCCGCCACCGAAAAATACGGACTGTAGGCCAGTCGATCATTCCTGCGCCACTGTCCCCCCAGTAGCATGATTATGGCGACTAGGCCGGATAAAATAAAGCCTTTTAATACCACGTCAAAAAGCCCGGCCGTCCCGAGCCACAGGCCGAGGACAGCCATAAATTTTATATCGCCGCCGCCGACGCCACCGCCGGTTACCAGCGCCAAGAGCAAGAAACCGCCGCCGCCAAGGAGGGCGGCCAAAAAATGATTGAGGGGGTGCCACTCCGGGCAGGGGATAAATAGGAAAGTCAGCAAGGCAAAAGCGAGCTGCATTCGATCGAAAATAAGCTGTTGTTCCCAATCGGTGCAAAGGATGAGAAACAAAAAATAGGCGAGGCAAAGTTTCCCCGTTAGTACCGCTAAAGAGAAAGTGGTGCAGGACATCCAAAGGGAAGCACCCCCAAAACCCACAATAAGCAACGGCAATCGCCAAGCAGAACGAGGGGCAGCGGGGAAGCTGAGGATGCTCCGCTCCCTATAGTATAAGGAATCTATCCACTCCGACCCGGCTAGGGAAAGTATTACCGTAAGGGTGAGTAGTACCGCCGCCACCTGCTTTCACCTGTCTTTCCGGAAAAATTTTCAGTAATCAAAAATCTCCGCCAGCCTTATCTCCAAATCATCATACAAACTGATTTTTAAAGTCAGCTTCTGGGCGGCTTTTTCTTTTTCGTCCAGCCCTTCCCATTCCTCGGGGCTGAACAGGTGATAAATATCCACTCGATCGTATTTGCCGTCTTCGAGCAGATAAACAAAAACATTTTTGGCAAATGGGTCTATGATCCAGTATTCGGGTACGCCAAATTTTTCGTAAATTTTTTTCTTTTCGTTGAAATCTCGGGATTGGGTGGAGGGGGATAAGATCTCGGCTACGAAATTTGGCGCGCCTTCGATATGATTCAGCTTTAATTTACTTTTGTCGCAAACCACGGCAATATCCGGTTGCACCCAGTTTTTGTCATCGAACACCACTCTGGCTTCGGCGTAAACCCGGCAGTGCTTGCCCTTCAAATAATTCCTGATTATGTGATGCAGATTACCCTGCACATCTAAGTGCGGCAGACTGGCCGCCGCCATCATCAGCTCTTGACCGTTAATCAGTTCGTACTCCGGCTCGCTATAATCAGCGTAAGCCGTGGCTACATTCGGCATGGTAGCCTCCTCCTTTCTGCTTTACCCCACGCGTCCTACGCGCCACACCAAGCGTCCCCCCAAGGCATCCTTTTGCTTAGAAATGAGTTTCGCTATGCCTTGCTCCCCCAGTTCTAAAAAAACATTCAGTTCCTCACGGGTGAAGGGGCGTTGTTCCCCGGTACCTTGCAACTCTACCCAATTTCCGGCGCCGGTCATGGCGATATTCATATCCACCAGCGCCGCGGAGTCTTCTTCGTAGCAAAGATCCAAAATCGGCTCTCCCTCGGCGGAAATTCCCACGGACACAGCCGCCAGAAAATCCTGCACCGGGAATACCCCTCCCGGCTTATAGAAGGTTTCGCAGGCTTCAACCAGCGCTACAAACGCGCCGGTTATCGAGGCCGTTCGGGTGCCGCCGTCAGCCTCTATAACGTCGCAATCCAAAGTGATGGTACGCTCGCCCAGCGCTTTTAAATCCACCACCGAACGGAGCGCCCGGCCAATGAGCCGCTGTATCTCTTGCGTGCGTCCTCCTTGACTACCGCGCACCGCCTCCCGGGGTGATCTAACGTCGGTGGCGCCCGGCAGCAAGGAGTATTCCGCCGTTACCCAGCCGGTACCTTGTCCCTTCAAGAAAAAAGGAACTCTGTCCTCCACGGTGGCGGCGCAAAGTACCTTCGTGTGTCCCAGTTCTATCAGCGCCGACCCGGCCGGATGACGCTGGGCGCCGCGAGTAATTCGCACCTGCCTTAAATCGCTTGCCTCGCGCCTGTCTTTCCTCATAGCATCCCCTGCACCACCTTGGCCGAATTGGCGGCGGCTAGGGCTTCAAATTCCTCAAAGGTCATGTGACCGCCGTCTTCGGCATCGTCGGATATGGCGCGCAAAATAACAAAGGGAATTTTATTCAGAAAGCACACTTGAGCTATGGCGGCGCCTTCCATTTCCACGCAAGCGCCGTCAAATTCCGCAATGATGCGTTCCTTTTCCGCCTTGGAGGCGATAAACTGATCTCCCGAGCAGACGCGCCCGGAAAGGGCTTTCACCTGAGGCAGGTTCTGGGCAATGGACTTGAGCGCCTTTTGCCGCAATTCCTCATCTGCCGGGAAGCCCACGCAACCGGTGAAGGGGATCTCGCCTTTCCGAAAACCGATAGGCGCCACGGAATAATCATGTTGCACGGCGTCGCTGCTCACCACCATGTCCCCAATGGAAAGCTTGGCAGTGAGCGAACCGGCTACCCCGGTATTGATAATGTGCGTTACCGCGCAATCGTCTATAAGAATCTGGGTACAAACGGCGGCATTAACCTTGCCAATACCGCATTGCGCCACCACTACGTCGGTAGCGCCCAGCTTCCCCACAAAAAATTCCATGCCGGCCTTGCTGTAAGGCTTAATATCCGTCATGGCCGATTTTAACAGCGCCACTTCCGATTTCATGGCGCCGATTATGCCTATTTTCATGATTTTCCTCTCTTTTTTTAACCTTGAGGCGCTGCCTCAAACTCCGCCAAAGGGCACTGCCCTTTGGAATCCCGGTTAATTTTTTTGATTTACCGTCCCACATACCGATAAACCTCTGTCCAAGAGCGACCGTAGGGGCTGTAAAAGTCTATCTCGCCCCCTTGATCCCCGGTGCGCCAGTCGCCGCCTTTGGGATTATTTACGCCTCTGGCCTCCACCGTTAAGCCGTTCCCGGCGTAGAAGGCCACATGATGTTTGGGGTAGCAGAGGATGTCTCCTCGCTGTAAATTGTCCTTTACCTCGTCCCAACTATAACGCGCAAAACCGCCGACGCGCTCTAAATCCGGCCAGATGGTATCCGCATCTCCGGTTGCCTGTTTGCCCTGATAACGCGCCTTGCAAGCAGGATTCTCTCGCCAGGCCGCCACAATGGGGAAACCGGCGTAGTCCAAAGCGTGATATACCAAGGCGGAACAGTCATAATCGGGGCCTTCCCTTGATCCCGTGTAAGGACGCGAGGGGGTGGCGTTTTCCGCCCCCTGAGAGTAGCCGTGTGCTTGGTCGCGAGCGATAGACTCCGCCCACGCCACGGCTTTTTCCATGGGTGATTCAGGAGAATATGGAGAGCCTTGTGCCGGGGTAAGTTGCAAAGTTACGGCCATCGTCGCCACAACTAGGGAAACAATATTTGTTCTTACACTTTTCATTGACCATTCCCCTATAACCAAATGAGATAGAGAAAATCTATTAGGGTTTCCAAAGGGACTGTGTCCCTTTGGCCGCCGTAAGCAGACTCTAGGCACTTTAGTGCCGTAGAGGTCGCTTATGCGTTAGCGGAGGCAAAAATTATCTCTCCTGATACTCCTTATAATTTTTAATAATGCAAATAGGCGTTTTTTGGGAGGCGTTGCCGAAAGGATTATCAATGAGGAGCTGCGCCGCCAGTTCGCCGTTTAAACCGGGGGACACTCCCACCACTCGCGAGCGTTTCAGGTCGTTCACATCGGCAATCATAGCGCCGAAACAGCCAAGGCGTTCCTTTATGGCGCCGGCTACCTTATCAGGATCCTTAGGGCCATAGACGATGCACTTGTCGAAGGGGGGCATGGTGCCGGTTACATCGTCAATGAGCGCCGCCTGCTCGCCGCCCCATTTGTAAAAAAATCCTTTCTGCCCGATGAGTTTCCCCAGAAACCCGGCCACCAAGGCAAAGGCCACGCGCCATTTTCCCTCCACATCCATCAAGGATTGCATACCGTGAGGGCTGGCCAAGCTGCCGTAATCGGGAATGAAACGGCAACAGAGCTGCGCCACCCTCGTGATGCGCAAATCCTCGGGACGCACATAGCGCCCTTGGGTGATGGCCACCACGCTTTCGGCGCAACAAATAAGGTCGCTCCCTGTAACTTTCCGCTTAGTGTAGCGTTCAATGGTATCCACTATGTCGTCTTTGTCGGTTAATATCCGGGTGGGAATGGGGATCAACTTTAAATCAGCCATGTATTTCTCCTTAATCCTGAATGAGGGTAACATCGGCCATTTTGGCCAATTCTGCGGCGGTAGCCGTCAGGCGAATTTTATTGTAATGCCAAGGCCGCCGTCCCGTTTCCTGCCAAATGAAATCAATGGGCAAATCCACCATGTGACTTAGCGCCCCTCTAAGCGTCAAATTCTTGCGCGGCAGGAGGCAGACTTTGACGTAGATGCTTAGCTTATCCCCGTTGGCGCCGGCTTTTTGAATAAGTACCGCCTCAAAATACTCG
Organism: Selenomonadaceae bacterium; assembly: GCA_017476005.1. Taxonomy (GTDB): domain Bacteria; phylum Bacillota; class Negativicutes; order Selenomonadales; family Selenomonadaceae; genus RGIG5097. Next base: position 6,366 of record JAFVEM010000022.1, on the reverse strand, counting down.
TCCTCTCTGGGATACCCCTCGCGCTCGGCTTTGGCGATGACTTCAATGCCGTCGTACTGTTCGTAGGGCAGTCCCGAGCGCACAAAAGCATCCATAAAAGTGGCACATTGCGGGCCTTTGTTCACGAAAGTGAGCTTTTTTTGCAGAATGAGGCTTTCCTCATCTTGAGAAACTTTTTCCCACGGGCTTTCCTCCTGCAATACCACTTCTTCCAGACCCAATTTCATTAAAGCCAATTTCACGCCCACTGCGGCAAGGACAATCAGTCCCAAGATTATATACAATATGGTCAAAACATACGCCTCCCACAAATATGACTTGAATCGTCGTTACATTTTCGTTACAATGGTTAGATGGTTTTAATCGGAGGTGAATATCGTGGATAAAAATACCACCTTGAATTTAAGAATCAATCCCGAGGTGAAGCGCGAGGCGGAGGTGGTTCTCTCGGCACTGGGGCTGTCCATGACGGCGGCTATCAACATTTACCTGAAACAAATTGCCCTGCGCGGGGCAATTCCCTTTGAGCTGTCGCTTCCCCCTGCGCCCAATGGCGTAAATGCCGACCTGATGACCAAAGATGAATTGATAGCGGCTATCGATTTAGGGCTAAGGGATATAGCGCAAGGTCGAGTTACGGAGGCGGACGCCTTTTTCAGCCAGTATAGGAGAAAGCTACAGGATGACCGAATATAAAGTATTACTGTCGGAACAAGCCATGTCAGATATTGATGCCATCTACACCCACATTGCCACTCGTATAGGTATGCCCCAATCGGCGCAAAATCAACTAAATCGCCTAGCAGATGCCATTGACAGTCTCAAAACCATGCCGCGGCGCATAAACATCATGCGCACTCCCTACGGGGAAACTAATGAACTGCGTCAGTTACTGGTGGACAACTACGCTGTTATCTTTAGCGTCGTGCAGGAAACTGTAAACATAGTCAGGATACTCTACAGCGCGTCCGATATATCCTCCAGATTACAAGAAAAGTGATTACCCCTCTTACTCCCGTTCCTCTTGTTCCATGGCCGCTTGCAATTTTAAGTAATATTTTTCCGGCAAGCGCACGATATTCCCCGTTTCGCGGCTGGTGAAGACGTTTTGGGTGTGTCCCGTTACGAGGAGAGTGTCGCCGCGCTTTATGCGGTAGTCAAAGGCCATTTTAGCTTTGGTGAGCGCCGTGGCGCGAGTTTCAATGGTGAGTTCGTCGTCGAAACGTCCCGGCGAGTGATATTTGGCGGACACTTCCGTAATGGGAAAAACATAGCCGTCGGCCATCATATCGTCTAAAGTGATGCCAATGGAACGCAGATATTCCACCCGGCCGATCTCAAACCAGCGAATGTAGTTGGCGTGATGCACCACCATCATGGCGTCGGTATCGTAAAAGTTTACGCGATAATTAACGGTTAAGGCCATATAACCGCCTCCTTTGCCCGTATAGCCTATAGCAAAGAGGGGGCAAAGTCAAGAGAGGGCAAGATTTTTGCGGAAGGAAAGAATATGTCAAACGAAAGAATAACTTTGGCGCACGGCGCCGGCGGAAAACTTAGCCAAGAGCTGATGACAAAAATTATTCTCCCGGCTTTTGGCAATCCCTACTTAAATGAATTGCACGACGGGGCGCGATTGAAAATAGCCGGTGAAATCGCTTTTACCACCGATTCTTATGTGATAAACCCCTTATTTTTCCCCGGGGGCAACATCGGCAAACTGGCCGTTTGCGGCACTGTAAACGATTTAGCCATGACGGGCGCCGTGCCGCGATATATTTCCGCCGGGGTGATACTGGAGGAAGGCTTTCCCTTAGAAAAATTGCGCGCCATAGTGGCCACCATGGCAGCTACCGCTAAAGAAGCCGGCGTCGCCATTGTCACCGGAGATACCAAGGTGGTGCCTAAGGGAGCCTGCGACGGTATTTTTATCAACACGGCGGGGGTGGGAGAAATAATTCCCGGAGTTCGCATTTCCCCCAAGCAAGTCAAAAAGGGGATGCAGGTTATTCTCTCCGGCTATATCGGCAATCATGCGGCGGTGATAACAGCCGGTCGCCATGGACTGAATCTCCCCCCTGGAATCACCAGCGACTCTGCCCCCTTAAACCACCTGACCGAGGCCATGCTGCAAGCGGTGCCGGACATCGCCCTGCTCCGTGACGCCACTCGCGGCGGGGTGGCGGCTGTTTTAAACGAAATCGCCATGGCGGCAAGTCTCAGCGTTATCATTCGCGAAGAGGCCATCCCCGTCTTGCCGGAAGTGGCCGGGGTAGCCGATATGCTGGGACTTGACCCTTTGGAAATGGCTAACGAAGGGACGCTGGTGGCCTTTGTTCCTCCGGCGAAAACGGAAGCGGTTCTCGCCGTTATGCGCGAGTTTAAGGAGGGCAAAGAGGCTCGTCTTATTGGCGAAGTGACCGATGATGCTCCCGGCAAAGTGGCCATGCGTACCACCGTGGGGGGGCTTAGGCTCATCGATATGCCCTTGGGGGAGCTGGTACCCCGAATTTGTTGACAGGTTCAAGTCGATTTTTTACAATACAGTAAATGGCAATGCGTAAAGGGGGCAGATTTTTGGCTAAAATATACGCGCTTACCGTGGCGCTCTGTTTGTTTGTCTTTAGCGGCGTTTGCGCGGCGGCGGAGAATTGGCATTTTGTGGATGCCAGCGGTTTTACCGGTTATTATGTGGATGTGGGGACGATTACTTTCGAGGATGAGCAACGGGTGAACGCTAAAGTGGCGGTGATTAAAGCGAGCGTCAATCGAATGTATGTTTATACCATGCACTTTGACCGGGAGGCCGCTACCTACCAGACGCTGTACTCCGAAATTCGCGCCTACGACACCAAGGAAGTTCTTACGGTGAATAGGACGGCCGAGCCGCCCCATCCTTACGGTCTGGCTTCGCCCATGGGGGCAATCGTAAGCTACATCTACGAGTACAGTAAAAAATAATCATGAGAGATATTAAAACCAGGACGGCCGCTCTGTCCATTATTTCCAATAGCTTGCTGACCATGCTGAAATTATTGGTGGGAATAAAGGTGGGAGCTGTCAGCTTAATTTCCGAAGCCCTCCACTCCGGCCTAGATTTAGGCGCCGCCCTTATTGCCTTTTGGGCGGTGAAAACGGCAGAAAAACCGCCGGACACGGCTCACGATTACGGTCACGGCAAATTTGAAAACCTGTCGGCGCTGGTGGAAGCTCTGCTCATCGTGGGAGCGGCAGTGGCTATTGTGGGGGAGGCCGTGGATAAATTCAACGATCGCGCGCCCCTGCCCGGAATGGAATACGGCATCTTGGTGATGCTCATGGCGGTCGTCGTCAATACCTTGGTTTATCGCCGCTTGCTCAAGGTGGCCAAACTTACGGAATCCCAAGCCTTAGAGGCGGATGGACTCCATCTCAAGGCTGATGTGTGGACTTCCGCCGGGGTGTTGTTAGGGCTTACGCTCATGGCCGTTACCGATTGGGGATGGCTGGATGCGGTGATTGCCATTATGGTGGCGGGAATGATTTTTAAAGCCGGAGGGCAAATGGCCTATGAGGCCGTTTTGGAACTGACGGATGCCAGTCTGCCCGAGGAAACGGAAAAAAAAATCGGCCGGCTCATTGCCGCCTGTCCCGAAGTTAAAGGGTATCACTGTCTTAGGACTAGGCGCTCCGGCTCCTATAAACTCTTGGACGTGCATGTGCAGTTTGACGGCAATATGCATCTGGCCAGAGTTCATGCCGTTTGCGACGAACTGGAGGAGGAGATTCGCGCCGCTTTCGGTACCTTTGATGTGGTGATACACCCGGAACCCTTGAAATATCATCCCGAGGAAACCAAAGTTTCCTTTTATGAACACGCCCATCGAATATGAGCGAATATGATGCAACTGTGGGAGGATTATATGCTGAAAAAGAAAATACTCGCTATGCTTACGAGTTTGACGCTTACGGCCTCAAGTTTCGGCCTGGCCGGAGCAGCCGTACCGAATACGGTAAATGAGAAACTGGCTCTCATTGAAAGCGACACCTACGGCAGCGAGCAAACGGGAGCCTTACTGGAACGGCTGAATAAACTAGAAGCGGACTACGACGGCACCCACCGTCGGGGCAGTATGATGGCCAGAGTCGATGCTATATACAGCGAAATTTATAGCAACGACGTAGCCCCGTCCCTTTTGGCGCAACTGAACGCCATTGAGTGGAACCTCGACCACGAGGTAAGCATGAAAGCGGTGGAGGATCGCCTCACCGATATGGAGATGGCCATTCAAGGAAAGACCGGCGAGGGAACGTACCGAGAGCGGATAGCGTTTCTTGCGGAAAATTCCTTTGGGGAAACCGAGCTACCGTTGCAACAAACGGAGGTTCCGGCAAATACCCTGATAAAAATCGCCTTAGTCACCCCCATTAACGCCAAGAATTTAAAGGTGGGGGATGTGATAAAATATAAAGTCACACGAGATGTCATGATAGATGGGGTGCTGGTCTTCGCCAAGGGAGAACCGGGGGAAGGCAAGGTCACTAAGGTAAGCCAAGCGCGAAATTTTGGCCGCAACGCCGAAGTGAATGTGGAGTTTGAACGCACCAAGTCCATTGACGGCACGGAGGTTAGCACCTTCGTGGGGGAAGAGGCCAAAACCGAGATGAAGAACATGGCCTATGCCGCCGGAGCGAGCCTTGCCGGCATGGCGTTGCTTGGCCCCATCGGCATCATCGGCGGCGCCTTTGTGAACGGTAAAAATGTGGATTTGCCCGAGGGTACCGAGGTTTATATCCAAACCAAAAACCAAGAAGTGCTATACGGCGTCCCCACCTCGCTGACGGCAGAATAATTTATAAGGGGTGCAGGGGGCTGCGCTCCCTGCCGGAGTCAAGGGGTGGAACCCCTTGCAGGTTTGGGCAGCGCCCAAGAAAAAACTGGAGGTTTTTAACATGGCAAAATTCACTCCCTATCCCATGAAGCTCAAGGCGCCTTTGAAGGATTACTTGTGGGGCGGCGTGCGACTGAAAGAAGATTACGGCAAGGAAACGAATTTAGACAAGGTGGCGGAAAGCTGGGAGCTGTCTTGTCATAAAGACGGGGAGAGCGTTATTGTCAATGGCCGCGAGGCCGGCAAGACACTAACTGCTCTTACGCAGGAACACGCCGAAGTTTTAGGTCGGCGTGGGGCGGCTTTTTCCTATTTTCCTTTGCTCATAAAACTCATCGACGCTAAAGACAACCTGTCGGTGCAAGTTCATCCGAATAACGACTACGCCCTGCGCGTGGAAGGAGAATACGGCAAAACGGAAATGTGGTACATCGTGGATGCCGAGCCGGGAGCCAGCCTCCTTTATGGTTTTAAGGAGACGATTACCCCGGAGGAGTTTGCCAGACGCATCGAGGACAATACCTTGCTGGAGGTGTGCAATAAAGTACCGGTGCAAAAAGGAGACGTGTTCTTCATTGAGGCTGGGACTCTCCACGCCATTGGCGCCGGGATTCTCATTTGCGAGATACAGCAAAATTCCAACACCACCTACCGCATTTATGATTACGGCCGGGTAGGCAGTGACGGCAAACCTCGCCAACTCCATGTGGATAAAGCCAAAGAAGTAACGAAACTCATGCCGCCGACGCGCGACACCAAACCGCTGGCGAGCATCGATTTATTCCCCCAAGCGAAGGCAGAACTCTTGGCCGCTTGCGAATACTTCACCGTCTATCATTTCAACGTACAGGGAGAGGCAATTCTCTACGCCGGGGAAGAATCCTTCCAAGCCGCTACCGTCTTAAAGGGTAAGCTAACGGTAACGGGAGGCGGCGAAAGTTTAGCCCTCACTCCCGGGGACACGGTATTCCTGCCGGCGAATCTTCAAGAGTATAAAATCAGCGGCGAAGGCGAGTTTATTTTAAGCATGGTGTAAAGTTGCCTATTTTTGCGCCCTCCCCCCTTGCTTTCTCTTTTATACTCGCGAGCAGAGAAATTTACCAATTTTAATAGTCAATGGAGGCGGAGAAAATGGGCGTATATCTAAACCCCGGTGGGGATAAATTCCAAATGGCGCGACAATCGAAAATATATGTGGATAAAAGCGGATTGCTCGCCTATCTCAATGGCGTTTTTCGCACCGAGAATCGTTTTGTGTGCGTCAGTCGTCCCCGGCGTTTCGGCAAATCCATGGCGGCCAATATGGTGGCCGCCTACTACGACCGCACGGCGAGCATGGAAAAAGAGTTTAGCTCCCTCAAAATCGGAGGCGCCCCCTCTTTTGCCGCTCATGTGGGGAAATATGACGTTGTGCAGGTGAATGTGCAGGTTTTTTTGAGTAACGCGGAAAATATGCAACAATTATTGGCGTTGCTACAAAAAAGCGTTCTGCGAG
>JAFVEM010000021.1 GCA_017476005.1 Selenomonadaceae bacterium | reverse complement strand
CAGGGGGATTATCCCCCTGCCGGAGTCCAGAGGCGGAGCCTCTGGTGGAGTTTGAGGCGAAGCCTCAATTAAGAATTACCTCGCGCCTTGGCCGCGAAATGATTGCCGACGCTCTGAATTATCTGTACGAATAGGATTAACACTACCACGGTGAAGAGCATGAGAGGAAAATTAAGTCGCTCGTAGCCATAGGTGAGAGCCAAGTCCCCTACGCCGCCGGCGCCGATGGCTCCCGCCATGGCCGTGGCGCCCAACAAGCCGATTGTTCCCGTGGTAATGGATAAAATGAGTGAACCCTTCGCCTCCGGCAAGAGAAAATAGCGAACGATCTCCAAGTAGGATGCGCCCATGGCTTGCGCCGCCTCGATAATGCCCTTGTTGACTTCCAGCAGGGAATTTTCAAAGAGCCGCGCCAAATATGGGACGATGAATACCACCAAAGGCACCAAGGCCGCCGTTGTCCCTACTCTGGTGCCGACCAAGAGCTTGGTCAGCGGCAGAATGAAGACCATCAAGATGATGAAGGGGACGCTGCGCACCGTGTTGACGAGGGTGTTCAAGCTCCAAAAGAGTAAGCGCCGAGGCAAAATGCCGTTGGGCGCCGTGAGTACCAACAGCACCGCCAAGACCATGGCGATAATCGTGCCGATGAAGAGGGACACAAAGACCATGAAAAGAGTCTCTTCGGTGGCCAGCCACAGACGATCGGCGGAAACGCCTAACTCCATTACAAACTCACCTCCTGCCACTTTATACCGCGCGAAGCTATATACTCTGTCGCCTCCGTAAGTTTTTCCGGGGAGGCGATAAGTTGCACGATGAAAATACCCAAAATTTCTCCCTGCAACTCCGTTACCGAAGCGAAGAGTACGCTGGTTTCCACCTGCAAGGCGGTGTTGAGCTTAAAAAGCAGGTTTTCCTGTGTGTTTTCCCCCAAGAAGCGCAGACGCAGGAGGCGAAAGGAACGCCGGTCTTTTTTCAAGACACTGCACAGCGAATTCGGCAATTTGTCCGGGATAACGGTTTGCACGAACCGTTTGGTCATGGCCTGCTCCGGGGCGCTAAACACCTCCAGCACCGTTCCCTTCTCGATAACCCGCCCGCCTTCCATGACGGCCACATGCTTGCACAGTCGCTGTATTACTTGAATCTGATGGGTAACAAACAAAATTGTCAGTCCTAGGGACGAGTTTATTCTGGCCAAGAGGTCTAAAATAGAATCCGTAGTTTCCGGGTCAAGGGCGCTGGTAGCTTCGTCGCAAAGCAAAATTGAAGGACTTGTCGCCAGCGCTCTCGCTATCCCCACTCGCTGTTTTTGGCCGCCGGAAAGCTCTCGGGGGTAAGCGTCGGCCTTGTCCGTAAGTTCCACAAAGTCCAACAGTTCGTTTACCCGGGCGGTAATTTGGGCAGAGGATTGCTTTTGCAGAATCAAGGGAATGGCCACGTTGGCAAAGACGGTTTTGTTTTCCAATAGGTTAAACTGCTGGAAAACCATGCCGATATTTTGCCGAATGTGGCGAAGGTCGCTGTACCCCAAGGTATCAATCACTTGTCCATCAATTTCCACATGCCCGGAGGTCGGTTTTTCCAAGGCATTTACCATCCGCAGGAGGGTCGATTTCCCTGCGCCGCTGAAGCCGATGACGCCGAAAATATCTCCCGTTTCGATGGTGAGATTGACATCTTTCAGTGCTTGCACGCCGCCGGCGAAATTCTTATTAACGTTCTTGAAAGCAATCATGGCAACACTCCCAGTGCCTTTTCCGCCAACCTTGCCAGCAGTCGTGCCGCTGGGAACAGCGCCGCCGGATCGGCGATGAATTTAGAGCTGTGCTGCGGCGCGGAAAGCCCCGTCCCCACTTTGATAAACACGCCGGGAATTTTTTCTTGGTAATAGGCAAAATCCTCGCCGCCCAAGGACGGGGTGGCTTTTTCCAAGACAAAACCATCTTCTTGCGCCACCGTCGCGGCGAGTTTTGTCCAAGTCTCGTCGTTTATCGTGGGAGGCGGCCCGGCTTTCCACACCACTTCGACCTCCGCGCCGAAAGCCTTGGCCAGTCCTTGAGCTAAGGCCAAAAAGCGCGTTTTTATCAGCTCTCTGTCCTCGACCGTTAGACTGCGCGTCGTACCCTCTAATTCCGCCGTCTCCGGCAAGACGTTCCAAGTGTTTCCGGCCGTAACTTTCGTAACGCTGACCAAATTGGCGGCAAAAGGGTTGCTGTTTCGACTGACGATGGTTTGCAGGGCGGAAATAAATTGCGCCACGAGGGGAATAATGTCCCGTCCTTCGTTGGGATGGGCGGCGTGACAGCCTTTGCCGCTAAAAATGACCTTGAAGGAATCCACCGCTCCCATGACAGCCCCCGGACTTAGCCCCAATGTTCCCACCGGATAAAGGGGGGAAGTGTGCAGGGCAAAGATGACCTTGGTATTTTTTAAGGCTCCGGTGTCCAGAATTTTTTTGGCGCCTCCGGGAGCTTCTTCGGCTGGTTGAAAAACGAGACGCACCCGGCCGGGAAGCTCCTTTTCTTTTTCCTTGAGTAAGACCGCCGCGCCCAAGAGCGCCGCCGTATGGAAATCGTGACCGCAGGCGTGCATTTTGCCCTTTGTTTGAGAAGCATAGGAAAGTTCCGTTTCCTCGTCAATGGGCAGGGCATCAATGTCGGCTCTGAGTGCCACCAAGGGAGTGTTTTTTTCGCCGATTTCGGCGACCAGCCCCGTTGGGAGCGGTAAATTTAAAATTTTCACTTGCTCTTTTTGCAAAAGTTCTTTTAGTTTAGCGGTAGTGGCTTGTTCCTCGTAGGAAAGTTCCGGGTGAGCGTGAAGCCATTGAAACGTCTCCACGATAAAGTCCCTTAGCATTATATCCTGCATAATTTTTCGCCTCACTTGGCTGATATGTTTAAGTTAGCCGATTCGTGGACTATTATAACGCCAAAACCGATAAAGTCAATATGTTATATATATAATTCGCCAAAAATGTCTCGAGGCTTGACAATTCAGACCGAAAAAAAGAAAATAAGCTTAAAACTTTGTGGGGGAAAATGTATAGATGAACAAGTGTAACCATGAAACCATAACTCTTGCCATCGAATCAAGCTGTGACGAAACGGCGGCGGCGGTACTCACGGGTGGCCGGGAGATACTTTCCAGTGTGATCGCCACCCAGATACCGGTGCATCAAAAATACGGCGGCGTGGTGCCGGAAATTGCCTCGCGCCAACACATCATCGGCATCATGCCGGTGATAGACGAGGCGCTACACAAAGCCGACGTTGCCCTAGCTGACATCGATCAGGTGGCGGTGACTTACGGCCCCGGCTTGGTGGGGGCGCTTCTGGTGGGGGTGTCGGCGGCTAAAGCCTTGGCCTTTTCCTTGAACGTTCCCCTTATCGGGGTTAATCACTTGGAAGGACACATCTTTGCCAATTTTCTCAGTCATCCGGCTTTAGAGCCGCCTTTTATGGCCTTGGTGGTTTCCGGCGGCCATACTTCGCTGGTGGATGTGCGAGGCTACAACGATTTTTCCTTAATGGGGGAAACTAGAGACGATGCCGCCGGAGAGGCATTTGATAAAATTGCGCGCGTCATGAAACTGCCTTACCCCGGAGGGCCGGAGATCGACAAACTGGCGCAAAGAGGCAATCCCTGCGCCATAGATTTTCCCCAAGCCTTAAGTGAAGAGGGAAATTATGAATTTAGTTTCAGCGGCTTAAAATCGGCGGTGCTGAATTACTTGCATAACGCCGAACAAAAAAGGGAAGAGGTGAATTTGCCGGACGTGGCGGCCTCCTTTCAACGCGCCGTAGTGGAGGTTTTGACGCATAAAGCCATTGGCGCGACCAAGCGCGCCGAACGGAACGCCTTGGTTCTCGCCGGGGGGGTAGCGGCGAACAGCAACCTCGAAAAACGTCTGCGGCAGGAAACAGGCCGCGAGGGGCTTAAATTTTATTTCCCCACGAGGGAGCTATGCACGGATAACGCCGCCATGATTGCCTGTCGCGGCTATTATCAAGCGCAAGCAGGAAAATTCTCTGACCTTTGGCTAAACGCCGTGCCGGGGCTGAGTCTAACCTCAACCCAATCTTGAAGAAAATCAACCGGGAGTCCAGAGGGCTGCGCCCTTTGGTGGAGTCAAGGGGCAAAGCCCCTTGTGGGTTTGGGCAACGCCCAATAGGAGCATGAGTATGAAACGAAAATTTTTTCGCGTGTTTTGGGAACTCTTTAAGGGCTACTGGAACTCGGAGGAAAAATGGCGAGCTAGAGGACTTTTAGCCTTTGTCATCGCCCTCAACTTTGCCACGGTTTATCTGTTGGTGCGCATCAATAGTTGGTACAATGAATTTTACAACGCCCTGCAAAATTATGAAGAAGGACTGTTTTGGCCGTTGGTGGGGGAGTTTACGCTACTCGCCTTTATCTATATATTTTTGGCCGTCTATGCCATTTATTTGCGGCAGCTGCTAGAAATAAAATGGCGTACGTGGATGACCGACGAATATTTGGCCGGTTGGCTGAAAAAACAGGTGTATTATCGTTTACAGCTGTTGGGACTGGACACGGATAACCCCGATCAGCGTATCTCGGAAGACATAAATCAGTTTGTGTCCCTGACGCTCCAACTGCTTATCGGTGCGCTAAAGGAATGCACCACCTTGGCGGCCTTTGGGGTAGTTCTTTGGGAGCTGTCCGGCTCTTTTACCTTGGAAATCGGCGGCTTCTCTTGGGAAATTGTGGGCTATATGTTTTGGTTCTCCCTGCTTTATTCGATACTGGGAACCGTGGGGGCGCACATTGCCGGACGCAAGCTCATCGGACTCAATTACGAGCAGCAACGCTTTGAAGCTGATTTCCGTTTCAACATGATGCGCGTCCGGGAAAACAGCGAAAGCGTGGCCTTTTACGCCGGAGAAAAGGCGGAGAATAAAGGATTCAAAGAACGCTTCCTCAAGGTAATAAAAAATTATCGCGGCCTCATGCGGCAGACGAAAATCCTGAACTTTTATGTCAATGGTTACGCCCAACTGGCGGTGATAGTTCCCTTGGTCATGGCGGCGCCCCGTTATTTTGCCGGCAGTATGACGCTGGGGGGACTCATGCAGACCTCTTCGGCCTTTGGCCGGGTGCAAGATGCCCTGTCCTTCTTTGTCACCTCTTACAGCACTTTGGCGCAACTGGCGGCGGTGATTCGTCGTTTAGGCGGCTTCACGGAACACATGGAAGAAGTGGCCCAAGTGACCGGCGAAATAAAACGGGTTGTGGGGGAGTCCGAGTCGGTTCGCTTGGAGCGCGTCAACATAAACCTGCCCGATGGGCAAAGGCTTCTAACGGATTGCCGCTTAGAACTTTCCCCTGGGACGCGGCTAATCGTGGTGGGTGCCTCCGGCGCCGGCAAAAGTACTTTTCTGCGACTTTTGGCCGGTATTTGGCCATACGGACAGGGGAATCTGTATCTGCCGCCCTTAAAGCAAATTTTATTTTTGCCCCAAAGACCCTATTTACCTTTGGGAAGTCTGCGGCACGCCCTTTGTTATCCACTGGAGGAGGAGACGAAGGACGAAACGCTAAAAGAAGTTTTGGTAAAGGTAGGTTTAGGGCATTTCCAAGACAGATTGGATGAGGTGGATGACTGGAGCCGCATTTTATCTTTGGGCGAGCAACAAAGACTGGCCTTTGCCCGGGTACTCCTCGTTAAGCCACGGTGGATTTTCTTAGACGAGGCCACCTCGGCGCTGGACGAGCCGCGCGAGGCGACCATGTACGATTTACTTGCCGAAGAGCTGCCCTATATTTCCGTGGTCAGCGTGGGACATCGCTCAACGCTCCTCAAAAAACACCGTACTATGCTCCGCTTAACGGGGGACGGCGCTTGGGAATATGGAGAAATTAAGGCGGAGGAAAGATTATGATTCATGTGTGCTATGCCTTACACGATACCCAAGGTACTTTTGCCAAGTTTTTAGGTACTTCCATGGCCTCGCTGCTCGCCAATACCCAAGAGGGCGTGCATATTCACCTGCTACACGACGCTACCCTTAGCCAAGATACGCGCGCCAAATTTGTTAAACTCGTGGGTGGTTACGAGGATATGATCTCCTTTTATCATGTCACCTTACCGCCCGGCATCTATAATCCGATGATGAGGAGTCCCAATTCACCGGCGGCTTTATACCGGCTCGCCATGGGAGATATTCTGCCACCGACAGTGCAAAAGCTGGTGTATCTGGATGCAGACACGATAATAAAGCTAGATATTGCCGAACTTTGGCAGGAAAATTTAGGGGGCGCCGTGATAGGCGCTATCCCCCAAAGTCTTTATCCTACCATCTCGCCCCATGATTTCCCCTTGATAAAATTAGGCAAGATCTCCGCCGAAAAATATTTTAATTCGGGCATTCTCTTGATAGATTTAAACCGCTGGCGTCATTTAGCTGGTTTTTGGGAGGATTCGTTAAGATTTCTTTGTGCTAATGCGGAAATACTGCGTTATAGCGACCAAGATATTCTCAACGTGTGGTTTAGCGGTAATTATCACCCTTTGCCTATGCGGTATAACCTTAACGTGTACCATTTGCGACTAATGCGTAAAGACTATGCTGCCTCCTCCGGTATATATCACTACGCCGGTAGGTGTTTAGGACTCCCCAACGGCGACGGCTATGATACCCTGTTTTGGGAATACTTTATCCGGACGCCTTGGTTCGGAGTAGAAACCATGGCGCGTTACACCGAAAAATTGCTTACGCCCAATCAAACTACTTGGAGCATAGTCAGTGAAATTTAAAAATCATTTGCCAATAATCTGAAAATTACACCCCGATTTTAACATTGTTGCCTCCTTCAAGGCAAAACAAAAGCGAGAGCCTTCCGATCCGCTCTCGCTTTTGCCACCTCATGCCACTGCAACCGAAAGGCCTAAGACCTATCGGCTTCCCCCGCCGACTATACTAGCACATTCCTCGTTAAATGGCAAGAAAATTTTTACCGCGCCAAGTTTTTTTATTTCTTCTGCATGAGTTCTTCCATGCTCATGGCTCTGGTGTGCTTGGTGTGGCTCCATTCGTGGTCGTTGCGGTGAATGAACCCTAGGAAAATAATGGGTATCCAAGTATAAATGAACACCGGGTAAAGAAGCATATACAGCCAAGCCTTCCATTTGGCGCGAATCTTCACGAGAATAATCATGGGGAGAATGTACTGCCCCAGCATGATGGCCGTCATCAGCTGGTGGGGCATGAAATTATAAATGTTGGTATAAAAAGGGGGGAAGCCCAGTTGCACATAGCTGATGATGATGAACAGGGTAGATACCATGAGGAAATGGGGTTGCAAGAGATAAATGCACCCGTCTAAAATGCGAATGTCCCTCCGGCGCCAGCCCTCCCTTAGCATTTTGGGAATGAACCGATGAGCCACATCGAATTGCCCTTGCGCCCAACGCTTGCGTTGCCGCCATGACTGCATGAAAGTCAAGGGCTTTTCGTCATAGACAATGGCGTCATGCGCCCAAGTGGTTTTGATGCCCTCCGCCAAGGATTTCATGGTGAACTCCATGTCTTCGGTGAGGCAGGTGGCGCGCCAGCCGTGCTTTTTCAGCACGTCGGCGGTAATGCACATCCCCGTACCGCCCAAGACCGCCGACAGCCCCAGATTGGTTTTGGCCAAATGGGAAACATGGTCGATGACCCAAAAGGCGATGGCAAAAGTACCGGCCACCCATGTGTCGTAGGGATTTTTGGCGTCTAGGTACCCCTGTATTATCTTGTCCCCCTTACACAGGCGGTTATTCATCTCCAGCAAGAATCTAGGATGCACCAAATTATCCGCATCGAAAATAACGATGCCGTCGTACTGGCGTTGGAGCTTGAAGAGCTTGGCAAACATCCACTCTAGGGCGTAGCCCTTGCTTTTCTTGGTGGGGTGGGTGCGCTCATAGACTATGGCGCCGCCCCGTTTGGCAATTATCGCCGTATCGTCGGAGCAATTATCGGCAATGACAAAAACGTCGTACAGTTCCTTAGGGTAATCCAGCTGTTTTAAGTTATCCACCAATTGCCCAATGACCGCCGCTTCGTTGTGGGCAGCCACCAGCACGGCAAAGGACTTTTGGGGCGTCAATATCTTATTTTCCTTTCGCCGCCACATACCGCAGAAACCGATGAAGAAGAAATAGATGGTAAAGAGAAAAATAAGAATCTGCAAGGGTACCATGATAATGTCAAAGGGATGAGCCATAATATTGCTATGCGCTCCTTCTCAAAAAATCCTAAGCCTCTTTGGCAAATTGAGCGAAGAGGGAATTGACGATGCCAAATACGGCGTAGGTACAGAAGACGGCGGTAAAGAGAGCCGCCCCTACAGCTCCACGGCCAAAATACAAAATGGACAAAAACATAATCACGGCCACAATCTTCGGCACAAGATACAGTCTCTCGGCGCCATCCCCCTTGAAATTGGGATAATGGACGTGACTAATCATTAAATAAGCCACCACCGTCATGGTAACGGGATAAACGTAACCTAAGTCCATGGGGCGAATCTCGATGGCGCTAAGCAGCAAGGTAGTAGCGGCTACGATATTGCCCCCCGCCGGAATGGCCAGTCCCATGAAATAGCCATGCACCACGTCGGTGTTGACGTTAAAACGAGCCAGCCGCCACATACCGCACAGGGCGAAGAAAATCGCCACCGCCCAGCCGGCGTAGCCGTATTCCTTGAGGGCGAAACTGTAGGCCAAAAAGGCCGGCGCTACCCCGAAGGAACCTAGGTCGCAGAGAGAGTCCATTTCTTTTCCCAGCTCGCTGCTGACGCCAAAATATCTAGCGAGCCTACCGTCCAACCCATCCGCCACCAAGGCGAACAGGATAAACAAAGACCCCCAGAATAAATCCCCGTGGAAAGTGGCCAATATGGAACACATGCCAAAGAGCAAGTTAGCCGAGGTACAGGCGTTGGGTATCAAGGATTTACTCATTACTTAAGCCTCCCCAAGACGGTGCGTCCTCCCACCACCTTGTCACCTTTTTTGACATTCACTTCCACCTCTAAGGGCATGACCACCTCTAGGCAAGAGCCGAAACGAATCATACCGTAAAGCTCCCCCTGTTTTAAATGATCGTTCAGCGTCACCCAAGAGACGATGCGGCGAGCGAGGATGCCGGCGATTTGCGTCACCGTGATTCGGAGCTTTTCGTTTTCGATGCCGATGAGGTGATGCTCGTTTTCAAAGCCCACGGAATCCTTGTAAGCGGGGCGAAAACGACCGCAAACGTATTTTTGGCAGGTAATGTCGCCACTGATGGGACTGCGGTTCACATGAACGTTAAAGACCGACATAAATACGGTCACTTTGTTGCCCGGCCCTTTGATGAAATCGTCGTAAGCCACGCGAGAGATGTCCTGTACGGTGCCGTCGGCGGGGGAAATCACCGCTCCTGCGTCTAAGGTCAAGTCCCGTTTGGGGTTGCGAAAAAAATAAGCAAAATAGCAAGCGAGAACCAAGAAGGGAACAGCGGCGTAAGGATGCAACCCCAGCGCCAAAAGAAGCGCCAAGGCCAAGGCTCCGCCGATGAATACATATCCCTCCCGGACGATAGTAGTCATTCTCAGCACCTCCCTCATCCATGACTACCCGAAGCGTTTCAGTCAGTCATTATAGAGGACAGGCGGCTTTTTGTCTATTTTTTTTTGTGGGGTTCAGGTAGGACGCACTAAAAACTCGCCGACCCACAGATGGGGAGAGGCGAGTTTCAAGTCCAGTCTATAGCTTCTTGTTTCTTCCGCATCATTCGCGTATTGTTATCGCCATTGACGCAAACTTTCCTTGACAAGGGACTTTTGCGAGAATATCATTTTTTAAGGGATAACAATGAGCCGCGCCAGTAAAGTATGGCCGCCATCGTTGAGATTCTGCTTGAGGCGCATCAGGGGAGCGATAACGGGGGCACCGATAAGCCGCAGTTTGAAGCGAAATAGGGTATGGCTGTTGCTGCCGAAAATGGGGATGCGGTCAAGGATGAAACGTTCTTCATCGGGTTCAGCCAGACCATAGTTCACCGTAAAGGCGGCGCGATAACCGGCTTCTTTGGTGAGGGACTTCACCTCTTCGGTATAGGTGCCGCAGGGGTAGGCGATAAAATTTACACTCTGCCCCAAATGCCATTCCAAGGCTTCTTTGGAGCCTCTCAGTTGATGAATAATCTCCGAGGAAGTGTCCCCGTCGGAGAGGACTTCATGGCTCAAGGTGTGACTGCCAAAGGTGATGAGGCCGCTTTCCTGCATGACGTGGGTGTCAAACCAAGTGAGATAATTGGGATAGGTACTGATATAATCGGAAATGAGAAAAACGGTGGCCTTAAGCTTATAGCGCTCCAAAATGGGGAAAGCGTGGCGATAATTATCGGCGTAACCGTCATCGAAGGTGATAATGACGGGCTTGTCCGGCAGTTCCGCGCCGCTGTCCCAAGCATCCAGCATTTCCGAAGGGGTGATGGTGTGGTAGCCGTTATCGGCCAAATATTGCATCTGAGCGTTAAACTGCTCGGTATTCACCGTTAATGCGTTTTGTTCCGTGTCGTTTATCTGGTGATAGTTCAACACCGGTACGCCGCCGGCGGAGCGTTGAAAGAGGTAGCACACCGCCAGCGCCAATCCTACAAAAACCAGCGCCATAGCGGCTAAAAGCCACCTAAATAATCGTTGCAAACAAACACTTCCCTTATGGCTTATTTTTATCGGAAAAATATACCGCAATAACGTAGGACTGTCAAGGTGTGAAATGGAACCGAAATCGGCAGAAAGGATGGAGTTACATGGCAAAAAAAGAATGGACTTCCTACACTTGGGAGGTCAACGGTTTACAGCAACAAGCTCAATACAACAAGACTACGGTGGAGGGGCTGTTCATGCCCTTGCTTCGTCGGCTTACGTTCCTTTATGAAGAAAAAAAGGAGCGCGTGATTTTATTTATGGCGGCGCCGCCGGCCACGGGCAAATCCACCTTGACCTTGTTTCTCGAAAAACTGTCCCGGGAAAGAGAGGGACTTATTCCCATGCAGGCTTTGGGGCTGGATGGGTTTCATCATCACGCCGCTTATCTTAGCGCGCACACTTTTAGGCGAGACGGAAAGTCCCTGCCCTTATCCACCATCAAGGGCGCGCCGGAAACCTTCGATGCGGCGAAACTGGCCGCTAAACTCAAGGCGGTGAAGGATGCCAAAGAAGATGACATTTACTGGCCGGTTTATGACCGCAGTATTCATGATGTCCGAGAAGAAGCTGTGCCGGTTACGGAAAAAATTTTGCTCCTAGAGGGAAATTGGTTGCTGCTCAAGGAGGAACCTTGGGCTTCGCTAAGGTCTTACGGGGATTATGCCCTGCTGATTCGCGCCAACGCATCTCTGTTGCGCGAGCGGCTCATTGCCCGGAAGGTGCAGGGTGGCATGTCGCCGGAGGCGGCGGAAAAATTTTACCTGGCCAGCGACAGCCGCAATGTGGAGCGAGTGTTAAAAGATTCCGGTTCGCCAAACGAAATTTGGGAAATGCTCACGGATAATGATTATGTACAGGTGGCGGAGTAGGAAACATCATGTCCTATTTCTATGTGTTTATAGGGGGCGGCTTGGGATCCATGTGCCGCTATATTATCACCCAAGCCACCGTGGCCAAGTTCGGGGTGTTTTTGCCGGTCAGCACCCTCTTCGTTAATACCTGCGGCAGTTTTTTTATGAGCTTTGTCATGGGACTGCTCCTCCCAATAGCCCATCACTTGCATCTCTTGCCGGAATCGGCGCGACTTATGCTCACCGTGGGCTTTTTGGGCGGACTTTCGACTTTTTCGGCGCTTACCTTGGAAACCGTCACCCTTTTTCGCGGCGGTCATGTTTTGCTGTCGATACTGAACATGGGTGCCAATGTTTTTTCCGGACTTACAGCGGCGGTTTTAGGCATGTATTTGGCGGCTTGGTGGCATGAATAGTCTTCAGCCGGGGCGTGGTTGCACAAAATGATATATTCTGTTATACTCATGCTTAGTAAAGGGATGCTGGAGGGAAGCGATGCAGAGCAAATATTTTGATATAACACAAATACAACAACGGTGCCGCAATGGCCTTATAGCCATGACCAATCATTTGGAGAAACGTATGGAGGAGCGCGGTTTTACCAGAAAGGAAATAGTTTATGCAATCCTTCATGGGGAAATTATCGAAGAATACCCACAAGACTTTCCTCATCCCAGTTGTCTAATTTTGGGTTGTACTGTTGCCGGTAGGTATTTGCATGTGGTAGTGGCCGTTGAACCCGTGTTGTTGCGATTAGTTACGGTATATGAACCGGATCCGAATGTTTTTCCGGATATGAAGCACCGAAGGAGGGAGTAACATGAATGAAACCGTGTGTGGGACTTGCGGTGGTCGGTCTGTAATGACTACTACCACCTACAAATGGATT
Organism: Selenomonadaceae bacterium; assembly: GCA_017476005.1. Classification (GTDB taxonomy): domain Bacteria; phylum Bacillota; class Negativicutes; order Selenomonadales; family Selenomonadaceae; genus RGIG5097. The sequence goes on along the minus strand of JAFVEM010000021.1, from coordinate 32,746 downwards.
ACCGCAGGCAACGAGGTGATAGTTATTCATGATGTACCGTGCTACCGTTGTAGCCAGTGTGGGGAGGAACTATTTCTTTTCAGTACCCTTGACAAATTGGATGAAATTAAACAGGAGGCCAAAACCTCCAGAGAAATTAGTTACGCTGCTTGATAGGTACTTTACCACTCTGACGGTAGTCTGGAGGGTTGAAAATGAGCGAGATTTTTAGATTTAAGGGAAAACACATTCTCTATAACACCGGAGAAATACAAAACAGCGAGCCGGTACGCATCGAAGTGGGGAAAAAGAAGAATCCTTTGGCCGCGCCGCCCCCCACCGACACACCGAGAGAACACCCAGCCGAAACCGTCACGGAACTGGCCGCCGAAGCCGCCGAAGAACTTTCCCCGGAGCAGATGGCCGTGGTGCTTGGCTCCATGAGCGATAACCGCATCAACGACAGCGTCCGAGATTTGGTGGCGCAAAATGCTTAGTTAAGACCGACCTTGAGGCGCTGCCTCAAACTCCGCCAAAGGGCGTTGCCCTTTGGAATCCCGGTTCATTTTTTGGGGGGATGCCTTGGTGTTTTTGCGTATCTCATATTTGAAGTTTTGCTTTTTTATCGCAGTATTTATTTTGTGTTGCAGTATTGCTGACAGCGTAGCCGGTGCCGCCGAATCGCCTATCAATAAAGTTCGGCTCACTTGGCCTTTGGTGCCTAGCGCCGTTAAGTATCAGGTAGTAATACTCCGTAGCGACCTAGATTATGAGTCCAATATCGCCCTCACCATCGACCAGATTTTTACCAACGGAGTGGAGGTTGATTTAAGCCGTTTTGGCGATGCCAAGGAAGGGTTTTATTGGAAGTATTGCCCCCTGAATTTTGAGGGCAAACCCCTAGGGCATTTCTCGAAACCTAAACCAATCACCGAGGGGACGGCCATAAATCCCACCGCTCCCCTGCCCACCACGGAGTTCGCCCAAATGGCGGATTTCCCCCTCTATCCCGTCTATTCGTGGGTACCCACCTGTGGCGCCAAACACCACGAGGTGCAAATTTATCGTCAAAATAAGGAAACGGGACGCTATAATTTAATTCGCGAAATAATGGGTGAAGAATACACTGCCTATGAGTATTCGGGCTACACAGTACCCGGAGAGTATTATTGGCGCGTGCGTTCCGTCACCGAAGGTGGGACGCCTTTAAGCGATTGGTCGGAGGAGAGTCATTTTCGCATCAAAGACAAGGTGACGGTGGCCGCCTTAGGAGACAGCATTACTCACGGCGGCGGAGCCATGTCGGTGCCGCCGGGTTACTGTTTGTACGATTGGGAAACCTACTCACCCGTGCCTATAAAAAATTTAGGTCTCAGCGGCAACACCACCGAGATGATGTTGAAACGCTTCAAGACCGATGTTTTGCCCTTTCATCCCAAAATTCTCGTCATCATGGGAGGGGTAAATGATTTTCGTGGGGAAACCTTTGGTTGGTCTATCGTGCAGAATCTGGCGGCCATCCGGGATTTGTGCTACTCCTACAGCATCGTGCCGGTTTTTGCCACGGTGACGCCCATTAACGCCTACATGCTGGAACTCCGGGGCGTGGAGTTTGCTCCATCCGATTGGAAAGTGCATCAAGAATTTGTCAATGACTGGGTCATGAAGCAAAAATACCATGTGGATGTCTCCACCGCCCTCACCGACGACGATGGAAACCTGCGCTCCATGTATTCCACCGACGGTCTGCACCCGGATTTCTACGGCAAAAAACACATTGGAGAGACTATCGGGCGCTATTTGTTGCAGCATTTTCCCAATGTGGTGGGGTAGGGGATTTTAGGGGGAATCTCCCTGTACCCGGAATTTTTTTCAGGAGGAATAATATGCTAAGTAACATCGGTCGTAAATATCAGGAAACAGCCCTCATAAAACTCATTATCGTGGGACTTATTATCGGCATCATCATCGCCTTGGCTTTCCCAGCGGCGGTGCCGGTGGTGTCCATCTTTGGTGATCTCTTTGTGAAAGCCTTAAAGGGCGTAGCGCCGATTTTGGTTTTTGTTCTCGTCATGAACGCCATGGCCCAGAAGAACGCCGATGCCAGCGCCGCCATGAAACCCATTGTCAGGCTTTACGTCATCGGCACTTTCTTGGCCTCTTTGGTGGGAGTTACGCTTTCCTTTTTATTCCCCACGACTTTGGAACTGAAAATCGCCGATGCGGAAATAACGCCTCCCAGCGGCATCGTAGAAGTTCTCTACAACCTCATTATGAGCGTAGTTGATAACCCCATTCACGCTCTGGCCAGCGCCAATTATATCGGCATACTGGCTTGGGCAGTGTTGGCAGGGCTGGCGCTCCACGCCGCCTCGGATAACACCAAAGTTTTTTTGAGTGATCTGGCCAAATGCGTTACCAAAATCGTCCAGTGGGTTATACGCTTCGCTCCCTTTGGTATCATGGGACTCGTGGCGAACGCCATTGGCACCAGTGGGCTGGGGGCGTTGATAGGTTACGCTCATCTCTTGGCGGTACTCTTAGGCGCGTTCTTTGCCGTGGCGCTTATTATGAATCCTTTGATTGTGTATCTGCACCTTCATAAAAATCCTTATCCCTTGGTCTTAACCACTCTGCGGGAAAGCGGCATTTATGCCTTCTTCACTCGCAGTTCGGCGGCCAATATCCCGGTGAATCTTTCCCTATGCAAACGACTGAATCTCAACGAGGACACCTACAGCATCTCCATTCCCTTGGGAGCCACCATCAATATGTCCGGCGCGGCCATTACCATTGCGGTGCTTTCCTTGGCGGCGGCGCATACGCTGGGCGTAAATGTAGATATGCCCACGGCGCTCCTCCTTTCCATCATCGCTACGGTGGGAGCTTGCGGCGCTTCCGGGGTAGCCGGCGGTTCGCTGCTCCTCATTCCGGTGGCTTGCGCCTCCTTTGGCATCGGTAGCGACCTCTCCATGCAGGTAGTAGGGGTTGGTTTCATTATCGGCGTACTCCAAGATTCCTGCGAAACGGCGCTTAACAGCTCCAGCGACGTACTCTTCACGGCCACGGCAGAGCTGGCGGCCAGAAAATAGAGAGGTCAAGAGGAGTGAGCAAAGTGTCAAAAGCGACGGAACTGGCGCAACGGGATGTAGAGTTGATATGGCATCCCTGTTCGCAAATGAAGGATTACGAGGAATTACCCCCCATTGCCATTGAACGTGGGGAAGGCTCTTGGCTGTACGGGGTAGATGGAAAGCGTTATTTGGATATAATCAGCTCTTGGTGGGCTAATCTCTTGGGACATTGTCACCCGAAAATAAACGCCGCCATTAAAGCCCAACTGGACAGGCTGGAACACGTTATTTTTGCCAACTTCACCCACGAACCGGCGGTAAAACTGGCGGAGGGGCTGGCGAGCATTGTCCCTGAGGGGCTGAAAAAATTCCACTTCAACGATAACGGGTCGGCGGCGGTGGAGTGCGCCCTGAAGATGTGCTTCCAGTATTATTTGCAAACCGGGAAGGGGGAAAAAAAGTATTTCATGTGCCTGACGGAAGGCTATCATGGTGAAACCATCGGCGCACTGTCCGTGGGGAACGTGGATATTTACACGGAAATTTACCGCCCCATGATGATGAAGACCTTTCCCATTAAGGCGCCGGATTGCTATCGTTGCCCCTACGGCCAAGCTAGGGAAAACTGCGACTGCGCCTGTTTTCAAGCGGCGGAGGAGGTTTTTGCCGCCCATGGCCATGAGACAGCGGCGGTGATTGTGGAACCGTTGTTACAAGGAAGCGCCGGGATGCGTATCTATCCGCCTTTGTATCTAAAAAAATTGCGTCGCCTCTGCGACGCTTACGATGTCAAACTGATTGCCGATGAGATTGCCACCGGCTTTGGGCGTACCGGGAAAATGTTTGCCTGCGACTGGGCGCAAATTTCCCCGGATGTCATGTGTCTCTCCAAAGGGCTAACCGGGGGGTATATGCCCATGTCCGCAACCTGCGTCAGCCAAGAAATATACGACGCCTTTTATGCGGACTACCAAGAGGGCAAGGCCTTTTTGCACAGTCACACTTACGCCGGCAATCCGCTGGGCTGCGCGGCGGCCTTGGCGGTGCAGGAAGTACTGCGAGAGGACAATATTTTGGCTAAGGCACAAGATACCGCATTGTGGCTAACCGCCGCTATGAATGAAACTTTTGGGGGGCATCCTCAGGTGGGGGAAATCCGGCATATCGGCTTGGTTCACGCCATTGAACTCGTTAGCGACCGGGAAAATAAAAAGCCTTTTCCGGCGGCCAAGCGTTTGGGCTACGCCGTTTACAAACGCGCCTTAACCCACGGCTTGCTGTTGCGACCGTTGGGGGACGTGCTGTATTTTAATCCTCCCTTGAACACTACCCGGGAGGATTTGCGCTTCGCCATTGAAACCACTAAACAGGCCATGGCTGAGGTACTTGGGTAGGTAATTGAAATATAAAAGAAAGAGGGGCTGTCGCACATAGTTATCGTGTGGCAGTCCCTTTTTAGCGAAAAAAATCCCACAAAGCGGGAAACTTTGTGGGGTATGTGTAAATTCTACATCCTATTTTGTGCGCCTGCTTTCTGCCGTCAATCATACACATTCTGCCGAAAAAATCTTATTTGCTCCGGCGTGCGTAAAAAATGGGTGGGCTTCATTTGATCCGGCGCCGTTTGCTGACGGAAACGCCGCAAATCGCGATAGAGCAGTTGGGTTTGAGGCTGACTCCAAAGGAGGCGACAGGGAGGCAGTTCCTTTTCTCGCGCCTGCCTATAAGCGGGGCTGACTTCGGCCAACTTGACGTCCAAGGCGGCGCCTATTGCGGCGTCGTTTAGGCGGGTCTGAATTTCGCGCCAGTGCCGTTCGCTGCGCGGCTCGAAAAAGACTATCAAGTGTTCGCCCGTGTCCGGCGGCGCGGCGCAATAGGCGTAATCGGCAAGGTTCAATGCGTAGCGGTCGGCAACTTGCCTAATGGCTCCGTAGATTTCTTCCTCCGTCAAGGCAATGCTTGCCAGCTCCATGACGTCATTTTTGCGTCCCAACACCGTAAAGATTAAATTGCCGTCGCATTGCTCCTCCACGCGAATGAGATAGCCCGTGCGGTAACGGTAGAGTCCGGCTTGATTGGTGATTATCGGCTCGTAGATTTTCCCCTCCTGCGTCTGACTCAGCAACAAGGGTCTGTCCCCCGCCTTGGCGTCCCAAGGCAAAAACTCGCAGAAGTGAACCCCCTCCACAAAGCGGAATTTGTCCGATCCTGCCACGCTTTCGCCCATTAGAGCCGTGGATAACAAGAAAAAGCCGTTGTCATGGGGAGTATCGCCGATAAATTTTTTCATGGTGTCCGTGTACGGACGGAAAACGGCGGCGCCAAAAGCCACAATGCGCGTTAGCTTCGGCCAAATTCGCTTGACTAGGGTATCATCAAAACCGTCGCGGAAAATACGCCTTAGCTCGGCGGCTCGTTCCCGGTCAGGCTCCAACAAGCCTTGCATACGCCGCAGGAAAGGCGCGGAAACATCGAGGGCAAAGGTGATTTCCCCCAGTTCAATATCATGGCAGAGACTTTCCCAATTGTCCTCCATGAAGTTCAGGGCTTCGGCAATGCCCCATGTATAAGGGGAAATTATTTGCGCCACGTCCCGTTCTTTCAGAGCGAAGAGCAAGCGCAAGTACAAGGTATCCATGGCTTCGCCGGGAAAAAGCAACTCCTCCGGCGACGTGAATTTCGCTTGGTTTTTCTGCAAGGTATTGCGTTCCTGTTGCAGAAATTCGGCGAGAAGAGTGCCGGAGAGGGAATTGAGGACGGCGTTGTCGTTGTAGGCGGGGGGCTTAGGTAGGCTTTCAAAGAGCAGGAAAGTGGTTTTATGGCGCACCATTTTCGTAAATATTTTCAGGTACGGCGCCAAGTGCTTCGCGGTGGCAGGGAGCAAGCAGGGACTATCTTGACCGTCGGCGGACAGCAGGTAGCACGTTACTGGGTCGGCAGTGAAGATGCCTCTTTCCCCGATTTGCGTCTGCAAGGCGACCAAAGGGGCGTAAGTCTTAAAATCGGACAGGGGTACTCTGGCCTGATAGCCCTCCGCCGATTGTATGGCGGCAAAATGATAACGCCTTCCGTAGTCCGTATCCTTGCTCTTTTGCAAAATTTCCAAAAGGGTATCCTGCCCGTTCCAAAGGTTTTGGGTGTGATAACCCTTATTAAAATTTTCCGGATGCAAAATTATTTCTCTGGGCAGTTCATAGCGCAATTTGGCAGCTTGCTCCGTGGTCAGTTTGTTCACCGGGAGCAAGGGGATTTTATGCACATACGGCTCTAAAATTTCCTTTATCTCCATCCGGTGTGCCAAGGTGAGATTTTTGGCGCCAATCATGGCGTGGGCAAACAGGGTGAGCAGGTCGGCCATGAAGAAGTCGGCGTAGATACCGTTCGCGAAGGCGGCTTCAAAAATCTTGCGAAAGCCCTTGGCGTAAGACACCAAGACACTCCCCGGTTTATTTTCCACGCTTTGCACCAAGGAGCCGCCGTTGATGAAATAGTGATAGCCGATGAATTGGGGCAGGTAACAAATACGCGCCGCCTTGCCGTAGGCTTCGATGAGAAAGAGCATATCTTCGGCAAAGGGGACTGTTTCGTCAAAGGCGATATTGTATTTTAGCAAAAAATTACGGTCGTACAGCCTAGACGTCACCATGCCCCAAACGCCGCTGAACATTTTTTCGTCGTCCCAGTTGTCCCGGTCAATGATTATTTCTTCCCGGGTTTGATCCCAAAGAACAATCTCCGTCAGTGGGAACAGCCCCTCCCGTTCCAGTTCGTATTCCCGCCGAAACACCACCATTTGCGCCGCCGCATTCTGCATACGGTTCACCGCCGTCTGCAAACACCGGGGCGTATAGCCGTCGTCACCGTCGAGAAAACCGATATAGGGCGCGGTGGCAAATCCCATACCATAGTTGCGAGGACTGGAGGGCGTATGGGCATCATTGTCCAACACTTTGATTATGACATTCTCATATTCGCCCAGTAACTTACGAACGTCATCTTGATAGCTCTTTGCCGTATTGTGCAGGACAACTATCCATTGGATATTGGCAAAACCGATGGTCTGTTCCCACAAGGACTCGTAACTGCGGCGAAACATATTCATGTCCACGTTATGAAAGGGGGTAACAACGGACACCTCATAAATTGGGTTGGTTGATGGCTCCACAAAAATTGCTCCTTTCCCTCACCAACGCAGAAATAAATAGTTAAGTCCCAAGGTTCGCGAATAGCGCACCTCGGCGGCAAAACCGCACACGGCGCGGATGCCGATGTTTTTTATTGGATTGTTGTCTTGGTGAAGGCTGAGCCATTTTGTCGGGTCAAAGGCGGCGCCATCATCGCGAATGCGCAACGTCAAGTTTTTATCCTTGCAGATAAAGATGTCAATGCTGTGCTTTAGGCCGTCGCCAAAACCCCAACGAATGATATTGCCGCCCATTTCTTCTATGGCCAGAGCTGTGAGCATGGCTTCCCGTCCGGCGGCTTCCTCCCTCAGCAAAAACAGGCGCGCCGCCTCCGACAGCTTCACTACCTCCTCCATGTTCGTCGCCGAGCCGATAAATATTTTCCCCTGCTGAAAATTCGGCGGCAAGCACAGAAAATCATCGATGCCGCGAGGGATAGCCCTTTTTTTGAGAGCAACAATTACGGCGACGCTTAAAAGCGCCAAAATCTCCGCCGCCGCAAAGGCCGACCATACTCCCGTAACGCCGTAAACCTCCGCGAAAACAGCCGCCAACAAGCAAACAAACAGCAGATTTTCCAAAGCCGACAACAGATAGGTCATGCTCAGGGCATTGACTCCCAAATAATATTTTTGACACACGTTATTGAGAGTGTACAGGGGCAAATACCAAACGTAAATTCTCAGCGCCGTCACCGTCATGTCAAAGGCTTCGCCGCCGCTGTCCATAAACAGGCTTACTAGCCAAGGCGCGGCCAAACAGGTGACGATAGCGGTGCAGACGGTGAGGGGCAGACTTTCCCGGAAGGAAATTTTTAGCAGACTCCGCAAAGAATCCCTGTCCCGCTCCCCGGAAAAAACGCCGGCCATGGTTAAAGTGGCTGTGCTGATGCCGCTAGCAATGGGCATAAAAACATTGTTGAGGGAATTTAGAACGGCAAAGGCCGCTAAAGGCGTCGTCATTAGCAAAATGTTGTTGATAATAAAAATTTGCACCGTCTTATAAAAACGGTCGGCCGCCGACGGAAAACCAATACGCAATATCGGCCATATTTGCCGCCATTGCCAACCGCGCAGGCTAAAGCGAACACAGCCGCTTTGCCAAATCCCCCGCCCCATGGCCAATATGGCCACCACATAGCAGAGGGACATCACTAGCCCCATACCCAACATACCGCCGTGAAAATAAAAGACGTTGACCAGTGCGCCCAAGATATTCACCACGGTTTGCGCCGCCACACCGCGCATGGCGTATTTTGCCTGTCCCGTCAAAAAAAGAACAGCCGCCTGCATGGGGAGAAATAACAAGAGCGGCAGGCCGGGGGCAATGCCTTGCAAATAGGCGGCGGCCAAGGCGACAATCTCTCCCCTGCCGCCCAGTCCTAGGGCAATGGTATCGGCACAGCCAAACAAAACAGCCGCCACCGCAAGCGACAGGGGCAGAGCCGCTACTAGCGCCACGGAATAATAGGCCGACGCAGCCTGCGCTTTGCCGGCGCCTAAACTTTTCGCGCAGTTATTCTGTACCCCAATGGAGATAATTTGGCTGAACATCATAACCGTAAAGACAAGGGGCAAGGTCAACTGAAAAGCCGCCATAGCCTCCAGTCCCAAATAACGGCTGATGACTACGCCGTTCACTAGCGACCCCAAGAAAATCATGAGGTTGTTTACGATCATTTTCCCCATGAAACGGCGGTAAGTGTTTTTCAGAAGAGTTTCGTTCATATTCATAAATTTTTCTGGAGCCATCCCCCAAACCGCCGGATATACCCATCTACCTGCGGCAAAAAAGTCTTTTTGACACGTTCAGCCTCGGCGCGGCGAAATTCCTCCGTCAAATTAAATATTTTAAGAAAGGTCAAGTACCTAAGTTCGCTGTAAGCGGCGAGCATGGCATCTAGTTCCTCAGGCGGTATCGTACTCCGAAAGTATTCGCCGCAAAAAATTTCCCAAGCTTTATATACCGTGGGAGCCTCCCAACCGCCTATTTCCTTTAACATTTGGGGCGGCAGGGTCTTAGCAAGCCTTACGCCCAGCATATAAGTCCCCATGATGTCATAAAAAGGATGTCCCACCGCCGCGTCGGCCATGTCTATCAGCAGAAGTTCCTCCCCCTGCACCATGATGTTGCCTTGATGAAAATCACCGTGAAGAAAGGCGGCGCGAGGGGGCAGGGAATCGGTCATGCGGTGCAAGAGATCAAGCTCAGCCGGGGTAAACAAATCAGCCAAAGCGTCAAGGCGGCCATGATAGATTTCAGTCATGGCAGGAAGGGAGCCGGGAGCAGGGGTGAGACTGTGAATGTTTTTTGCTAAGGCGGCGCACCTAGGAATAAGTTCTTCCAGCCGTGTCGGCTCCTCTAAAATAATCTCCCGCAGGCTCTTGGCCTCCACCAGTTCAAATATCAACCCTACTCGCTTACCGACGCATACCGTTTCATAGGAAATGGCCGTGGGTACTCCCAGCAAAAAAGCGGCTTGCGCCCGCTTACGTTCTTCCTCTGCCGCTTTGGCGGTGATTTTATCGGCGGCAAAGAGCTTCACGATGGTGTCCCGATTCAGTCGATACACTTCCCCGTTCTGTCCCCGTCCGATACAGGGGCAACCTGCTACGGAAATCTCCCTGAGCGCTCGCCTGACGGTCAAGAGCTTGTCAAACCCGGTCAGGCGCAACGTTTCCTCGATGTCGCGAGAGACATTTATCATTTGCAAGGCGGGGCATTTCTTTTTGAGCAGGAGCAACAACCTAAGACCGCTACTGGAAATATATTTTAAGGCGGCGGCATCAACCGTAACTTGGGAGGGCTTGGCATCCTCCACTAGAGTCATTATTTTCCCTTGAACTCCGGGGGTGTTTTCGGCGGTCAGGCGTCCCTCGACAGAAATTCTGAGTTCCTGCGCCGTTGCACTGCACTCTAGGCTTATGTCCTTCATGCTGTCCATACTCATTTTCTCGCCTGGAAGAAGTGCTTGTAATTGCCCATTTGCCTTTTAATGACGATTTCATAGGGAGTATCTTTCACTAAAGGCATTCTGGCATCATATTCGTTGTACTCCACTATAATGGCAAAGGTGTCATTGAGAAACCATGTCATGTTGTTGTTGCCTTTTTTTACGCTAGGGCGACCGAAATTGTAGGCGAAATTTTTCTCGGCCATCATGTATATGGTATCGGCGGTGTCTTGGTCTTTGACGTGAAAACGCACGCTGTAATTGCCCACCAAGTTCTTGTTTTCACCGTGAGGATAGACGGAGACAGCCATCATGTAGTCCCCTTTTTTCTTTTGAAAACCAAAGGGACCGCCGTAAGCATCGGTTTCTTTCCAGCCTTTGCCTTTGAATTCGTCAATATACTGTTGCAAGGGCTTGCCGATGTATATACCGAAAGCCATGGTGTCGTCGCGGGTCGCCTCGTTGACATCCTCCCGCCACGCTTCCTCCGATGCGGCAGCCGCCACGGTTTTCACCACGGGAATGTTATGAGCATCTCCCACCCCCAAGGGCAGAGTGCTACCTACATACAAAGCCAAGGCCGCGCCGGTCAAGGCCATAATTGTTTTCTTCTGCACGGAAACCAACTCCCTACAAATCTAAAATATGTTGTGACGCAGGTGATTTTACAGGAAAATCTCGTCGGTGACAAGGGTAGGTCGTCGATTCTTGAGCCGTGACAGGGCGAACATATTGGTGGAAGCGATGTTGCTAGCAGTGGCGCATAACATGACTTGCTTGCATAACAAGATACAGTCAGACAAGGAGGATAGGCATTTATTTACTGCGGCAATAGCGGCGTAAGGAGCAACTGAATAAATATATTTTTGCGACAATTTAGCTGCCCTATTTAGTGTACTCATTTTTAAGCAATAGAGTGGATTGTTAGTTCAGAATATTATCTAAACGATGGAATAAGCTGTCGCACGAAGAATTTTTTCCTTCGTGCGACAGCCCCCTTAATTTTACTGCCGTTTTACAGCGTCTGTTCGGCAAAATAATCGTAGCCATCTACCACGTCCAAAAAGGCGCCGTCGAAACCGGCGGCTATTATCTTGTCTAAATAGGCATCGGGAGAGCCAAAGAGAATTTTTTGCCATTCAGGTCGCCAGTAGCGAACGTGGTAACTTCCTGCCCAATCCTCATTGGGCGGTGCCAGCCAATCGGGGAGACTGCTGACCCAAGAATCTTGCCAGTAGGGGCGGTAATCCTCGGCTTCCCCTACGCTCATGTAAGCATAGACCTGCCTTCTGCCGCCGTTTCCCTTTCTTTGTAGCCGCGCCACCTCTGCCACTGTTAAGGGCGTATCGCCGTAATACAGATCTACGATAAGTAAATCGTAATCGGTTTTCGCCAATGAAGTGAGGTAATCCTCCCGGCCGGAAAATTTGCCGGGATTCAGTAGCGCCAAAAAATTCTTGGCCTCTTGCAGGTTCTTAATATCCCGGTTGTTTACTTGTGGTATCGGGGTAGTGGGAATAGTGTCCAGCTCGCGGCGCGGCATGACGAGGCTGGCGTAACCGGCAGCCTCGGCCAGCCCAGTGGCATCATTGGTGGCCTCCTTGTCAGCGGTGTAATCGATACAAAAAACGGGTAGGCCGCTCTCTTTAGGTTTAACCAGACTTTCGGCAAAATAATTCCGATCCTCTGCCGGGGTAGCGGCAAAGCCCTCCTCATTCCAGCGATAGAATACCGATTCCACCAATACGCCGTTGATTTTTTTCATCAGCTCGCGAGAGCTGTAGGACGTATCCTCCTCCTGATAGAGAGCCAAACCGCCGTTGGGTAGGAGGCCAAAGTCTGCTTTCTTGTCCGTGGCGTAGGCGTGAATCTTGGTGATGAGCGTCGCCATTTCCTCCCGGTAGCTTATTTCCGCCTCCACCTGTCCGCAGCCTCCCAATAGTCCCATAAAAATTAATAAAAAAAACGTCCAAAATTTGCCCATTACTTTTTCTCTCCTTTCTGCACCTTGACAAACACCTTGACAAGCCTCATTATATCTATATAATAATGGACACTATCTTATAACCTAGAATTCATACTAAAATAGGAGGTGATGCCCTTGATAAAACTTACGCGCATCGAAAAGACCTACGACAGTCCCACGGGGGCGGTAAAGGCCTTGAAGGGAATAGATTTAACCGTAAAGCGTGGGGAGATTTTCGGCATTATCGGCCTCAGCGGCGCCGGCAAATCCACTTTAGTGCGTTGCATTAACATGTTGGAGCGACCTACCGCCGGGCAGGTTATGGTGGATGGCGAAGACCTCACCGCCATGAACGAAAAGGAACTGCGCCGGGTGCGTAAAAGCATTGGCATGATTTTTCAGCACTTCAACCTGCTGTCCTCCGCTACTGTTTATGACAACGTGGCTTTTCCCCTGCGCCTCGCTAAAATGCCGGAGGAAAAAATTCGCGACAAGGTGGAACCCCTGTTAAAATTAGTGGGACTCGCCGACAAGGCCGGTCAATACCCGGCCAATCTTTCCGGAGGACAGAAACAGCGCGTGGGTATCGCTCGCGCCTTGGCTTCCGACCCGAAAGTCCTGCTGTGCGACGAGGCTACCAGCGCCCTTGACCCTCAGACTACCAAATCCATTTTGGAACTGATTCGCGACATCAATCAAAAACTTTCCCTGACAGTGGTGGTCATCACCCACGAGATGCAAGTCATCAAGGATATATGCGACAAGGTCGCCGTTATTGACAAGGGCGTTATTGCCGAGCAAGGGACGGTGCTGGAGGTTTTTACGAACCCGAAAGAGGCCATTACCAAAGAATTTATCAGCGTACTCCTCTCCAACGATCTCCCCACCGCTTTTCGGGGAAGCGTCGTGTCGGACATTCCCACCCCCGGTAGTTTCCTCTTGCTCAGGCTGATATTTTTGGGAGAAAAGGCCGATGACCCGGTTATCGCCGGTATGATTCGCGCTTGCGATATAGAGTGTACCATGCTCTTCGGCAATTTAGACCAGATAAAAGCCACGCCTTTTGGTCGGGTTATCGTCGGTCTCACCGGCAGCGAAACGGGGATTCAAGCCGCTTTTGATTATTTGGCTACCAAGGACGTGAAAGTGGAGGTGATAGGCTATGTTCAGCGACATGCTGCCTCTGCTGACTAAAGCCTTGGGCGAAACCCTGTACATGGTGTCGGTGTCCATGCTTATCGCTACGGTTTTAGGCGTACCCTTGGGGGTACTCCTGCACACCACCGACAAAGGCGGCATCTTGGCATCTCCCACCCTTAATCGCGTTATCGGCGCGGTGGTCAACGCTATTCGCTCTATTCCTTTCATTATTTTAATGGTGGCGATTATCCCCTTTACGCGGCTATTGGTGGGAAGCGCCATCGGCACCACGGCGGCCATGGTGCCCTTGGTTATTGCCTCTGTCCCCTTCATCGGTCGGCAGGTGGAAACATCCCTGAAGGAGGTTCCCTACGGCCTCGTGGAAGCGGCTCTGTCCATGGGCGCCACGCCTTTCGACATAATTCGCAAGGTTCTCTTGCCGGAGGCCATGCCCGGTATCGTAGCGCAACTGACCACCGTGGTGATTGCGTTGGTGGGTGAATCGGCCATGGCCGGAGCTATCGGCGGCGGCGGTCTAGGGGATTTGGCTATTCGTTACGGCTACCAGCGTTTCCGCCCGGAGGTTATGCTGGCTACTGTTGTTATTCTCATCGCCTTAGTGCAGTTAGTGCAATTCGTCGGCAACAGGCTGGCGAAGTCCCTTAATAAAAAGTAGGTGAGATTATTAGGGGCGCTGCATGTATTGGTTCGCTAATAAAGGGTAGAAATCCTGCCCTTTGAGGTGTTTTTATAACAGGAGGTTTTAAAATGAAAAAATTAGTAGGTCTGTGCGCCGGTTTGCTGGCGGCGAGTGTGGCTTTGGTGGGTTGTGGGGGCGCGAGTTCCGACGGCAAGACGCTGAAGGTTGGCGCCACCGCCGTACCCCACGCTGAAATTTTGGAGGCGGTGCAGCCGGTCTTGGAAAAGGACGGCATCAAAATGGAAATCGTGGAGTTCAACGATTATGTCCAGCCCAATCTTTCCTTGAACGATAAGGAACTTGATGCCAACTATTTCCAACACAAGCCGTACTTGGACAACTTTGTGGAGGAGCATAAAGAATGTAAACTCGTCAGCGCCGCCGGTATTCACATTGAACCCATGGGCATCTATTCTCGCCGGGTGAAGAACCTACAGGATCTCAACCCGGGTGCCGCCATCGCCATTCCCAACGACCCCACCAACGGTGGGCGAGCTTTGCTCCTCCTAGAGAAAGCCGGACTCATTAAAATCAAGGCCGGAGTTGGCGAAAAGGCCACGGTGCAGGACATTACCGAGAATCCCAAAAACCTAAAATTTGAAGAGGTGGAGGCCGCTCAAGTTCCTCGTACCTTGGAGGACGTGGATGCCGCCGTCATCAACACCAATTACGCCATGCAGGTAAATCTGGTACCCACGAAGGATGCCCTTGTCATTGAGGGTAGCGACTCCCCCTATGTAAACATTATTGCCGTCCGCGCCGGCGACGAAAATCGCCCGGAGATACAGGCGCTCATTAAGGCCGTCAAGAGCGACACCGTTAAAAAATTCATCGAGGACAAGTACAAGGGCGCGGTAGTGGCGGCATTCTAAGTTTCATTGTCTTGGGGCTTTACTTTGTATAAGCGATCTCTAAGGGCTTGCGCCCTAAGAGTCTGATTAAATCACCCCTGCAATCCTTGAAAAAACCCCGACAAGGCGCGAGTGCCTGTCGGGGGATTTTTTGCGACCGCTGGAACGCGGAAACTCAGTAAGCGAGATTTTCTTGTCTTGCTTATTTTAATAACATCATCGACACTGGCTTCCGTAAAGCGAGCTATATCGGCATACGGAGTTTTGGCCTTGAGCAAATTTTTTATAATGGCAATCGCCATCTCCAAGCGGCCTTCTTTACGGTCTTCGGGCAAGGGCGACAGACTGTTAAAATTTTTTTAAATTGAGGCTTGACAAAGGTCACTACATAACAGTAAACGCATGAAAATTGATTTTCGGTGGCGATTGAAAAAAACCCTTGACAGAAGCCAGCGAGTACGGTAAAATGTCGCATTGTTAAGCGATCATACGGAGAGTTGTCCGAGTGGTTGAAGGAGCACGACTGGAAATCGTGTGTGCGTTGATAGCGTACCGAGAGTTCGAATCTCTCACTCTCCGCCATTTTTGACGATATAGCCTGACGAGGATTTCCTCTCGTCAGGCTTTTGTAGTATTGGCGATAAAAAGAAAGAAGGCAATCCATGAAAACAGCGCTTATTACCGGCATTACCGGCCAAGACGGTTCTTATCTGGCGGAACTTCTGCTCGCTAAAGGTTACGAGGTTCATGGCATCATTCGCCGGCACAGCACCATCTCCACCACCCGCATCGACCATATTTACGACGATCCCGGCATGAAAGGGCGTTTTTTCCTCCACTACGGCGACCTCACCGACTCCTGCAACCTCACCGGGGTTCTCACCAAGGTGAAGCCCGACGAGGTTTATAATCTGGCGGCACAGTCCCATGTGGCCGTTTCCTTCGAGGTGCCGGAATATACGGCGGAGGCCACCGGCGTCGGCACCATTCGCCTCTTGGATGCTATTCACCAAAGCGGCCTTGACTGCAAGTTCTATCAGGCATCCACCTCGGAACTTTTCGGCGGTATCCCCGGCAGCGCTCCACAAAACGAAAATACTCCTTTCTACCCCAAATCCCCCTACGGCGTGGCCAAACTCTACGGCTTCTGGATTACCAAGAATTACCGGGAGTCCTACGGCATGTTTGCTTGCAACGGGGTACTTTTTAACCATGAATCACCCAGACGGGGCGAGACCTTTGTTACCCGAAAAATCACCATCGCCGTGGCCAAAATTATGGCAGGGAGGCAAGAAAAACTTTCACTGGGCAATCTTAACGCCAAACGCGACTGGGGGTTTGCCGGCGATTATGTGGAAGGTATGTGGCGTATTCTGCAACAAGAAAAACCCGACGACTATGTGCTGGCCACGGGCGAAACTCACACCGTCCGGGAATTTGTGGAGCTGGCCTTTGCCGAAGTGGGAGTGGCTATCGAATGGCGCGGCGAGGGCGTAGAAGAAAAGGGCTACGATAAAAAGACGGATCGACTCTTGGTAGATGTAAACCCACGCTATTTCCGCCCGGCTGAGGTGGAGCTTCTCTGGGGCGATGCCTCCAAGGCGGAGCGCGAACTGGGCTGGCGGCGGCAGGTTTCTTTTAAAGAGCTGGTCAGCATGATGGTGAAACACGATATGGAAGTGTACGGAAAATGATGGATAAACAGGCGAAAATTTATGTGGCCGGACACCGGGGCATGGTAGGTTCGGCCATAGTCAGAGAACTTGAGCGCCAAGGCTACACGAACATAATCACGCGCGCCCACCGGGAACTGGACTTGACCCGACAAGAGGCGGTGGAGAGCTTTTTTGCCGCCGAGCAGCCGGAGTACGTTTTTTTGGCGGCGGCCAAAGTAGGCGGCATCGTCGCCAATAGCGAGTCCCCGGCGGATTTCATGTACCAAAACATGATCCTCGAAATGAATGTCATTCACAGCGCTTGGCAAAACGGTTGCAAGAAGCTGGAGTTTCTGGGTTCCTCCTGCATATATCCTCGGTTGGCTCCCCAGCCCATGCCGGAAAGCTCTCTCTTGACCAGCGCTTTGGAAGAAACCAACGAGGCCTATGCGCTGGCGAAAATTTCCGGGCTGAAGTATTGCACCTATCTCAATAAGCAGTACGGCGCCGATTATATCTCCGTCATGCCCACCAACCTCTACGGCCCCAACGACAATTACCACCCCACTCACAGCCATGTTTTACCGGCACTTATCCGCCGCTTTCACGAGGCCAAAGAGGCGCATCTTCCTGCCGTTACCTGCTGGGGAGATGGCTCCCCCTTGCGAGAATTTCTCTATGTGGATGACCTAGCCAATCTGTGCGTGTTTCTCATGAACAACTACAGCGGCAACGAAACCGTAAATGCCGGTACGGGCAAAGAAATTACGATTAAGGAGCTGGCGAAGCTCGTGGCCGCTACCGTTGGTTATACAGGGGAAATTCTCTGGGATACTGCAAAACCTAACGGTACGCCTCGCAAGCTCTTAGACGTCAGCAAGGCCAAGGCTTTGGGCTGGCAATACCAAACGGAGTTGGCGGATGGTCTGCGGCTGGCCTACGCCGATTTTCTTAATAATCCGGCGCGCATGGAAAGGTAATTTTTATGAAGCGCTCCTTGGCCTATTTTCTTTGGGGACGCATGGGATTAGGGATGACGGCGGCCTTGGCTCTCCCTTTAGGGTATGAACTATGGACAGGTGGCGACAATGCCTTTAGGTGGCTCCTCCTGTGCCTTGGCTATGGATGTGTCAGTTGGGGGCTTATCAAGCAAGGACGTGGCCATCGCGGCCAAGTCACTCCGGCGCAAGCCGCCCAGATAATGCTGGTTATGTGGCTCTTCCTTTCCGTGCTGGGCATATTCCCTTATATGCTGGTGGGGAAAATGTGGGTCTGGGATGCCATTTTTGAAGCGGTATCCACGGTGACTTCCACCGGCTTTACCCTGCTTACCGCCGCCTCTCCCGAAAGTCTCTGGCTGTGGCGCGGAGTGCTGGGCTGGAGCGGCGGCCTTACTTTCCTGTGGCAACTGGTGACGCTGATTCCTCAGGCCAGCGGCTGTTTCGGCCTAACCTTGGCCTTTCGTCGCGGTCTGATGTTCAGCTCGGTACTAACGCAAATGACCGCTAGAGGGCGGCAGATTGTCGGGGTGTATGTAGCTGTTACCCTACTCTCTTGGGGGCTGTACTCTTTGGCCGGAGGGGGATTCCTCCTTGCCTTGGAGTCCGCCATGCTCATTATTTCCACCACCGGGGGAACCATGCGAATTTTGCTGACCGACGATAACCGCTGGCTGGAAATTGTCACCTTTGCAACCTGTTTCCTCGCCAGCGGCAATTTTCTGCGCTACTGGCGTACCTTTAAGCGCCGTGATTTTCGGGATTATTACCGTAATCCCGAGGTGCGATTCCTGATGTGGTCGGTGCTGATTTCGGGCGGTGTCCTGACGTGGCACTTATGGCTGACTACTCCCTACTCCTTGGCCGAAGCTCTCAGACACGGTTTTGTGCAGGTCTTTTCCTTTATGAGTACCGCCGGGGTGCAGTCGGTAACGGTGACTGATTGGCCGGATTTGGCTCAGTATATACTGCTGCTGGCGGCTTTCTTTGGCGGCTGTATAGGCTCGGCTACCGGGGGCTTAAAGGCCATGCGCCTCCTTATCCTGGGAAAAATTCTCCTCGCCGAAGTGCGTCGCACCTTGCATCCGCGTATGGTAACGGCCATCACCGTGGGGGATACCTCAGTCGATACGAGGATACTGGGACGGATTCTCTGCTTTTTTTTCCTGTACGTCACGGTGTTTTTTCTCTTCGCCCTTCTGTTGACCCTTTCCGGCCTTCCTCTTTATCAAGCAGTGGGACTGGCCGCCGCCGCTTTCACCACGGTGGGGACAGCGCTGTCGGCCATGCCCCCGGAATTATCCCTGTGGGCAAAAATGGTGTGCAGCCTCTTCATGCTGGTGGGACGGGTAGAAATTTTCGCCGTCTTGCTCCTCCTGAATTTCATTACCAGAGATGCGGCCATTAACTGGCGCAAAGGGCGAGCCAAGAGAAAATAATGAATTAAAAGGCGGTGGTTGATGATTTGAAAAAAATAATTCTTTCCGTACTCATAACAATGATTGGCATGACGGTCTTATTTATTACCGTCACCGGCTATTTTATCGGCAATTATATGGTACAATTCGGCCTCGAACGCGGTTCCGAAACAGATCCCAAGGCGCCGCCCCGGGCTTTTGCTCTCCTTATGCCGCCGGAGAATCGACGGTTTAACAAGCCCGACGAGGTCAGCGAAATTTGGCAGGAAAAATCGGCGGACGGACTTCTCCTGACGGCCACCCATTTTTTCCCGGACTGGCACAGCGATCGCTGGGTCATCGTGGTACACGGTTACGGGTGTACCCAGCAAAATTCTTGGTATATCGCCTCCACTTATCTGGCGCAGGGCTATCATGTACTTACCCCCGACTTGCGCGCCTCCGGGGACAGCGAAGGGCGTTTTCTCACCATGGGCTATCGGGAGAGCGAGGACGTGGTGCATTGGGCTAAAGAAATCGTAAAGCACTACGCCGATGCTCGCATAATACTCCATGGGGTATCCATGGGCGCCGCGGCGGTGATGATGGCGTCGGCCGACGACGACCTGCCGGCTAACGTGGTGGCTTGCATCGAGGATTGCGGCTTTACGGACGCTTATCAGCTCCTCGCGCTGCAAATGGAAAAATCCTTTGGCTTGCCGGCTTTTCCGTCCATGAATTTAATCGATTATCGGTGCGAGAAACTGGCCGGCTTTTCCTTGAAGCAAGCCGCCCCCCTAGAGGCCGTAAAACACGCCAAAATCCCCATGCTGTTTATTCACGGGGAAAAAGACACCCTAGTGCCGCCCTACATGGCGGATCTCCTGTTCAATGCGGCTCAAGCGCCGCGCAAGGACATTTTCATCGTTCCCAAGGCCATCCACGGCGTAGCCAGCCAAACGGCTCACGAGGCTTATTATCGGCGAGTTTTTGATTTTGTGGAGCCTTATGTGAAAGAGTAAAAAAAGGGGCTGTCGCACGTCAATTACATGCGACAACCCTTTTTCACATATCAAGGCCAGCAATATTCAGATATTGACATTTTCCATCACCTACAATATGATAACCCCAAAGAGTAAGCGAGGTGACGATCTTGACTCTAAAAGGCAATACCCCCTACGACGACGCATGGCACATAATGGGAATCCGAGCGGCGCGATTGTTTCTCTACCCCATTAACCACATATTCAAAACAAACTATCCCCTCGATACGCCCATTGTCGCTCGCCCCAACGAAACTCTGTTCAATGGCAAAAGGATAATCACTGACATGTGCTTTCAGGTGGGGACAAGTGACACCTTCGAGCTGTTCATCTTGGAAGAACAGGCTTGGTCAGATGGCGCTATGGCGCAAAGATTGTTGGAGTACATTTTCTCTCATGCGGCTATGCTCTCGAATGATGTGATACAAGCCGGACGGGTGAGCATCCCTCGCGCTGCCGTAATAAATCTGAGGGGAAGACAAAAGAGTGTTTCCTTGCCCATTTATGTAAACGGCAAGCAGGTGGATAACCTAACCCTTGGCGTCATAAATTTGCAAGACTACCGTAGTCAGGATGATTTGGCAAAGGACAATCTCTACTGCTTGTTGCCATACGGACAGCTCGCTCACTTTAGTGACGCGGCGAATGTAAGAAACGAGATGGAGCAGATTTTGCAAAAGGCCGTTAGCGCCAGCAAATTAGAAGTGGGCGAGTCAGCGCTAATCAAGGCTGTGTGGCAGGGTGTGGATATAGCTGTGCAACAAAAGAAGCAATCGCTCGGCGAGGAGGTAACGACAATGTATGATTTAGAAAAGTTGATAGATGATATATTAGACCGCGACCGGCGCAATAGGGAAGAGGGCGAAGCTCAAGGAATCACCAAAGGCGAAAGCCGCCTAGGCCGCCTTATCAGCATGTTGCTGGGCAACGGTCGCAATCAGGACATAAGCGACGCCGCCACCAATCCCACTCGGCGTATGGAGCTTTATCGGGAGTTTGGTATTGTGTGAAGTAGGAGTTTTGGCGTAAAAAAAGAGGACGCTTACGCGTCCTTATTTTTTTTGGTTAAGCCAAAACCCGTTCCAGCTCGGCATCTTCCATGGAGAGCATTCGGCGCGCCGTACCGATGGCTTCCACAAAATCCGGCCACAGCGAACACCGGGACAGCTCTTCATAGACTGCGCTTACGCTGGTCTCGTATTCGGTCACTAAGACTTTCAGCAAGGTTTTGTATTCCTCCGGCTCAGTGAGAAAAACGCGCCGCCGATAATATTCGGTGCCTAGGCGCATCCATTCCAGGCGGCTGAGTAAAATGACGTTTCCCTGATGCCCCTCTTGCGTTTTGTGGCGGCGATAATCGCTCAAGGGAACCCGAAAAACTACCACATCCCCTTGCTCCATGAGTTCCAGCCACATGGCCACATCCGAAATGGCTAAATACCCTCTGGATTCCGCTCGCCAATAATGATTGGTAAGGTCGCGGCGGCGAAAGAGAACCGCCGACGGCTCCCCTATGGGATTACGCATCGTCATTAGCGTGTATCGCCCCATCTGGTTGCCGGTGATAACGCCGTACTTGCCGTTTACGGTGTAGCCTACGTCGCGCTGCCCTAGGTAACTCCCCTCGCCATCAATCAAGCCGCGCAAGGACGTTACCAACTTTACCTTGGGATCTTTTTGCAACGCCTTGACCATCTTCGTCAGTTTCTGCGGCCTCAAAATATCGTCGTCCATCAGCCATTGCAAGTATTCCCCTTTGGCCATGCGTTCAAAGGGCATAAAATTTTCCGCCTTGGTCTTGGCCTCCCGGTTCCGCACATAAGTCACCAAAGGATGACCGCGATATTTTTCCATGAGCTTCGCCGTGCGTTCGTCCCGGCTGTTATCGCAAACCAATATCTCGATTTTTTTATAGGTCTGGGCAAGGGCGCTCTTTAGCGTCAGCTCAAAAAGTTCCGGCCGCTCGTAGGTGGGAATCATAATGCTGACCAGCCCCGGAATTTCCGCCACGTCCTTCACCTAGCCTTCAGGAGCGTGAGCAGGGTAAAGTCCGTATAGCTCATGGCCACGGCAAATTTCAGCGCCTTTTCGGGGTCACCTTTGGCTTTGGTGACTAAGGCCATGCCCTTCAAAGATTCATCGTCCTCCGCATCGAGGCGCAGTGCCGCTTTCAGCATGAGTTCGGCGGCGGTGATTTCCCCGGCCACATAGTAACCCCCGGCAAATTTTTGGAGCATTTTTACCTTGCGCTCTAGGGAAACGGGACGCTCGTTTATTTCCTGAATTTTCGCCGCCACCTCCCCGGCGGTAACCTCTCCGGCATCTTCTTGGGATAAAACCGTTACCGAGCTTGGGACGGCAACCGGCGCCTGAGGCAATTTTGCCCCCATATTTTCGCCGTTTAACCCTAAGAATCTAGCGATATGCGGATAATTGCTCCTGATATCCTCCCGGCGGACATTACCATAATACTCGGTGAGATCCCGTATCTCTTCTTCTTCCTCGGCGGTAAGTACCTCTTGGGGCGCCAGAAGGCCGTTCAATACTTTCAGCGCATCCTCGGTACGATCTTCCACGATACAGATTCGCGCCAAGAGAATCCTGCTCTTAACGTGTTGCGGCGCATAGCTTAGGGTATTGTTCACAAAGGAGGCCGCCCGTTCGTAGTCCCCCAGCATAAAGTAGGCGTAGGCTCCATAATACAAATCTTCCGGGGTTTGCCCCTTTTGCTCCACGATTTTCGTCAAGGTCTCCAAAGCCGCCGCATAACGACCGGAGTCTATCTCCTTCGCCAATTGCTGCCGTAAGTTCTGGCTTCCGCCCAATAGGTCATTTCTGATTATCATGCTTATCCTTCCTTACATTAGTTTTTCTTTTGGGGCGTCGCCCCAAACCCCACAAAGAGAAATAAATTCCCCTTGACTACTTAATTTAGAATAAATTTCGCTTGCTATCATACCTATCAGCAATCTGTCTTATACTTTTCGTCAAGAGTTTAAAAATTCCTGCCAAATTCGCTCATAAGCCCCCTCCAATTCTCGCATATAATTCTCGGCATCCATCAAAGGGGATTTTTGCATCCGCCCCCGTAGGGTGCGATGGAGTTCATTGAGGAGAGTGACATCCTTAGCCAAAGCCACGGCCATAGCCACATAGTCGGCGGCGGATTGGGTGGCCAGCTCACCCAATCCGATGGCCGAGAGCATCCCATAGGCAAAACGGGTACTGCGGCGGTCGGAATACCTCGTTATCACCGGCACCCCCATGTAAAGCGCATCCGCCGTGGTGCCGCCACCGGGGTAGGGGAAAGTGTCTAGGGCTATATCTACATCTAGGTAACGGGTCATGTATTCCTGAGTAGCCGGCTCAAACAATACCCTGTCCATATCAAAGCCCATATCCTTTAGACGCAGATAAGCCATATCGGTGGCCTTGGGGTCGCAAAACAGCTGGCACTTGAGCAGGATTTTAGAATTGGGAACCTGCGCCAAAATACTTTGCCAACAGGCGAGCATTTCCTCCGTCACCTTGCGATAGTTGTTAAACACCCCAAAGAGTACCCAGCCCCGATAATTCACGGGAGACTCGACGGACACCGGTAATTCTTTAGGATTGGCGTAGCAGAATTGACTGGGGAGTCGCAGGAGTTTTTCGGTGAAAAATTCCTCATGGAGTCCCGGAGGATCCACTACCTTATCGGTCAAAAAATAATCCACGGTCTTCAGCCCCGTAGTGGCCATGTAGCCCAAGCCGGATATTTGCACCGGCGCCGGTTTATAGGCCATGGCCGGCAGTCCGCCGTTCACGGTATGACCCGCCAAATCCACCAAAATATCGATGCCGTCGGCATAAATGGCGGCAGCCACTTCGCGCGCCTCCTTGCCCTCCATATCGCGCCATTCATCGACCAGTCCGGCCAGCAACTTGGTATAATCGTCCGGCCTGTCCGTTAAACTGTAGGCATAAACCGTAAATTTTTCCCGGGCGTAATGGGTGAACATGGGCAAATAGAAATAAAACATCACATGGTTGCGAAAATCCGGCGATATATAACCGATACGCAGTTTATCGCGCTTGGGACGGTTGGTATGGTCGTAGCGTTTCACCTTGGCAAAAAGTTCGTTGTAACGCTCGTGCCGTTGCAACAGCGTTCTTTCATCCAACTCAAAATAATTATGACAGAGGAGCCATGAGCTGTAAGTTTCGGCCCTTTCCGTCACCGTGCGAAAATCGGACACGGTACTCAGCTCGTAAGCCTCAAAGTAGCGCTCCTGCATGGTTTTAGGGTCGCCCAGCCGTCCGCAAAGGGAAGCATAGCTGATGAGAAAACTTATCTTGCCGGGAGTAACCTTCCGCCCTAGGCGAGATAGTTCGCCCTCGCAACATTTCCAAGCGTCGAAGAAACGCCCTCGCTCCATGAAGGACTGCTCCTCGATGAAGGCCGCCTCGGAACCTTTGGCGCAACCGGCCGCAAGCGCTCTTTTGCCCCAAGTGGCCATGGGGTTTGCCGCTTTTAGGTGATAATAGCTAAGCGCCGCCGCAAACACCATTTCGGGATTTTTTTCGTCCTCGCTGCCTACAAGCCAAGCCGCGCTACAGGCCATGGTCGCCCAATCGTCGCTTTTTTCGGCGGCTTGATATTTTTTTTCTTCCCGGCGCAAGATAATCGACAGAGCTTTTTCTTCCCGGAGCCATTTGCGCCAAATATCGCTGTAGGCCGCTTCCAAATCCGCCATATACATAGCGCCGTCCATGACGGCGCTGACCTGCATTTGCCGCCTAAGTCGCTGATGCAAGTCCGTAAGCCGCGCTCCGTCCTCCGCCAGAGCCACCGCCTTTTCAATGTACTCGGCGCGCGAGGCGGCGATTAAATCCTCTAGTCCCACATTGACGAGCAAACTGGCGCCGAAACGACCGTGGTGACTGTTTCCTTTCATAGTCACCACCGGCACCCCCATATACAAAGCGTCGCAGGTACTGCCGCCCCCGGGGTAAGGGAAAGTGTCCAGCACGATGTCCGCTCCTTCGTAAGAGCGCAAGTAATCCGCCGTATGACCTTCGGTTTTTAGCCTGTCTAAGGGAATACCGGCGGCTTGTAGCTTGTCCAAAGCAATTTTCCGGCTGTTTTCTTGGTCAAAAGCGCCGTTTTTGATAAAAAGTTTGGCGGTAGGAACTCGGGTTAAAATTTCGCGCCACAGGGAGAGGACTTCTGCTGTCAAGCGGTCAAAATTACAGAAGGAGGCGAAGGTCACATAGCCGTTACGCCGCCACGGAGCCGGAGGGATGTAGCCGGGAGCGCCTTTTATGGGCGTGTAGCACATATGGCTGTGAGGCAGACGAAGCAGCGTTTCGCCAAAAAATTCTTCTTCCCCCGGCGGCGCGCAGTGAACGTCCGTCAAAAAATAATCTACGGTAGGCAGCCCCGTGGGCGCAAACCAGCCAAGACCGCAAATTTGCACCGGCGCCGGCCGATAAGCCAAAATCGGCAGACAGCTGCCGGCGGTGTGGCCGGATAAATCTACCAAAATATCGATGCCGTCGTCACGAATGAGTCGCGCCACCGCCGCCGCATCCATACCGGCGATTTCACGCCAGCCATCGGCCATTTGGGCAAATTCCCGGCTGATGGGATTGGGGGGGCAGGCCGCGTAGCCATATACCTGAAAGCGGTATTTATCCCGATCTCTAAACAGCGCTCGCATAAAACAGGACATGACATGAGGGGCAAAATCCGGGGACAAGTAGCCCACGCGAATTTTATCGTGGAGATGCGCCTTGGCCTTATGCCGGAAAGGTTTTAGGCCGGACAGTAGCCTACCGTACCCTTGGGCAGCCTCCTTAAATTTGTCCGGAGGGGTATCCCCGTAATGGAGACTAAACAGATAACTGCTGTATTCCGTCAACGCGCCGCCTAAAGGTTTACCTTGAGACGCCAGACGATACTCCTCCGCCGCCGCTCCCCTGTCCCCTTGGGCCTTGTAAATTTCGGCCAGCAAGTGATGGGTCATGCCCATTTCGGAGGGAGAAAGCTCGCCGCCGGCCAGCGCTTTTTGGGCTATATCCCGGGCGCTGTCCAAGTCGCCAAAAGTCCTAGCGGCCTCTCCGGCCAGATAAAGAGCATAGCCGCCGGGAGCCACTTGCAAAAGTTTCTCGGTGACGTTCACCGCCATTTTGCCGTCGCCGCCGTCTATATACGCCACGGCCATGCGACGTAGTAGCTTTTCCGCCAGCTCGTCATTTTCCCATAGAACATCGGCCACCGCCATGGCCTGACGAAAATCTTGGGCGGCGATGAAATTTTCTAGGTTCTTCGCTGTTTCCGTGATTTCCTCCGGGGATAACTTAGGCGTTTTCCGCATGCCGGCCTCCTTCCATGCTTGCCGATAGGCCGCCTCCAAATCCTGCATATAGCCCTTGGCATCCATTACTGGGGATTTTTCCATCATGCCCCGTAAATTTTTTCGTAGCGTGGCAATGAGTTCCGTATCACCGGCCAAAGCCACGGCTCTGGCCACATAATCTTCCACGGTATCGCAACATAAGCCGTCCAGACCGATATTATTTAACAAACTGTAGCCAAAGCGACCGCCGTGAGTACGCCCCTTGAGCGTTATCACCGGCACCCCCATGTAAAGCGCGTCACAGGTGGTGCCGCCGCCGGGATAAGGAAAAGTGTCCAAGGCAATATCCATGTCGTCATACTCTTGCAGATAATCGTCCGTAAAGCCTCGGAGCATAATTCGCTCGCTGGTAACTCCCACCTTGACAAAGCGTTGCCAGAGGTATTCGCGATTAGCTTGGTTTTCCGTCAGTTCTCCCTTTAAAAGTAGCCTACTGCCGGGTACCGCTTCCATGATTTTGCCCCAAACGCGTATAACTTCGTCCGAAAGTTTACTGAGATTATTGAAACTGCCAAAGGTAATATAGCCGTTGTTTTGACAGGGCGGTGCTACTGCCGGTTTATAGTTTCTCATGTTTGGTAGCGGCGTGTAGCAAAAGTGGCTGTGCGGCAACACTAAGAGTTTTTCTGTAAACTCCTGCTGGGTGTCCTCATCATCCAAATAAGCGTCGCCGATAATATAATCCACCGTCTTTAGCCCCGTACTCGCAAACCACCCGATACCGCACATTTGCAGCGGCGCCGGGCGATAGGCCAGCACGGGCAGGGTGCCGCCTTGGGTGTGTCCGGCCAAATCAATCAGTATATCAATTTTATCTTGGTAGATAAGGTCGGCAATTTTTGATGTCGGCCAGCCATGTACATTGCGCCAGCCGTCGGCCAAGGGTTTTATCTCTTGGGTGACTGCATCCTCATGGCACATGGCGTAAGCATATACCGTAAAATTTTCCCGGTCATAATTCCGAAAAAATGCTTGGACAAAACGCATGACCACATGCTGGCGAAAATCCGGGGATAGGTAGCCAAGGCGTAACTTCTTTTTTTGCGTCGGTTTTCGTTGCCGGTAAGGGACAATATTTCCCAGATATTGCCCATAGCCTTGAGCTATTTTTCCTTTCTCGTCGGGTGATAAGTCAAGGTTGTGCGCCGTAAAAAGAAAATTACTGTAATGGGTGGCGGCTGGTGTTGCGACTTTAGGCGGATTGCTCCGGGCAAAATCGGCGGCCATTCGGTCATACTCGGCGGCCTCTCGCGCTCTGCCCAAACACGAATTCGCCATTCCCAAGAGATTGCATATCTTACATTTTGTTTCCAGACCTCGTTCTCCCAGCTCTGCGGCAATCTCCAGTAACTCCTCCAGCGGTTTTAGGATCTCAATACGTTTTTTTTGTTGATACGCTAAATATAAATAAAGATATTCCACATACACATCGACGCCGGGTCTGGGTATTTTTTTCAGTTCCCCTGCCACCGCTTCAGCCGCAGCGGTATTACCCTCTTGCAGGTAAGCGGTAAGATCCAGCACCCTTGCCTCCAGTTCGCTGTAGGTAATCATTTGGGCGGCTATTTGGTGAGCCGCTTGGTAATTATGCTCGCTCAGCGCTTGTTGCCCCAGCTCGCGCAGATGTGTCTGCTCCCTTTCCTCCATGAACGACTCCTTCTTTCATAGCGTACTCCCCCTCACGAGGCCAGCCACTCGGCCAGACGCTCCATACGCTTGGGATTGACATTTTGTTCCCACTTTTCTTTTGGCTGGGGCAGGAGCCTATCGAAAATATCCTCCGGCAGTTGGCAATAGGTTTTCAGCGCCATACCCAAGGCCGTAACGCTGTCCATATCATCTAAAAGCCACGCCCCGGCCGCATCCAAGCGTCCTCCGTAGAGGTAGCTTTCGTATTCCGGTAAGGGGATATCCCCTTGCTTGGCGTAATACAGCATTTCTTGGTAACGCCGGTTTATTTTCAGCGTAGGGAGCAAAAACTTAGCGTCTTCAGCTTTGTCATAGATGTTATTCAACAGGGAGATGACCGTGACAGCATCTCTTTCCTTTAGTAAGCGCAACAAATGACCCAAAAAATAAGCGTCGTACTTTTCTTGTTTCAAAGCTCTAACGAGTAAATCCAGCGCCTTTTCCTTATCCCCCTGCCAAGCGGCCAGCACCCCCAGCCGCCCCAGACAGATATATTCGGCGCGGCCGGTCATATCTGATAGCATGATATTCGCTTCCGTCACCGCCTTGGCGCTGTGCCTGCGACAGCTATCCAGACACTTTTCCGCATACTTTTTTGTACGCAAGTAATCCCTTTTACGCCAGAAGTGATCCGCCACTATGGCTACAAATTCCGGGCGGTCGGGATAGATAAGCTCGGTGTCCCTTAGCGCCGCTAAAATTTCCCCGTCGCTTCGGTCGAGCTTCGACAAACATTCCAACCTGATGGCATAAACGCGGTTGTCGCGGCTACGGTAGGCATCATCGTTTAAGTCGATGACCTTTTCGATGCACGCTAGCGCCAACTCATATTCTCCTAGGCCATAGTAACATTCTGCCATGTAGCCGTAGTGGTCACTATGCTTTTCCCCTTCCTGCGCCAACAATATGGCTAAATTCCGTTTAAGTTTACCTTCAATGACGGAAGTAGAATAACCGGTGTGATAGATTCTGTGATTCAATGCCTCCATGCGGTAATCGCGGTCGCGTTGGCTGTTGATGAGATGTTCGTGTACCTTGCCCACATAACGCAGGGTCGGCTGGTTACGAAATACTCTTATTTGCGGAAAGGCATTTAAAAAGGCTCCGTTGTTGTCTTGATCAATGCAGATAACGGGGAAAATAAACCCCAATATCTCCGGCGTGCTATGTGATTCGCGAATAAGCTCCAACACTTGCGGACAGTCCTGATCGGAAAAATATTCGTCTGCGTCCAAAAAGACGATCCAGGTGCCTCCGGCCTTTTCCAGCGTGTAATTTTTCGCCGCCGCAAAATCGCCTATCCACGGGAACTGATATATCTTAGCGCCCCCGGCCTCGGCAATAGCCACCGTGTTGTCCGTGGAACCGGTATCTACCACCACCAAATCATCGGTGAGTTGTTTTACGCATTTTAGCCAGCGCGGTAAATTCTTGGCCTCGTTTTTGACGATGACGCAGGCGGTTATGGAAAGAGGCGCGATTTCCCTAATCGCGGCTTGAGCATTACCTTGCGCCACCGATTTGCCTTGTCGATGACCTTTATTTTTCTTTTTGCTCATATCCCCACCGCCTCCAACCAAGCCTCATATATTTCGATATCCTTAGCGGTGTAGCCGGCCTCTCTCGCTCGACCCAAACATTCTTTGGCCGCCGCTCGCTCTCCCAAATGATAAAGGCAAAGACCGGCCTCGCGCCAAAAAGCGCCATCTACGGCCTCGGAATCCCCGGGAACCTCGCTTAAAACGGCATAGGCCGCTTCGTAACGCTCATGTTGCAAAAGTACGGCCACCGCCTCGCGCGCTTCTTGCCAAGAAAACCTGGCTCCCAGCAAAGCAAATTTGGCGGCTTGCGCCTCACTCCCATGTACCAGCGCAATATTGCGCACAAAACGATAATCCTCCAAGGAAAAATCCCCGGTCTCCCACTCGAAGTAGGCTTCCCAGATGGGGCGAAATATTTGGGGCATGGCTCGCCATAAGGCTCCTCCCAAATCACCTCCGGGAAAATCTCCCTGCTGCTCCAGTTTCAGCGCCAGTTCCGTCAGACGCGGCACATCATCGGCCAAACGATGTAGCGTCGCCTCATAGGCCTTGACGGGATTGCCGACCTTGGCTTCGTGATAGAGGGAGAAGCGCGCGAATTTTTCTCCGGTGGGGAGACTCGCTCTGCTCGCCACATATTCTCGCATGTCTATGAGGCCGGCTTGTTCTGTCCAGCGCGTTAAATGGGTTAGGCCAGACTGGGTATCCGGGAAGTGCGCCATTAGCCGCGCCAATATTTCCGTCTGTCCCTCCTCCCGGTGCAATTCGTACAGCTCATCCAAGGCCTCCGCCGAATATGCATCCAGTTCCAAGGCGGTTTTTATTTCCGTTTCCGTCATAGCGGTTAATCCCTTCTTTCCGTAAAGATAAGCCAGATCCCCGTGTACCGTCGCTATTAGCACAGCGAATTGGGAAGCCGTGGGGCGTTTGGTCTGGCTGGGATGCGCATAAAGTTTTAAAGATTTTTGCAGTAGGGACAGCGCTTCCTCTGGGGCTTCGTCCCTTAGTAAATGCCCCAGCATGGCGTAAAAATCGGGTAGTGCCGGGAATCTGGCCACCGCCTCCCGGGCTAAAGTCACTTGCCTTTCCCGGGGTTCTCCCAAACTTGCCAGACAACGCAAAGCCAGATAATACATTTCCCCCTCGGCACCCCGTCCCTGAGTTTTGGCCTTGGCAGCCAGCAAGGCGTAGCTGAGTCCCAGTTTAAGGTTCCCTAGGGTCACATAGGTCGTGGCGAGGTACCGATAATGATCCTCACTCAAGCCCTTGGCTTCTATGTCCGCTGCTAAGAGTTTTAGATTCCGCCGCGCCTTCGCGAGGTTGCGCCTAGTGGAATAGCCGGTGTGGCGAATATGAAACCGATAAGGCTCCACATAAGTTTGGGGCAGTCTGTCCCCATAGTACAGGGTTTCGTGTACCCGTCCGCGATAATTCATGCCGGACAGATTTTTAAAAATTCGCACCGAAGCTATCCGTTGCGCTTCCCTGTCGTTATCATCCTCATCCACATTGTGAATAATAAGCTCGACAGCCTCCGCCTCCGGGTGAAATTTTTCCACCCAAGGGAGAAATCCAGATAAAAATCTCCCGTCATAAAAAGTCTCGTCCGCATCCAGCATGACCACCCAGTCCCCGGTGGCCTTAGCCAAAATGGCGTTTCGCGCCAAGGCAAAATCATCTTGCCACGGAAAGTCAAATATCCGGCAGCCGTCTTTCTCGGCCAATTCTCTGGAGACGTCCTCTGAGCCGGTATCGAGAACCAATCGCTCGTGGGCGTACTCCCTGCTGGCGCTTAGCCAACGGGGTAAATCCTTGGCGTCATTTTTCACCATGACGCAGGCAGATATCTTTATATTCGCTTTACGTTGCGCCAATTCCTGCCAAAGCGCTGCATCCTTCTTCAGCGTCGCCAACATGTCGGCCTCAAACATAATAGGCTCATAGCCGGAGGCCGCGTCCTTTTGTTTCGCGGCGGCATAAATTTCCTCCGCCTCCTTGGTAAGGCGTACGGCCACCGTAAAATCACAGGCAAAGGCCGAAGCGGCGGCATATTCGGCGCGAAATTCCGGCAGCTCTGGAAAAGTTGCCACCGCTTCCTGCGCCACTTTCAATCGTTCTTGCCAGTTGTGCGGTTCCGTAGCCAGTATTTTTAACAGCAGTCGGTAAGAGCGACTGGCAAAAACAATCGGTCGCCTACCGCCTTGTATATCCAGTTTGGCATAGTGTTTGGCATGAAGCTTATCGCCCAGTCCTTCGTAACACTCTGCCAGATACATGTATAAATTGGGGGAGCGCTGAGGATTTTGCAGGTCTTTTTGCAGTAGTCTCAAATTCCTAGCGGCCTTTTCCTTGCTTAACTGCTCCGAGTACCCAGTATGCATGAGGCGCAGTTCGTCTATAGTAGCCGTGATCACATTTTCAACGGGGCGTCCGTCGCGGCATAATTCTTCGTGAATACGCCCCACATAGCGCAAACCCTTGTCCAAACGAAAAATACGCGGCGCATAAGAAAGAAGCAACCTCTCCCCTGTAGTTTCCTCGACGTTATCCCAAGGCACCAAAACCATATCGACCCGAGCGGCCTCGGCGCGAGCAATGACCGCGCGAATATTGGGTGCGGTCTCCGACGAAAAATATTCGTCTCCGTCGATGAAAACCGTCCAATCTCCCGTTAAGTTATCCAGCACAAAATTACGCGCCGCCGCAAAATCCTCCTGCCAAGGATAGCTTAGCACCTTTGCCCCCATAGTCTCAGCCACGGCCACCGTATCATCAGTGGAGCCGGTATCCACCACCAGCACCTCATCCACCGCCTCCTTTATACTTTCCATAGACCGCTTTAGTCCTGCCGCCTCGTTTTTTACAATGTAACAACCGCTGATTTTCAAGGGTTGCCCCTCCTCCCCATAAAAAATCCCCCTCTCCAAAGGGAGAGGGGGATAAGTGGCGTAAAGAACCGATATTACTGGAGCAAGCTGAGAACCGCAGAGCTGTTCTGGTTGGCCTGGGACAGCATGGACTGAGCGGCCTGCAAAAGCACGTTGTTCTTGGTGTACTCGGTCATCTCTTTGGCCATATCGGCGTCGCGGATGGTAGATTCGGAAGCCTGGACGTTCTCGCTGGCCGTGGTCAAGTTGGTGGAGGTGTACTCCAAGCGGCTTTCGATGGAGCCGAT
>JAFVEM010000020.1 GCA_017476005.1 Selenomonadaceae bacterium | reverse complement strand
TCCGGTAGTCATAGAAGCCTTGTCTGCTCACCTTTAGGAGGCGACAGTAGAAAGCCAACTTCCTTTTGTTAGAGCCGTCAGAGAGCTTCAAGGCGATAAATTCCATTCTTTCGCCTTTTTGTACTTCTGACGGCTCGCGGCGAAAAAAGCGCTGGCCTCCGCTAGGAACTCATTTTCCTCTTGAAGGCGCTTAATCTCCTTTTCCAGCTTCTTGTTGGCGGCATTAAGTTTTTGAACCTGTTCGGCTAGGCTCATGGCGTTTTTCCGGGCTTCTGGTACCCTGCCCTAGGTCGATTTGTCCTTCCTGCTCCCGTTTCATCCATGTGTAGAGGGTATTTCGGGATATACCCAACTCCTTGGCGGCCTTGGCGCCGCCTATCTCTTTGGCCAGTTTGACGGCCTGAACCTTGTAATCCGCATCGTAATGCTTGGGGGTGGCCATGTTTATCGCTCCTTTTCTCTCTTCATAGGTGCTTATTCTATATTGTGAGAGAAAAGTGTCAAGAAAAAGTGTACTACTTCAATGCCGGAGACCAAGAGGAAAATTTTCGGTGAGACACCAACCGCAAAGCTACAAGCCCTCTCGCAAAAAATAAAAAAAATTTCGTCGCGGCGGCAGGATTTTTGGCGATTTTCTAGAATGGGTGACGTTGTATGTATTTTCCTAAAGAAATAAGGCACATCTTACGATAACTATAGACAGGAGGGGTGTTCTATGGAAATAAACGGAATAAGCGATGGTCTGGTTAGCAACAACACCTATGACACGCTAAGGATGGCGGCGGATTCGGCGAAATTTGCCGATGCCCTGAAGGAGGCGCAGGCTAAGACCGAATCTACGGCGACGGAGAAAAACACCCGGGCGACGCAGGTTAAATTGCAGGAGGCTTGTCAGGGGTTTGAAACCATGTTCTTGCAGATGATGTATCGCCAGATGCGTAGCACCGTGCCGGAAAATGACCTGTTCGGCAAATCCCACGCCTTGAAAATCTTCGAGGAAATGCGCGATGACGAATTGATGAAGAGTATGGCCGCCGGGGGCGGCATCGGGCTGGGAAATATGCTGTACAACCAACTGGAACCACAGGTGTTGGCACAAGCTAAAACACAACAGTAAATATTTATAAACAACCATCTTGCATAAACATTAGGCGGTGGGGGAACTGCTGAGAGGGGATTTAGTCAATGAACATGATTCGTTATATATTATATGTGATGTTCTTAGGGATATTCTTGCTGGGGACGGCGCCTAAGGTTTTGGCCGTGCCTTCTTTGGATAACCCGGACTATACCCTGCCGGCAGAGGTCAGCGAGGTAGAAATCTTTGTAGATGGCTCTAGGCCTTCCGTGAAACCACTGCCTAAAACCGCGCCGCCGACGGAAGCTACCGAGCCGGAACCGACGGTGGATTTGCCGGATGTGGATAAGCCCTCCATGGCAAATCCCCCTACCGCTACTCCGGCGCAGACTACCGCTCCAACCGTTAGCGACAATCTTTCCCCCACTCCCGATAACCTACAGCCGGAACAATCCCCCGACGCTAAGGCCGGTAACGCTGTTCCCTCCACAGCTAATCCGACTCAAAATATAAATAATGGCACTAATGGCAACAAAACTAATACCGATTTTTCCGATATCGCCGGTTCTCCCGGCATACAGGAGGTAAAACTCACCGACGCCGAGGCGGCCATGTACGGGGTAAGTCTGGACATGGGGACAAATTCCATCCCGGCTGTTGTTTTCGACGAAAAGCAAGGTAAGTACATACCTGAAACAGAAATTATAAATGATACCCCGGCTACTCCACCTGCCAATTTGGCCAAGGAACCGGTCAGGTTCTTGGTGAAAGAGATAAAACTGGAAACCGAGGAACTCAAAATAAAGAATGAAGAGTTACAAAATATATTAAACGAGCGCGTTGGACAGGAAGTCACCCTAGCGGAGCTTAACGAGACGGTGGGCAAGGTGACTCTCTATTGCCGTCAACACGGCTACCCGGCCTCGGCGGCGTACCTGCCGGTACAGGACAGCACCGACGGCGCGGTGACGGTGAAGGTCATTCCCGGGCGGTACGGTGAAATTCGCTTGCATGAAACCGGCGGCGTCAACGAAAATTTGATGCGGAGTTTCACGAACGGCCTCAAGCATGGCAAAGTCATTAAAGCCGACGAACTCCAAACCGTTCTCTATTCTCTCAGCGAACTGAGCGGCACTAAGGCCATCGGCGTTTTAAGCGCCGGCAAAGAGTTTGGCACCAGCGATGTGACGGTGCGTATTGAAAAGGGCAAAACGGAAAGCACCGTTCTCTACGCGGAAAACTACGGTAGCGAATCTACGGGGCGCTACCGCTACGGCCTTCAATACAACAAATACGATGTAGGCGGCACCGGCGCGCGGATAAGTGCCGGGGGTATCGTGTCCAACGGTGGCCTTCGCAACTACTATGCCAATTATGAATTTGTGGTAGGCCACGGCGGCACTTCCTTAGGCGTTGGCGTCAGCCGTATGAATTACCAGACGGGAACCATGGATTTGCCGCCTACCGTAGCTAACCTATTTCGTACTGCTGATGCCGAAGGAACCGCTGATACCGTCAGCTTATACGGTAGTCGCACCATGCGACATACGGTGAACGATAAATTCCGTTTCACCTACGGCTTTGATTATCGTAAACTAACCGATGAAACTACGCAACGCTTTGTAAACTATCCGGGGCTTCAGATAAAACAGGAAAGCGATAAACACTCTGCGGCTCTTCATTTGGGTGTGGACGGCTTTTGGCGCAAACCGAACAGCGGTTTGATGGGCGATTACGAATTTAAGCTGACTACCGGGAACTTGAGCGGTACCTCTACCACCAAAACATACCTTGATGGCGTCGAAGTACCCGGTGCTGGCGGAACGAATGATACCGATGCCGCCGGTAGTTTCACCAAGGCTGAGTTCAAGACCTCACTCGTAAAATCTCTGGGGCACAGCACGGATATTATGTTCAAACTCAGCGGCCAGTACACGGGAACCCACCTCGACAACTCCGAGGGTTTTTATCTGGGCGGCGCAAATGGCGTGCGCGCCTATCCCCAAGGCGCCGGATTGGGTGACACGGGTTATTTGGCCACAGCGGAATTGCGTTATCATTTGCCCGTGAAGGGGCTGACCCTCAGTACCTATTTTGATTTGGGACACACGAACCTGAAAACCGAAGTTTCCAAAGGCTACACCCTCAAAGGTTGGGGCGTGGGGCTTTCCTACAACATTCCGGGAGATTGGTTTGCGCGATTGGATTACGCCCGGCGTATCGGCTGGGAGCCGAATCTTGATGCCAGCAGTAGCGCCGCCGACAACGGCAGATTTTGGTTTATCTTGGGTAAAATTTGGTAAGAAAAAAGTGGCTGTCGCATGTAATTACCGTGTGGCAGCCCCTTTTTCATGGCTAGTGCCGCCTAACGCGGTGGTAACTTTATCGTATGCCGGCCAGAGAAGTGAGGTACGCGCCTCGCTATTCTTCCTTAGCGAGTTATATTCCCGGAGATAATTTTCCGTCGCCGTGAGGTAATCTGCCTCGCCTAGGCTCCCTTTTTTCTCCTCTAACCAAATGCCCCACTCCAGCCGCCGGAAAAGCAGGTCGCTTATGTCTGTTGCGGAATCATCCGTCACACAGTTATCTGCAAGGATAATCATCTGCGCGCCGACTGCCGTACGTCCTGCCTTATCTCTAAGCAGTGCGCATACGGTCAGGGGGAGCGGTTTTCCTTCCCAAAAACAATTATTGAACCATTGGCAGGCTTCCATATCTTGTCGCCTGAACAACATGGTCGTAAGGTTGCCGCCCCAATTTAGGCCGGTTTTCAACTGATATTTAAGTAGCGCGCCAAAATCGCTACCAAAGGGGAGCAGATCATCATTCTCCACGTCACAATAGGCCATGTAAGCGAGGGCCTCTTCTTCAGCTAGGGTTACACAAGTATAGCCCCAACCGTTAAATTTGATAAAGGCCATGAGCATGGCTAGGCGATTAGCTGTCATCTTGCAACCCGGCAAGAGCCATTGCACATACTCGCCTTTAGCAAGGAGGGAGAGAGATTCCGTGGCCGCTGATAGCGAATCGGCGGTCAATATCCTAGCGTTAACTCCACTGGTTTGTACCAAGGTTGCCGTGTCAGCGCTACTTCCTCCCATAGGTAAAATGAAAACTTCTTTGTGCGGATAAATGTCTTCTTTATAAATTCGTAAGGAGGCGCGCAGTGCCTCAGCGTCGCCATCATGAACGATAACCACGGTTACCAAAGTCCTATCTAACATGGCTCGATACTCGGCCACCGTTTCGCCCATTTTCGCCAAAGATAACAGGGAACTCATGAAAATCTTTTGCATCGATAGAGGAGCGGTGTATTTTAATTTTTGTTCAGGTACATAGGGGTGCAAATCTATGGCTTGGGCATCCGCTGGATTTTGCCAGTCAATTCTAAAATCAGCGCCGTGTCTGATTATCTGCT
The DNA here is from genome assembly GCA_017476005.1 of Selenomonadaceae bacterium. Classification (GTDB taxonomy): domain Bacteria; phylum Bacillota; class Negativicutes; order Selenomonadales; family Selenomonadaceae; genus RGIG5097. The sequence goes on along the minus strand of JAFVEM010000020.1, from coordinate 21,313 downwards.
GAAAATATTGTCCCCAATGGGTGCCTTTATCGGTATGTAGCGAAAATCTGGCCACATTACTGGGCCAGCCTAAGCCATATTTGGACACAATTTGCCAACGCGAGCGCATTTGAATATGGGCTATGTGCAGTTTTTGACAGTCTTCTATGAATCTGATTTCATTTTTATCCGGTAACAGCTGCCCACGCTTCAATAAGTAATGATTGCCTTGAGCCAGAAGTCTGTCATTCTGTTGCAATATGCCAACGCCCACGATAACCTTGGTTTCCAATATCTCCCGGGAAGTCCAACAACTTTCATTTTTTCTGAGCAGAGGTCGCGTTAGCAGAAATTTTTCTTGGGCTTCCTCCGGCGACTGCAAATAATAGTCGCGCCACGCCACTTGGTAAGCCTCGGCAGTATCCAGCGAGAGAATTATCTCCCTTACGCTTTGATGGTCTCGTGTGTTTAGCAAAAATTCATCGGCATCAAGGGGCAAAAGGAAATCGGCATCGCGTTGCCGTGCCGCCAAATACATCAGCTCCGTCATGACCTCCGCCTGAAAATACTCAACTTGCCTGTAAGGCCAACAAATAATCGGTAAGCCTTCCGCTTGCAATTTCGCTAGGATAAGGGGGGTATCGTCCGTGCTGAGATGATCCCGGACAATCAGTTCATCGGCAAAGGTCAGGGTATGTCGCACGAAACTTTCGATAATGTCCGCTTCATTTTTCACCATGGTTATGGCCACAATTTTCTTGCTCATGTACTCGCCTCCATCATACATTCTGTGGGATGCAGTTAAAATCAGAACAGTATATGCAATTTAGAAATTAGTTGCAAAAAAGTAGGCTTCCCCTTATTTATGGATAGCATCCTAGCCGATATACAATCCATGCAAAGGAGAAACCTACACAAACTATTTCTTTCGAGGTTTGACGTTCTGCACCGTTTTGAGGGCGTACTGCGGTTTCAAGAGGAGAATAGCGCCGCAAATGGCCGATACTACGACTATATGCGGCACGGATTTTCCGCGCAGGAAGTCCCTGACAGCGTCGGGAGACATACCGGCCAGCGCGGCAATTTCGGCGGTGGGGATTTTATAACGTTCTTGGTCTTTCGCTGCTCGCAGACCGATTTTTCTGATGTTGGCGTTATAATCCTTGACGTGTTCTTCTAATACCTGCTTCTGTGCGATAGTGATTTGCTGCAATACATCTTTGCTGAGTTTCAATTCATCCATTGCTTTCGCATCAGTTCTGTACAATTTTCAGCTCAGAACTAACGCAAAACACCTCCAATGCAGTTTATTCGGATTTATACTCGCGAGCAGAGAAATTTACCAACATGGAACTGCTCTCCGGTATAGCCGGATTAGTCTGTAGCTTGGTGGTTGCGTTAAGCGCCTGAAGTTCTTTCCGCGCTACACGCCGTTGGCCAAAACTCGTGACCCACTTACTTATATAAGTGTAACTGAGTTTAAGATTTTTGTCAATGAAAAATGTGAGGCCGGTCACGTTCGTTTCATAAAATGTTCACTATATTTTGGTAAATGCAATCAATTTGTACGCTTTCTCTGTCTCCCTCCTCTCGCCACACAGCACGGCACATGCGACAATTGTTAGAATGTCGCTCAGTTTGTGCTTCACGAAGCCTTGATAGCGCTGGTCTTCAATAATGGCGAAATATTTTTGCATAATGGCACCCCTCCTGCCTTTCCACTAGAATACCATTCTTTTCTGAAAAACTTCTGACGCTGACTGTCACCATAATGAAGTGTCCCGTCTTCGGCCGCGAACCTAAAGACGGGTCACTGAAAACATTGGTCTGAACTAAGGGCGAACCGCTGGAGCGGTGCATTCTTATGCCAGGCTTGGAAGAAAGAAGAAATGCAGGAGACGGAAGGCGAGGCTAAGGCCAAAGAGTAGTCGGCTAAAGAACGAGCCGCCGCCCAAAAGCGAGCGCAGGAAGAAGCCGAAACCATGGAAAACTAAATTGTTCGAGGCTTGATTTTTGCAGCGAATGATGGTATGATTGCAGTGTGGGCTTGTGGGGAGGTGATAAAATGGCCAGAATAGAAATACCGTTAATAAAGGAATATCAAAGGCCAATTATCGAGTTGTATGATGAGTGGACGCTCATAGATACAGGAGCGATAGTGCCGATTATATCTCTGCGCCCTAAAAAAATCATTAAAGAATTTTCGGGGGAACTAAAAAAAGCTAATGTACAAGTAGGAGGGTTAGGTGGAGAATCTAATGGCGACGTTTATCAAATCCCAGAATTTAAAATAGGAGAAAATTTGGTATATTCGCCCTTCGAGGTATTTGTACCACATGCTCCATTCTTAAAATTTCCTTTTCTTCTCAGCGCCACCATGTTTTATGGTATGAATTATGCCATCAATACTATGGACACTCAATTTGTCATAGAAACTGGCAATATGCCGCTCAAAAGAGAATTTAAACTTATCAGCCTGAAAGGAGGCCTTTACCCTCAAGTTGACGGGGTATTAGTGCAAGACGGAAGTATTTTCTTAGTGGATCCGGGTATAGCTTCTACATTTTCTTTATCGCTATAATTTAGTGAATGTAGCTAACTCCGGGATTAAGGATTCCTTCAGTTTCCTCCGGTGTTACTTCGCTACCCGGTTCTTTTGTTCCTGCCTGAGCGTACAGCAAGCCGCCCGACGGCGTGGCTAGAGCCAATGCCGTCGGGCGGTTTTGTATAGAAAGTTACCATGTCATAGTGGGTAATCGGCGAGATATGAGAGGTGGGTTGTTACAGCGACAGAAAAATATTTGGATTAGTTTCTAACCCGGACAAATCTCCACCGGTGGTGTAACGAATTATTCTCCTTAGTCCAGAGCTGTACATTAGCACCATTACGTTTCTGTGCGCCTTCGCAATCGAAATTTAAATTTAAGCCGAGTTTAGACATAATATGGTATGAACTGTTTCCTGCGCTTAGCAAATAAAAACTGCGTGACGCATCGATGTTTCTTTCGCTCCAAGGCATTACATACAGGTTAGCGCCGTTTCCTTTGTTGTGTACTGTAACATATCCATTGCCATATCCCGACCTTAGCGAGAAAGACCCATCTTTGTTCTTTTTTAAGTAAAACTTCTGTTGCGGCACGTCCAAAGTGTCCCACATGTGGAGATTATTGCCTCTTCCGCCTTGGTAGCTCACTTGTGGTCCAAGTGCGTCAATAGAACGGCGAAGGTCGTGCATCGGCTGAATACGATACCATCCATCCGAAAGGGTGGGATAAGCATTTGCTACTTGAGGAGAAATACCCATACCCGAAATAACTAACGTCAGGATAAACGAAAATGCAAGAAAAATCTTCCACTTGTCCAACATGAAAATTCCCCTTTCAAAAATTGTTGTGATTCTGATTCACTGAATCCCTATTACTGAAATTTTATACAAGCAAGTAACATCACCCCCTTACCCCCTAAAACGCCTTCTTAAACTTCATGGTAGCCGTCACGCCTCGTTGCGTTCCTACCCAGCCGGTAGCGTTTAGGTCTATCATCCACGGGGAATTTTTCGTGGGCTTTATTTGCCAGCCCAGTTCAGCCATGAAGCTACTGCCGCTGGTGCTGGTGTCGGGGGTCGAGTAGCCTTTGTAGTGGGCTTGGGCGGAGCCGCTGTATTCGTACTGATAAGCTAGGCCGGAATAAAATAACTGACGCGTTCCCGACCTTTTGGTCAGCCTTGCTCCCATTCTGAACCGCCCACTGTCAACTGCATCAAAGGTATAATTTTCACCCGTTGACAGAGTAGCGCTCATGCCGTCTTGGTGGCTGTGATGATACATGCCGTAAACATTCAAGGTACTTTTCTTACTCAGTCGCAACAGCCGCCCCACATGCAGATGACCTGCCCAGCATGGCGCGGTGGCGTCGTAATAGACGTGAACTTTCTGCCCTGCCGATTCCATGTCATTGGAGGAAAAATCCATTTGCGTGCGTCCGTAACGAAAACTGCCTTCCACATAAAACCCGGAGTCATAGATGCGACGTCCAATCATACCGCCGGCTAGGTAACTAGCATTGCCGGTACCATGAATACCGTTAGTTGTATAACTATCATACTTTGTACGACCGTAATCTACAATGGGAGCGAAAACTAACTTGCCAGCAGAACCGTAATCGAGAGCCTTGGCCCAGCCAAGATCCATTCCCCAATTATCGGTGTCTATATGCGAGTTTTGGCCGGTATCGGTACGCAGTGAGCCGGCTCCCATGTTGCCGAAAATACGGAACTCGTTGGCCAATTCTGGCTGTTCTCCCATGACGTCTTTGTTCTCTTCGCCAACTTCTTCAGGCGGTAACCAGTTGATGCTCAAATCCGTTACATAATTTGCTAATAATGGCCCGACGATGACCGATTCCGACACTACTTTTGTCTGTGGATTCATAGAACCACTTCCTACGGTAGCTGTGAGACGGGTAACTACGTCACTGTCCGATACCTCGTTCAGTGATAAATTATAATTTATAGATATACCTTCCGACATAATACCGCTGTTGGTTATGCTCGAAGTAGTTATCCCGTTCTGATTTTCTACCAAAGTGAAGGTAGTTCCGTTGTCCATATTTGTACCATTGGGAGCACTCACATTCACGACGGTGTTGGAGAGGTCAGTGCCTTCAGAGGAGGTCAGTGTTAAGACGGTACTGTCAGCAGTCATATTGCTAGGAAGAAAAAAATTCAAATTTTCAAAGCCATCGATATTTTGAGCTGTTAATCCAGAAGTGTGTATATTTAGTGTATTACCAGATGAGGCATCATCCGTGCTGGCCATGCCGGCATACAGGGTGGAACTAGATAAGTCTGGGCTATCATATATGTTGATTGTGTTATTGGTTGCACTCCCGTAGGGAGACCAGCCGCCATATATGGAACTGTTGGATATCGTAGGGCTTCCGGATATGTTGACTGTATTTCCAGAAGCGACACCAGCAGCGCCGGCAAAGTAGGCACCTGCTATAGTAGCATTATCAATGGCACCGCCAGAAATGTTTGTCTCGTTGCCGGTGGCTTCTGTATCGCTCGTGACCCACGCCCCGGAAATAATACCACCGAATACATTGCCACCTGTTATATTTACCTTATTTCCGGTATGCGTTCCACTACCCCAACTTCCTTCTATGTATTCTACGCTAATATTGCCACCGCTGATGTTAGTTACATTATTGGTGGCAGTTCCGTTACCGCCGACGTACGCGCCACTTAACCATCCACCGTTAAGCGTACCACCGCTAATGTTGATGACGTTGCCAGTAGCGTTGCCATTTACAACGTCGCCTGCATGAATGTAGCGATAAATAGTACCGGCAGAAATATTGACTGCATTGTTACTGGCGTCACCTTCGCTGGATTGCCCACCATATATGTAGCCGCCTCCAGTGACACTTGCTTGTTCATCAGCAATAGCAACGGTGTTTCTTGATGTCGTTGACGTGTCTGAGGCGCCACCGTAAATGTCACCAGAAGTGGTTCCATCCGATTCATAAGTGTACGCATTGCCATTTACTGAGTAAGACTCGCTTTCTATAACGACGGTGTTATCCGATGATTGCCCAGATGTTGACGAGGCATTGATTTCCTCTGCCGACACTGATATGGGCAATAACCCCAATCCCACAGTGATAAGAGAAATTTTTTTAATATGCTTAAGCTTACGCATCCTGTAGATGGCCTCCTTTTACTATGAACAATACCGTTGGCAACAAAGCTACAACTTTCGTCTCAAGTACAACTTTGATTTCAGGTGGCAAAAATACCATGGTTTTTTTGCCAAGAAATTTTTTTCAAATTTATGCAGGAAAACAGCAATTTAAGGCGAAAGAACACACTATAAAGTACATAAATCTGCAATATCCGGGGTGGCAAAAAAACCATGGTTTTTTTGCCATTCCTATTCGTGTACCCATTTATGGAAGGTGGGGCGCGATACTTTGAGGAGACGAGCGGCCTCTCGTTCCGATAGCTCGCCTCTCTCCCACCTTTTGCGAACAGCCTCATAGCCTTCCGGCCTCTTCATCGGCCTACGTCCAAACTTCACGCCCCGGACGCGAGCCGCCGCCAGCCCCTCCATGGTGCGCCGGTGGTTCATTTCTCGCTCCATTTGAGCAACATAAGAAAAAATCTGAATAAACAAATTCGTGATGAGTTTACGCGTGAGGTCGTTTCCGTATGCCTCTTTGGTATTGAGTAGCGGTAAATCCAGCGCGACAAGCGTCGCTTTCTTCTCGCGCGAGATAATGTCCATTTGGCGTATCATTTCGTCGTAATCCCGTCCCAGACGGTCGAGGCTTTGAACTACCACCGTGTCCCCGGGCTTTAAAACCGCCATCATCGCCATGTACGCAGGGCGTGCAAAGTTTTTGCCGCTCTGCTTATCGACAAAGAGGCGGTCTGCCGTCACGCCGAAATCCTCCATGGCCAGCCGCTGGCGGTCATCGTGCTGGGTGACGGTGGATACCCGGATGTAGCCGTAGGTCACGCCGTCGGTCTGGCTACCCGGTTGAGAATTAAGAATGCTACCCAAGTCCATATAAAATTCCTCCCATCAAATAGAAAAACAAGCGGCCATGCAATGTAAGTGATTGCATGGCCGCCTTTTTCATAATCTTTGCTATATTGTATTTTCGCGTCCTAATTGGAGGTGGGCTTGCTTCATCCCCCCATCCTTATCTTCCGTAGCCGCTTGGTTAAAATCTCGCGGCGTTTTTCTATATCCGCCAATTTTTCCCTTTCCTCCGGGTTAAGGGAATTTTTTTTGCGTAATTTATCCCCGGCCATGGTGGCCTCTAGGAGTTCTCCTTCCAGTTCCCAGAGAAGGGCTTGGGTATTTTCCATGTCCGTCACCCCTTCGGCGCGTATTTTTTTAACACGGCTATGAGCTTTTCCGTTGCCTCAGTAGTTGTCGCCCAAGAGGTGGCTATGCGCGCCGTGGTGTGGGTGGCGTCTTCTTTCTCCCAAAAATCCAAAATGACCTCTTGGGAAATGGCCGCGAAAATTTCATCGGAGAGCGTCACAAACAGCTGATTGGTGACGACCGGGCGCGGCGTTTGGTAGCCCAAGGTCGTAAGAGCCTCGCTTATGGGTTTAGCGGCGGCAATGGCCGGGGCGCCGATGCGCTCATATAAATTATCGGTGAACAGGGTGTCAAACTGAATCCCGAGGAGCCTCCCTTTAGCCAGCAACGCCCCGTGTTGTTTCATAATGGAGAAGAACCCAGGAACCAAATCACCTTGGGGCATGACCACCGCTTCCCCTAAAAGGGCGCCGCATTTCGTGCCGCCGATGTAAAAAACGTCACAAAGCCTCGCCAAATCCTTAAGCGTCACGTCGTTTACGGGAGAGGCCAAGGCGTAGGCCAATCTCGCGCCATCTACATACAAGGGCAATTCGTACCGCCGGCATATTTCCTTGAGGGCGGTAATTTCCTTGATGGAGTACAAGGTGCCATACTCCGTGGGCTGGGTAATGTAAACCATTCCGGGCATGACCATGTGGGCGCGATTTTCGTCTTGCCTGTAGCTTTCGATGCGCGCCGTCAGAGCCTCCGGGATGATTTTCCCCTCGGTTTCCGGCATGGCCAGCACCTTGTGCCCACCGAACTCAATGGCGCCGGCCTCGTGCAAACTGATGTGACCGGTGCCTGCCGCCAGAACCCCTTGATAAGACCGGAGCAGGGCGTCGATGACCACGGCATTCGTTTGGGTGCCTCCCGTCAAAAAATACACCGCCGCCTTAGGCGCCTTACAAGCCAGCCTTATTTTTTCTCGCGCCGCCGCCGAAAATTCATCTTCGCCGTAACCGGCCGTCTGCCAAAAATTAGTGGCGTTAAGACGTTCCATTATGGCCGGATGTGCTCCCTCCAAGTAATCGGAGGCAAAGGAAACCCGGGAATTTTTGTCTGACATAGTGCTACCTCATTTCATTGTATCGATTGCTACGCCGATATACGCAAATCCTACTCCGTGAACGGGTATGGATATTCGCCGCGGCAGGGGCGGTTTCCTGCCGGCAAGCAAGGAACTTGCTTTTTTTTGACGTTCGCATTAAAATGGTCGATGTGATTCGTTTACTATAGGCCAAAAAAACATGGGGAGGTTCACAATGATTTTAAAGACTGTGACCAAGCGTTCCGGCCACGAGGTACCCTACGACCGGCAGAAGATATATAACGCCATCGCCGGAGCCAGCGGCGATGCCGATAAGGGCATGAGCCATGAGGAAATTGACCGGGTGACGAGCGAAGTCGAACGAGAAATAGAAAACCTCCCCATTATCAGCGTGGAGGAAATTCAGGACGTGGTGGAACGTCAGCTCATGCAGCATGATTTTTACGCCATTGCGCGCAAGTACATTCGCTACCGTCAACGCCACGAAGAACGCCGCAAGGCGCAACGTCACCTTATGGCCAGTTATCGCGACATCTTCTTTGCCGACGCCGTTGACTCCGACATGAAACGGGACAACGCCAATATCAACACCGACGCTTCCATGGGCATCATGTTGAAACTGGGCGCCGAGGGCGCTAAACATTTTGTGGATAACTACGTTCTGCCGGAAGCCTTCGCCGCCGCCGATCGCGACGAATACATTCACATTCACGACAAGGACTTCTCCCTCATTACCTTCAACTGTTGCCAAATAGATTTATTGAAACTCTTTCACGGCGGTTTCTCCACCGGCCACGGTTTCCTTAGGGAGCCGAACTCCATCCGCGCCTACGCCTCCTTGGCCTGTATCGCCATCCAGTCCAATCAAAACGATATGTTCGGCGGCCAAAGCATTAACTGCTTCGATTACGCCATGGCCGAAGGGGTCAAAAAATCTTTCCGCAAAGCCTTGGCCGATGAAGCCTTTAAGGCGGTGGCCTACCGCTTGCCGGAAATTGATTTCGCCAAAGAAAATGATTTCAAAAAAATTTTCTTGGAAAACCTTTCGCCGGAGGCGGCCTATACCGAAAAGGCTACCGATGCTAAACGAGCCAATTCTGTAGCGGCGGTGGCCGCAGTTCTCAAGGAAACGGCCAAGACCCTCTCGCTTCTGCCGGAGGGAGGGGAGGAACAACTGGAGGAGGATGCTAACCGTATTTATATAATGGCTTGCCATGACGTGGCCGAAGAAACCCATCAAGCCATGGAAGCCATGATTCACAATTTCAACACCCTCCACAGCCGCGCCGGGGCGCAAGTTCCCTTCAGCTCCATCAACTACGGCATGGACACCTCCCCCGAAGGTCGCCTAGTCATCAAGGAAACCTTAAACGCCATCATGGCCGGTCTAGGCAACGGAGAAACACCCATTTTCCCCATCTCCGTGTTCCAACTCAAGGCCGGGGTAAACTATAATCCCGAAGACCCCAATTACGACCTGTTCATTAAAGCCTGCGAGACTAGCGCCAAGCGGCTTTTCCCCAATTTCGTAAACTTGGATGCTCCCTACAATCTCCAATACTATAAACCCGGGGATTACAACAGCTATGTGGCCACCATGGGGTGCCGCACCAGAGTTATGAGCAACGTCAACGGCCCGGAGGTGTCGGGCGGTAGGGGCAATTTCGCCTTTGTCACCATCAACCTGCCGAAACTGGCCTTGGAAGCCAAAGGGGAACTGGAAAATTTTTGGCCGCTCTTTGACCGTTACATTTATTTGAGCCATGACTATCTCCTGTTTAGGCTAAAAACCATTCAAGAAAAGCACGTCTATAATTACCCCTTTCTCATGGGGCAGGGCATTTGGCTAGACAGCGACAAGCTAAAAGCCACGGACAGCATCAGGGAAGTTCTCAAACACGCCTCCTACTCCATCGGCTTCTGTGGGCTGGCCGAATGTCTCGTGGCCTTGACGGGCAAACATCACGGGGAAAGCAAGGCGGCGCAGGAACTGGGGCTAAAAATCGTGGGACATCTCCGGGAAATGACGGATAAATTCACCAAGGCGGAGCAGATGAACTGGACTTGCTTCGGCACTCCCGCCGAATCCACCGCCGGCCAGTTCCAAAGAGCCAACCGCAAAGCCTACGGCCTAATCCCCGGCGTCACGGACAGAGACTACATGACCAATTCCAGCCATGTGCCGGTGTATTATCCCATCAAGGCCATTGACAAAATACGCATCGAGGCGCCCTATCACGCTTTGGAAAACGCCGGACACATCGGTTATGTGGAGATGGACGGCGACCCCAGTCTGAACCTCAAAGCCTTTGAAACCATCGTCCGCGCCATGCACGATGCGGACATGGGCTATTTCTCCATCAATCACCCCGTAGATCGCGACCCCGTCTGCGGCTACACCGGCATTATCGCCAACGAATGCCCCCACTGCCACCGTAGGGAAATTGAACGGGGGACGTTTATCGTGAAGAGAATGAAAGCGTAGGAAACGGGGGTTTTGTTGTGGTAGAACCGCACACGCGCTTGACCAAGGAAATCGGCACCGACCGCGCCATCATCATGGGCGACCCGGCTCGTGTTGCCATGACGGTGGCGCTCATGGAAAACGCGCAGGACTGGGCTTTTAATCGCGAATATAAATCCGTCATTGGCGACTATCGCGGTAAGCGCCTTTTAATCATGTCCGTGGGTATCGGCGCGCCGTCGGCCGGTATCGGGGTAGAAGAGTTGCACAACGTAGGCGTTCGCCAAGTTATCCGCGTCGGCTCGGCCGGAGCCTTGCAAAAAAATATTAAGCTGGGCGAGCTTGTCATAGCGGAGGGCGTAGTGCGTGAGGATGGCTTGTCGGCGCGTTATGCGCCGGCGGTTTATCCCGCCGTCCCCTCGTATCGGTTGCTTAGTTTGGCGCATAAGTACGCGCCGGAGTCCGTATATGGCATCGTGCGTTCCCATGATGGTTTTTACACCGACGACAACGAGGAAATAGAAGCCTTTTGGTCTAAAAAAGGCGTGGTCGCTTCCGATATGGAATCGGGGGTGCTGATGGTCATCGGACGGCAGCGGCGCATGGAGACGCTCTCCATTCTCAATAACGTGGTACTCTACGAAGCCGATTTGGCCGAAGGGGTAAATAATTTGGTAGGCGGCGCCGACCTAGTGGCGCAGGGCGAACAAGCCTCTCTCCGCTTGGCGCTGAATATCCTAACCGATCCTGCATTGGAGGAAACCAAATGAATACGGCGGCGCCACATGGTTGGCTATACAATCAGCTGTTCACCAAATGGAAGGGGTTTGAAATATCCTATGTCTCGGTCTTGCTACTCTTGCAACTGGTGGTTTATGCCATCGAGCCGGACAGCGTTATCGGCATGATTTCGGGGGTCGCCGGTGTACTTTGCCTAGTATTCGGCATGAAGGGGCGCAAGATTTCCTTCATCTTTGGCACCGTGCAGTGTTTGGCCATGACCTATATCGCTTGGATAAGTCACGCTTACGGCTCCTTTGCCATGGATATTATCTATGTCATCTCTCAGCCCATCGGTTGGTTCATGTGGGGACGGGAGCAAGCCACCCATTCTTTCCAGCCGAGTACCCGTTATCGGATTTTTGCCGGCGCTTTTGTGGCGTGGCTTGTGGGTTGGTTTATCTTAGCTAGGCTTGAAGGCCAACTCCCTTATTTTGATTCCATCAATTTTGTGGTGAGCTTAATCGCGCAACTCCTCTACATTCTGAAATACAAAGAAAACTGGTCGCTGTGGATAGTGGTGAATATCGCCAACTTTGTCTATTGGTCTATCTTGACCGTGCAAATGATGACGGGTGCCAACGAAATCGGCACCTTGGGCGCCAATATGTCGCAAGTAGCGCTGCAAGCGGCTCTCCTCTTCAACTCCGTCTATGCCAATCGCGTATGGGCGCGCGGCGAAGCGGACAATGAAGGCGGCGCCGGACAGTAGTCGGCTATACATACGGAATACGCCAAAAAGGGGCTGTCGCACGATAATTATCGTGTGGTAGCCCCTTCGGCAAGGATTTTGCACCCTCCTTGGCATCTTACTTTCTGTTATAATCAACCTTCTTGCTACCGGTGAGTTGCGACGCATCCTTTTGCAGAAATTGTTCTATGGCCGCCCAAGTTACCTCGAAATTATCGAGAAATGCTGTATGCCATGCCTTGGGAACGATGCAGAGGCTGGCTTGTGGGATATATTGTTCTGCCTCCACCATAGTCACTAATGGGGCATGGTCGTCTTCATCTCCCGCAATCAAGAGTACCGGGCATTTGATGGTTTGGAGAAAATCCTCGCCGATTTCAATCTTGCCCCAGAAATTCATATAGCTATCGCAAAATTCTTGATAGCGCTCTGGCTCCGGCATGATGCTCTTCTGTTGCTCAATAAAAGCAGCATCAATCTTGGCCAATTCCTCCACCTTCATTTCGCCGCTGAAAAAACCTGCTTTGAGCGTACCCGCACCGATAGCGACAACACGTTCCACACGGTCGGGGTACATAGATGCTACCTTGTAGGCCGTGTATGCACCGTCGCTGAATCCTAACAAAACGGAAGGTTCTGTGCTGACTTCATTCATCACCGCCAGCATATCATGGGCTTTTTGTTCATAGGTCAGCTCCGAGTGGCCGATTTCCGAGCGTCCATGTCCGCGCGTAGAAACGACAATCACTTGATAGTCCTTCCGCAGATTGTCTATCAGCTGTCCCATTTCATAGGGCGTACCCACTCCACCGCCATGAAAGACGAAAAGCGGCTTGCCCTTGCCGTAAACTTCATAGTAAATTTGGGCATCATCCGCCTGTACATAATGCCCCGCAACCGGGTTGTTTCCGTATGGTGTACTGCTACCCTTGGCCTCTGGTTTTTGCATGAAATAGCGTATGGCGGGCGCAAACGTCGCATCACGCTCCTGCGCCTGCACTAGCACATCCTGTGCGTCGCCGCTTCCCTCTTTCGCAGCCTCGCCGTTTTCTATGCTGCCCGTCAGCAGGATTGCCGCACTCAGCATGAGTACGCCAGTCTCTTTAATTATTTTTCTCCAATTCATAGACTATCCCTCCAAATTCCAGACATCAATCCCCGTAGCCGTATCATATCTCAACCCGATATTGCCGCCCTGCACAGGGTCAAGGGCTAGTTCTGCCGTGTATAGAACCGTCGCTCTCTTCAAATGACCGCCAAGGTAGTCTATGTGCCCTGTCGTATCGTCAAATGCAGAAAAGAGTGCATGGGCATGTTGCACCAACTCCCCCTTCTTGTCGGTCACGATATTTCCCATGAGAGAAATCATCTCCAACATACCATTCCTCACATGAGGTAAAAACTCCTGCTTGTCTGGAATATAAGTTGCTACTTCTACCTCGCCGCAAGCTCCGATGCCTTGGAATGTTCCCACAGATATGTGAAGTTCCCGGCAAACAGCCTTCACCCTTGACAGGATTTCTTCGCCTTTGTCTATACGGATGTAAACTCGATCGCCCATTTTTCTGTAATCCATCGACATTCCCTCTTCCTTTCAATCATCCAGCGTAACCTGATGATTGATGTATTGCCCGTTGCGCAGCCCGCCGTCGTAGTCAATCGCTGCCGCCGGGCAACGGTGGAAGCAACCGAGGCACAGGGTACATTTTTCCTTTACCCACTTCGGCTTGCCCTCCTGCATGACAATGGCAGCGAGAGGGCATTGCCGGGCGCACAGCCCGCAGCCGATACATTTTTCGCTGTCCAGCCGGAAGTTTTTCGTTTTGCGTATGCGATTGTAATTCGCCTTGGCTGCTGCCGCCGCAATTTTTGACATCTGATCCGGCAGTCGATGCCCCTTTTCGCGGCGCAGAATCTGCCCGATGATGACATGCGTTTCCGCCTCGCCGTTTTCCTCAGCGAGACGGTTGCGTTCGGCATCTTTCAGGTAGAACATGGGGCTCCAATTATCGACAAAACGTGCCGCATACAAGCTGTCAAATTGAATCCCGACCTTGCCAAATTCCTTTTGTGCCGTAGATAAAATATTGCCGTAGTCGCAGCCGTAAGTGGCCACAAAATAGCAGTAATGCTCGGTTCCTTCCAAATGTATCTCGGCATCTTGCAGATAGTCCAATAAAATCGCCGGCAAACCTTCCCAATAGGTCGGCATGACAACGCCGAAATTTTCCCCTTCCGGCACGGTGATGGAATAGTTCTCCTGCCGTACCAGTTCTTTTAGCGGCACAATCTTTTCGTCAGTTGCCTTGGCGATTTGTTCTGCCACATATTTATTGGTGCCGGTGGCACTGAAATAAAGAATCACTTCGACACCTTCTTACAGACTGTACACACTGCTCCGATACATTTGCAATCGTTCCTCGCCGTTGGTATCCATAGTCTCCTGCAAGCGATTTATCATAGCATCCTTGTCCTCCGGTACCCGGCCGTTAATGCGCACGGGCATGGTGACATGCTCGGCGCGGAAGATGGTGGGTACGGTCAGGCAGCGAATGAACTCCTGCATTTCCTCCATACGTTCCAACTCTGTCGCCTCGGCAAATTTCCCTTCTGCCACATCACGGGAAAGAGGGGTATCGGGAAAAAGCGTCAGTTCCGAGGCATAGATCATGGCGGGTTTCAACTGATTATAGAGCTTCGCCGTTTCCCTTGCATGGGACAGCCCCCAGCCGTGTCCTCCCAAGCCGCCAAGAAAATTGGCAATCCAAGGCATCCCCGCCTCGTCCATCTTGCGGCATTCATGGAGCACATAATCGGCATGATAGCCTTTGTTCATGCGATCGAGGAGCTTATCGTCGCCGCTTTCCACACCGAAGTAGAAATAGTTATAGCCTGCATCCTTGAGCTGCCGCACCTGCTCCACGGTCTTGTTTTTCAGATTGTCCACCCGGGCATAGCCGCCGATGGACTTCACTTGGGGCAGATAATGGTAAATCATCTCGGCGATTTTCAGCAAGTCCTCCGTCTTGCGGATAAAAGGATCTGCTCCCTGCAAATAAATCCGGTCAAAGCTCCAGCCCGAATAAGCCAGTTCCTTGATATCCGCCTCGATTTCCTCCATCGGCGACAGGGAAAAGGGACTGTCCTTGTAAAAAGTGCAGAATTTGCAGCTCCCGTGGCTGCATCCCGATGTAATCTGCAAAAATTCGTCATTGGCCTCATAAGGAGGCCGATTGATACCGCTGGAAAAATGCATATCAATAACCTCCTATTTTTCGTCAAAAAACTCAATGATTTCCCCGGCTTTGCCTTCCACAAAGGCTATTCGCAGGGGGTAAGGTGTTTCGCAGGGTACAACGATATCTTGCGGTGCCATGATGACTTTCAGTCCTTCCTTGGCACAGACCGCCATGCAATCGTCTACTTTATCGGTAGCCAAGGCGATATGGTCAACTTGGCCGGGCTTGCGGCCAGGTTCGGCATTGGCAAAGAGCTCAATCACACCGTTCCCCGTGTCAAGCATCGCGCCGGCCTCTACGCCTTCGCCCCAGCTCCTTAGTCTCTTCATGCCCAACACATCACAATAAAATGCGATTACAGCATCCATTTCTGCTTTGCCGCAACAGCGCAAGGCCGCATGGTGCAATCCCTTCAGCAAACTCATCGACAGAACCTCCCCATAAATCACTCAATAACGATATTTCGGCATTTCTTGCGAGGCTTGCCTTTTGGATAATCTCCCACATGGTAGCCCAATGTCACAAATGCCTTGGCCTCCATCGTGTCCGGCACGCCCCATTCCTGCATGAACGACTTTCCTGACCGCAGGGCAAAGGTCTCCTCGGCACGGGAACCGATACAGGAATCAACACCCAGCGCATGAGCCGCCAAAATCATATTCTCCGCTATACAGAAAGCATCCGCCACATTGAAGAGAAAATCTTTCTGTCCGAAAATCACGCAGACCGTAGGTGCATCGTAAAAGCCATTCTTAATATTCGGATCGTCAATGACAGAGGGTTGCTCGTCAGACACATGGCCGCCCAAGAGCTTCTTGCGGTCAAAGGTGGAGAAATTCAGCTTGCCCAACTTTTTCGCCAACTCCGCATTGTGCAGGGTGACAATCATGCTGCGTTGGCCGCCTCCGGCATTCGGGGCATAAAGCCCTGCCTCCACAATCTTGTCCACCAATTCTCGCGGCACTTGTTTTTCTTGGTATTTCCGAATGGAGCGACGCTCTTTCATCAGCGTGAGTATATCCATGTTTCTCAAATCTCCTTCCAGCACTGTGGGTCAGCGGCATAGAAATCTCCGCCGGAACTCGCGGATGCCACGGCGGGACAGCCGCGGCACCAAGCCTTTAACTCGCACTTGCTGCACTTGGCAAATTTATCATAATCCCGATAGGCTTCCATTTCGTTTACCCACAAATCCGCCAATCGGTCTTTCAGCGCATTGCCAACACGACTGTTTTGCACCCGGCGGCAGGCATAGACCTCGCCCGTGGGCAGTATCGTCAGATGCCCACTCGCGCAGTTGCATCCGCCGTAAATCATGTCCGGCTCGGCGCCCTCCGGTATAGTGAATTGTCCTTCCTCATAATCATAGAGTGTCCAGAGGTGGTCTTTGCGATTAAAATAGGTGTCGCACCCGGCTTCCTCATAGGCGCGGAATCTCTTGTCGCACTCAGCTAAGAGTTCTCGGTAACGCTGTGGCGTGATGTTCGTATCTTTTTTCTCGCTGGTGGGGCAGTAACGGGCAAAGGCATAAACTTTCGCCCCCGCTGCCACCGCCGCATCAATCATCTGCGGCACTTCGTCTATATTTTTACCGGAAACGGTGGTCATAAGAATGGAGCGAATACCGGCCTCATTCAGTATGGCAACCTTTTCCAAGGTCGTTTTGTAAGAACCCGGTTTTCGGAACCAATCGTGGGTGGCTTCCAGCCCATCAAGGGACATCTGGTAGCGCACGCAGCCACATTCCTTCAAGTTTTTGCATACATCTGCCGTGAGATGGAAAGGGTTCCCCATGATGGTAAAAGGTATCTGCTTTTCTTTGAAGCGTTCCAACAGCCACCAAAAATCCGGGTGCAGAATGGGATCTCCCCCCGTCAGGTAGAAGTAAGGCCGACGGCCAAAGTACTCGCAAAAATCCTCGCAGTTTTGCAGCACCGCCTCCATCTCTTCCCGTGCCATGCTGTCGATACATTTTTGCTGGCTTTCCGCAAAAATGTAACAGTGCTTGCAACGTTGGTCGCAGTCGTCGGTGATGTGCCACTGGAATGAAAAATACGGTTTCACTTTGGCCGCCCTCCTTACACTTCTTTCACCTGCCCAACATTACTTGTCGCCGGAGCCGCAAGCAGTCGGCATCACTTTGTCACCGGAACCGCAGGCCGAACCGCAAGCTACGCCCGTCAACTTGTCCCCGGAGCCGCAAGCAGACCCGCAAGCCGAGCCGGTCATGTTCCCGACCGTATTCTTGTTCCAAGCCGCCAAATTCTTCAGTGCCATGTCCATCATCCTCTCTTCATTATCGGCACCATTCCTAACGACAGGCTTATAGTAGCAGGAAAACCTCTATTTGTGAAATGCCAATATCGCATTATTGATACGCCTAGCGTATCAATCCATGGCGTTTTATGGTATGATGAGGGAACACTTTACATCTTCGGTATATGGGGTGAATCCATGAACACGCAACAACTGGAATGTTTTACCACTTTAGCCAAGACGCTGAACTACGCCAAGGCCGCCGAGCAACTCTCCATGACCCAGCCCGCTGTTTCCCGGCAAATCAAGAGTCTGGAAAATGAGCTGGGTACTCGGCTGTTTCAGCGCACCACCCGCTCGGTGACGCTGACGCAGGTAGGTTGGCAGTTCCTGCCCGATGCCCGTCAAATCCTCTCCATCTACTATCGGTCACGAGAATGGATGGAGAGCTTTCACAAAAGCGGGCGGAGTGTCCTGCGCATTGGCTATGCCGATTCCCATGCCAACTGGCTCATCAGCAAAATACTTGCTCCGATTTTGGCAACGCAGAAAAATATTGCGCCGGAACTTACCCTTGACCAGACCGATGCCAATCTGCGCCGACTGTCTGTCAACCAGCTTGACTTGGTAATCGGCATGAAGGATGCCAAATTTTCCGATGAAGCCATTGCTTTCGTAAAACTCAGGGATGAGGGTTTTGTCTGTATCGTGAGCAAAGCGCATGAACTTGCCCGGGAGTGCAAAAAGAAACGCCAAAAAAGCGTCTCCTCTCCCGACTTGTGGCCTCACCGCCAAATTATCGCCATTCCGCCATATCTTTTGAAGCACACCTTTTCCCGTGGACATCGCATCATCCCCGTCAACGACGAACTGGATAACATACTCTGCGCCACCGTCAGCGAAGCCTACAGTTTGACTCTGGCAGGAGCAGGTTTTGCGCTGATTCCCGAACATCTGGCCTTGCCGCATAAAGAGCTTGTCTTTTTCTCGTGGGACGAATCCCCTCACGCGCCTATGGGTATTTATTGTCGTAAAGAGGCCTACCACGCTAAGAACTCGGCTATATGCAAATTCATCAGTGAGGCTCAAGCCATTATATCAGCCCCGTGCTTGGAAAAGTAGAATTCATGAAAGGAAAAAGGCTTACCAATGCGCAAGACGGATTGCGCTCTCGGGAAGCCTTTTGGGAAAATTTATTACTTCAAATACTGCTCGAAAAATTGTTCCAGTTTATCAAAGGGAATTTTGTCCTTCTGGTCGTAAAGGTCGGTATGATTGGCTCCGGGGATAATCACGAGTTCCTTATTGTCTCCCTTGAGCTTCTTGAAAGCATCCTCGCCGAAATAACGCGAGTGCGCCTTTTCCCCGTGAATGATTAGCACGGCGCTTTGAATCTCGTCGCTGTAAGCGAGGATGGGCATATTCATCAGGGACAGCGCGGAAGTCGTGTTCCAACCGCTGTTAGAATTTAGCGAACGAGGGTGATAGCCGCGCGGTTCCTTGTAGTAGGCGTAGTAATCCTTCACGAATTGAGGAGCGTCCTTCGGCAATGGGTCAATGACACCGCCGGCCAACTGATAGGAGCCGTTTTGATAATCCGCCGTGCGTTGCGCATTGAGCTTTTGGCGCATGGTCTGCCGCTCGGCCTTGAGAGTGGCTTCGTCCTTTTCGTAGTCAAAATAGCCGTTGGCCGTCACGCGAGTAATGTCATACATGGTTGAAGCCACCGTAGCTTTGATACGGGTATCCATCGCCGCCGCATTGATAGCGAAGCCGCCCCAACCGCAAATACCGATAATGCCGATACGCTCCGGGTCAACATTGTCTTGCGTGGAAAGGAAATCCACGGCGGCAGAAAAATCCTCGGTGTTAATATCCGGCGAGGCCACATAACGCGGCTCGCCGCCGCTTTCCCCCGTGAAGGACGGGTCAAAGGCTATTGTCAGGAAGCCGCGCTCGGCCATTTCTTGCGCGTAAAGTCCGGAGGACTGTTCCTTCACCGCGCCGAAGGGGCCGCTGACGGCAATAGCCGGCAGTTTGCCCGTGGCATTTTTCGGTACATACATATCAGCCGCCAAAGTAATGCCATAGCGATTGACGAAGGTCACCTTGCTATGATTCACCTTGTCGCTTTTCGGAAAAACCTTGTCCCATTCTTGGGTGAGCTTCAACGGCTCGACTTTTAGCACACTGCCCACATCCTTTCCTTGCGTGGCGGCCTCCGCCACACTTGCCAAGGCGTTATCGCCCAAACTCGGCAACGACATCAAACCAATACCGAGCAACGCCGCCACCGTGACAACGAATTTTTTCTTACGCCCTACCTTCATGATAAATGACCTCCTAATTTTTAATCTATTTAAGGTTATGGGGCAAAGCCCCATTATTTTACAATCTTACCCTACGGACAATCCGCTATTGGCTCCGTAAATCGGATTCATAGTCGGTCGATAGCATTGCCCCCACAGAATGGCGGCGGCGACCGTTATAAAGCAAAGTCCGCCCAAAACCACGGCGGATATTCCCATGGTGTCGATGAAAAGTCCGCTAAAAGCCGTTCCTGCCATACAGCCTAGATTGGCCGCTGTCAGGAATAGGCCGTTGGCAAAGTCCAACGCCTCCGGCGCGGCGCGAGAAATCCAAAACTGGTTGATATTCCCGTTAATCCCTCCCAATATTCCCCACAGCACCGTCAGCAAGGCCATCATCGGCCAAGCGCTGCCGCCGGAAAACATTAAGAGATACACGGCGGCCAAGGCTAAGGGAAAAATTTTTACCGTGAGTACCGGCCTTGCCGTCAAAAGATTGCCCGCCAACATACTGCCGACAATATTGCATACGCCATACACAAAGAGCATAACGCTGACCAAAGAAGGGGCAAGCTCCGTGACGCTGGCAAGGTACTCCGCCAAATAGTTGAATACGCCGAACACCGAACCGTTGAGGAAAATAACGGCGATGATTGATGCCCAAAGCATTGGTTTTTTTAATACTTGAAGCTGACTGCCGTAGGTCAGACCTTTTTCCACCGGCAGAGAAGGAACGAGAAACCAAGTGGCCACAAAGGCCAAGGCCGTTACCAAGGCAAAGAAGGACATGGAAGCCGCGAGGGATATATTCTCCGCCAAAAAGTTGCTGATGGGAACGCCTACCACCATACCTGCCGACACGCCGATATTGATTTTCGCCACGGCCTTCGGCGCTTGGTTCTCTCCGGCAATCATCGCCGCTACGGTAAAGGCCATAGAACAATAAACGGGATGAAACAAGGCCGGCAGGACACGCACCGCGAGGAGCAAATTAAAATCCTCGGCAAAAACGGAAATCACATTGCATACCGTAAAAAGTCCCAACACCAATAGCATGATGTGCTTGCGATTAAAACGGGACAGCAGGAGGGGCATGGTTGGCCCGGCCACCGCCACCCCCAAAGCAAACAGGCTGATGAGCAGTCCTGCATGGACGATGGTCACATCATAGCGTTGGGCGATATAGGGTAAAATGCCGATAAAGCCCATTTCCGTGTTGAGGATGCCGAACACGCCGACCATCAGAATAAAGATGAGCAAAGTTTTCTTTTCCATTGCGTTTTCCTCCATAAGCGTAGCTCTGTTGTTGTCCTCATTTTATTCCGGTTGGCGGCCTATGTCCAATACTTAAAACTCATAGCTAGTTATTCTTGATGAAAATAACTGGGCGAGTTATACTGGGGGAGGAGTGATGGGGTTACTGAGTACGTTTCTGTTCATTTTTCAGATTAAATCAGCGTTTCCCTAGCCTAGCGAGAAAATTTTTCATGGCTTGGCAGGAAATTTGCCCGTATCGTCGAAAACAGTACCCCGTGAAGGAAACAAAAAATATTTGGAAAGGAGCGGCTCCCCCATGAGAAAGAACTTTGTAGATTATGTAATGGTAATCAGAAAATTCAGCCCCGGGGGGGGGTAACGCCCTAGTTCATTTTTTTCTGACCGTTCT
>JAFVEM010000019.1 GCA_017476005.1 Selenomonadaceae bacterium | reverse complement strand
TAAAATAAAAAAAGAAAAATAAATAAAATCTATAACTTCAGCAAGACCTCGTTAGCGAAATTTTGGGCGTTGGCGAGGTCGGTGGGGTTGGGGTGTTTGGCGGCCTCGGCGTGGAGCGCGTCTCGTTCGGGGCTTTGGCCGTGGGGAGAACCCGGAGGGAACATTTTGTACATCATCTCGATGACTTTGGGATCAATTTTGCCTTGACAGATGAAAGTGCCTTGGCAGACAGTACCCGGAGGCAAAAGTTTTGCCGTTTCATCCATGCACTTGGCGGCGTGAGGGGAAGCAGGCGACGCGCCAAGGGTCATAAAGAGAGCCACGTTTTTGGCATCAAGGCGCGGCAAAATTTCTAACGTCTTGGCATCGGCCTTGCTACGGTCAACCCAAAAACCCAGGAACACACAGTCAAACTCGGCAAAAGAGTTGGGAGCCTCCGCCAGCGGCAAACACGCCGTTTCACGGGGCAAGCAAGCGGCTATAGCTTCCGCCACTTGCTTGGTGTTCCCCGTCTGCGAAGAGTACAGCACTAAAAATTTGCTCATAAAAACCTCCTAAGCATAATTAGAATCATTATCATCATAAAGACAACCTTCAGCAAAAATAAAAAAGAAAACCCTACTGTAAATAAAAATGCAGGGTAGTGGTGAAAGAAACGCCAACGCCGCTGGGGTTAGGATAGGGGCAAGCGGAGCGCACGGCTTGCAGGGCGGCATCGTTTAAGAGGTCGTTATCGGAGGAGACGACGGACAAAGAGGAGAGATTGCCGGCAGAATCAAGGGTGATGGACATGGTGACGCTGCCCTCGATACCGCGACGCATGGCCATATAAGGGTAGCTCTTGTTGGCTTCCACGGCACCGGCAAATCCGTTAAAATCGAAGGGGGCAGAACCCGAGCCGGAAACTTCGCTGTCTCCGGTGCCGTCGCCTATGCCTAAACCTTCACCGCTTCCCTCTCCCTCGCCGGAACTTTCGCCAACACCGGAGCCGAAGCCGCTTGCGACAGAGTCGCTACCTGTTGCGCCAAGACCGCCTGTTTCGATGCCCGTATCAGAAACGGGTGCAGCGATGGAAGAAGCCCCGGAACTTGACGCAGTGGGAGTGGGATTATCGGCTGTGGGAATGGGGATGCTGTCGGCGGAAGGGGGAGTCGGAGTTTCGCTGATGGGTGGAGCGATGGGCGGTGCAATGGGAGCGAGCGGAGAAGCCGGCACAGGTTTGGTCGCTTCTTCCAAGCGGTCGTTAATTTCCGTTTGCGCCAAAGGAGCGGGGAACAGGTCGGAAGCCGCTGACGCGCCACCGCCGGCTGAACCGCTGCCCTGCTCGAAATCCATAGCGTCGAGATCGATGACGTATTCGATGGGGGGATGATGTTCGGCGTAATCCGTTAAACCGTAGGCGAGAATGGCAACGACGATGAGATGAATGCCTCCCGACCAAGCGGCGGCCTTGCGCCAACTTACTGATTCGGTCATGGCTCACCCCTTCTTTTCAGCCGCAATGCCCAGTTTCTGCACGCCGGCTTTTTTCATTATGTCCATGACCGCCACCACTTGACCATGGGCGGCTTGTTTGTCGGCTTGGAGAACCACTGCCGCCTGGGGATTAACCCTGAGTTTTTCATGGAGGAAGGCGGAAACTTCGTCGTAGGACATGGAACGCGAATCAACCATGATGTGACCGGTGGAATCCACCGTTACAATAACTGGAAGTTGCGAGGGAGCTGCGGCAGTGGCGGCTTGGGGAAGTTGCACCGACATGACCCGTTGCGTCACCGTCTGCATACTGTTCATCATGAAAAAGACCAAGAGAAAAAAGATTACATCGATGAGGGGGATAATCATAAACTGGGGCTTTTTTTCGTTTTGATAGCGACGAAAATTCATGCCTCTTCCTCCCGTTTATGCTCCAAGACGAAGTAGCAGATGTTTTCCGCGTCATTCACCACGCTGTCCATTTTGTGCGAAAAGTAGGTGTAGATGAAAAAAGCAATGAGTGCCACGCAAAGGCCGGTGGCCGTAGCTACCAGAGCTTCCCCCACGCCGCCGCTGACCGCCGCCGCTCCGCCTTCGGCATCGAGAGCGCCAAAAGTGGTTATCATACCGGTGACGGTTCCCAAAAGTCCCAAAAGGGGAGCGCAAGTCACCACCGCGCTCAAGTAATCAAGATGCCGCCGCATACCCGACATTTCCAAACTCATGTGTTCTTCCAAGGCGTTTTTGACAGCGGCGGTACTGATTTTGGGCTTGGCGGCGTGCTGTATTCTCGCTTTGGCCGTGCGGCTCACGATGGTGTCAAAACCCGAACAAACCTCCTCCGCCTCTTGCCAATCTTGCCTGTCGAGGGCACTGTGTATCTTGTCGCGAAAACCGTCCCTCGGTTGCCACTGGCCGCGATAATACTGATACCGCTCCACGGCAATCGCCACCGAAAGCAGTGAGAAAATAAGCAGCGGATACATCACCAACCCACCCCGGACAAAAAGATGCGCTAAGTATTCCATGGATAACCCCTTTCTATTTAACCCATAGCCTTGGACATCATGCGCTCCAGCATGGAGGGAGGAAGGCCGGCGAGCATTTTTTTGAGACTGTCTTTGGAGGAGCGTTTCAGCATCATGCGCACGGGGGTGGGAATCTTCTTGACCATGGCTTGACGGGCGGCGCTGTCGGCCTGGGGCATTAGTTCGGCTATGACCTCGTCTAGGGGATCGCCGGAGGTGTTGCCCTCTTGTACCGGGGACAAGTTTTCAATGGTATCTTCTACGATGGCTTGAGAACACTCCAAGAGGCTTTGGGTCATGTTGATGTACCAAAATTCGCCGATGGGGGTGAGAGTGTAGTCGCTGCCCGTGTGGGTCATTAGCCCGTTTTCTTCCCAGTGAGCGAGGACTTGTCGCACCTCTTGCAAGCGCGGTTCTTGTCGGAGCAGTTCGCCGAAATGGAGATAGCCTCGCTCTAAGTTGTCGATAATCTGATTGCTGAGATGCTGCAAATGCGGCTCCACTTGATGCGCCATCATCATAAAAGGTTTTTGGCCGCGTTGCATGGCTTCCATGTACGGGTCTAAGTGGCGTTCCAGCATGAAAGACAGGCCGGACACATTACCGCCGGCACCGCAACCGAAGGGATAAACTACTGCGCCGGATTTAGCCATGGAGTTATAGCGGCTGCCCTCTCGCTTGTCTTTGCGCCAATGGCAGAGGCTGAGACGTTCGTAGCCGCGTCCCAACAGATATTCTCGCGCCGCGCCGTACATATCCGCTTGACCGGCAATATCCGCGCAAGGTGGAACGGTGCCTTTTTGCACCGCTTTTTCCAAATTGCCGCCGGGGAAAATATTTAGCTGGTAGAGATCCATGCCGTGTACGCCGCTCTCTTCCAAGGTAGCCACGTCCTCCAACCATTTGGCCATGTCTTGACCGGGGAGACCGTAAATAAGGTCAACGATGACCGTCACATCATGGGCAAGAAGATTTTTTAGGCGAGCGAGTACCGTTTCCCTGTCGTCTATGCGTCCCACATAACGGCGAATTTGCGTGTCAAAGGATTGCACCCCCAGAGAAATTCGATTGACACCGCCTGCGAGCCACGCGGCAATTTTTTCCGGCACTACGTCGTGTATGCGTCCCTCTAAGGTAATTTCGCAGTCGGCGGCAAGATTTAGATTGTCGCGCAGGGCGTTCAGCACTGAGCTGACATTGGTGGGAGTGAGGGAGGTGGGAGTGCCGCCGCCGATAAAAATGCTGCTAATGGTGGCGGTTTTAAGTTGGGGGAAGGCGGTGTCACGTTTTATTTCGGCGACGAGCTGTTGCACATAGTCGTCTTCGACTTCTTGACGGGTGGCGTGCTGATAAAAACCGCAGTAAAGACAACGGGTTTGACAAAAAGGAATGTGAACGTAGATGGCGTAATCGCGTCGGCGATCGGCTGTTTCTTCCATGGCTTTGAGCCATACGGTCTGCTCATTCTGTTTGGGAACGGGCGAACCTAAGAGTCCGGCGTGTACCACTCGCTTGGCCGGGAAAGCCGCATGTTGCGGATCGTCGGTGTCAAGCCCCAGCAGGACAGCTCTTTGCGCCGGCGGCAGATTGGACAAAAAGGTAGCAAAACTCATGAAGATTCTCCTTAGTGATAATGATAACCAATATCATTTGCGCGTACTGTGAAATTAGCACTTAAAAATTTTTTTGTCAAGGATTTTTTTGCAGGATTTTTTGCTGGGGAGGCAAAGATTAAAAGATTAATTCATCATTTATAAAAATTCACCGTCCTACAAAAAGTTGACACCGTCGTAAATCCTTTGTAGGCTTTGACATTTCGGGATTTTTTTGTATAATTACTGTGCCATATATTTTTCGCAATGCTTTTGGGGCAAGGTAACAAATCGGCATTGCGAGGAGGTGCTGTATTGTCTTTTAGTTTTTTGAAACTCCCTGAGGATTTTAAGCCACAACGGCTACGGGAGGAGCTAGGTGGTTTGTTCCCGGCGGACTGGCGCGAGCAGCTGACCTCGCGGCTCGCTGTCCTCGCAAGCCATAAGCGCGGCGTAGCTATCGCGGCGGCGGTTGTTTTTTTCGTGGGGGTGGCCGGGTGCCTGACCGGCTCCGATTCTGCGGAAAAAGTTCCCAAAGACGTACCCATTTATGTGAAAGTGCGTCCCGGTATGTCGGCTAGGGCTGTAGGAGACGAGCTGGCAGCCAAGGGCATCATTGACAGCAAGTATAAATTTTGGCTCACCGCCAAATTAAACGGTTACGAAAGCGAGTTCAAAACCGGCAGTTATTCTTTTACCGCCGACATGGAAATTCGCGACGTGATTGCGAAACTCGTGGCCGGTGAAACCACCGTCATTAAATTCACCATCCCCGAAGGCTTTGGGGTGAAAGACATCGCCGAGCGGCTTGAGGTGGAGGGACTGGCTGATAAGGGCAAGTTTATGCGCGAAGCCAAGGATTTTGCCCCTTACGATTACATTGAGGCCAACAAAGACGCCGTGTATCGCGCCGAGGGGTTCCTCTTTCCCGACACTTACACCATTCAGGCTGATTTGACGGAACGGGAAATCATGGAAATCATGGCGCAGGATTTAGACAGCCGCCTCAATCGGAAACTGCGTCGCCGCGCCGCCGAAATGGATCTTTCTCTCTACGACCTTATAACCATGGCTTCCTTGGTGGAAAAGGAGGCGCGTTACGACGAAGACCGCGCCATTATCGCTCAAGTGTTCTTCAAGCGACTGGAAATTGGGATGCCCCTCCAAACCGACGCTACCTTGCAATATCTCATGGATGCGCCCAAAGAGGA
Organism: Selenomonadaceae bacterium; assembly: GCA_017476005.1. Classification (GTDB taxonomy): domain Bacteria; phylum Bacillota; class Negativicutes; order Selenomonadales; family Selenomonadaceae; genus RGIG5097. The sequence goes on along the minus strand of JAFVEM010000019.1, from coordinate 16,528 downwards.
TGTGTCTATCGCCGACACGGAAATAGATTCCCCCTACAACACCTATCAACACTACGGACTGCCTCCCGGCCCCATTGCCAATCCCGGCATGGCTTCCATTGAAGCGGTGCTTTACCCGGCCGATACGGATTATCTGTATTTTGTGGCCGACAGGGAGGGGCATAATCACTACTCCTACAGCTACGACGAACATTTACGCATAGTGGATGAGGTGCGATGATTAAAAAACCGGAACTTTTGGCTCCGGCCGGCAATCCAGAAAAGCTGAAGGCGGCTTTTCTTTACGGTGCCGACGCCGTCTATCTTGGGGGCAAGGATTTCGGCCTCCGGGCGCTTGCCGGCAATTTCACGGCCGACGAAATGCAAGGGGCGGTTTCCTTCGCTCACGCGCGAGGGAAAAAAGTCTATGTGACGGTGAATATTTACCCCCACAGCGAGGAACTGACGCGGCTGGCGGACTATCTGAAATTTTTGGGAGGAATTGGGGTAGATGGCCTACTGGTGGCCGACCTAGGGGTGTTCAGTTTGGCGCGAGAGCTTCTCCCCCAAATGCCCTTGCACATCAGCACACAGGCGAACATTACCAATTTGGCGGCGGCCAAGGCTTGGCAGAATCTAGGAGCTTCGCGCCTCGTACTGGCGCGAGAACTTTCTTGGGGGGAGATTGCCGCCATCAAAAATTCCTGCGCGGCGGAAATAGAAATCTTCGTTCACGGCGCCATGTGCATTTCCTATTCCGGCAGGTGTCTCTTGAGCAGTTACCTCACGGGACGCGATGCCAATCGGGGGAACTGCGCCCAACCTTGCCGTTGGCGTTACCGGCTGACGGAAGAAACAAGGCCGGGAGAGTATTTCCCCGTGGAGGAAGATGCCCGGGGGACGTATATTTTTAATTCCCGGGATTTGTGTCTCATGCCCTACCTGAAAGAAATTATGGGCGGCGGTATTGACAGCTTGAAAATCGAAGGCCGCATGAAAAGCGTCCATTATGTAGCCACCGTGGTGAAAGCCTACCGCGAGGCCATTGACAGTTTTTGTCGCGACCCGGAGGGCTTCGCGCTGCAAGCCGAGTGGCTGCAAGAACTCGCCAAAGTTTCCCATCGCGCCTACACCGACGGCTTTTTCCGGGAAAATCCGGGTAGCCAAGGCCAAATTTACGACAGCGCCTCTTACAGTCAGACTGCTGAATTTGTAGGGGTAGTGTTATCTTACGACGAGCAAACGGGCGTTGCGCTCGTGGAGCAACGCAATCGCCTATCCCGAGGCGAAACCATAGAAATTTTGCAACCCCAAGGGGCAACGTTCCGTCAAAAAATTCAGCTCATGTACGACGCGAGCGGCAATCCCCTAGCGGTAGCCAATCATCCGCGACAACAACTGACAATAAAAATGGAGCGGCCAACGGAGGCACATTCCCTCGTCAGACGGCCTATAGTCATGTAGCTTGGAGCCTTGCCAAACCCCCACAATAATGATAGTAAGTGCAATAAGTAATGGGGCTTTGCCCCATACCCCACAAGGGGAAATAATTTCCCCTTGACCCCTTAATTAAATAAATTCTTTGACTATACCATAAGGAAGGAGGCGTAAGTATGGCAGAAACGGTGCGTTACTACGGCGTAGCCAGCGGCCGGGTGCAAGGCGTGGGTTTTCGCTTTACGGTGCAAAGCTACGCGCAAGAGCTAAACATGACCGGGTGGGTACGCAATATGCCCGACGGCACAGTGACCATGGAATTTCAAGGCACACAGGCCGAGGCTGACCGCCTGATAGCACAGATTCGCGAAGGAAATTTTTTTATTAAGGTAGAAAAGCTAAAGCTGGAATCGCGCGAGCCATTGCCGCAAGAGGACGGTTTTGTCATTCGCTATTGATTTTATACGGAGGTAAATATTTTGCCGCATATTTTGGTCATACACGGGCCTAATCTAAACTTGTTGGGGACTAGGGAGCCGGAAATTTACGGCTCCACTACCCTGAAAGACATTAACGAGAAGCTACAAAAACGCGCCACCGAGGCGAGTATGAGCATTTCCTTTTTCCAATCAAACCACGAAGGCGCCATCGTGGACGCTTTGCAGGAGGCGGCGACAAGCGCCGATTTCGTCATCTTGAACGCGGCGGCCTACACTCATTACAGCGTGGCCATTCGAGACGCCATCGCCGCCATAAAAACGCCGGTTATCGAAGTGCATCTCTCCAACATTCACCAGCGCGAGGAATTTCGCCATCACTCCGTCATAGCTCCGGTGGTCATGGGGCAAATCTGCGGCTTTGGGGCAGACAGCTATTTGGTGGCCTTGGAAGCGGCCATTAGAAAACTCAGCGAGGCGCAGCATGAATCCTAATCGTTTAGCCAAACTGGAGGAAGTGCGGCAAAAAAATTCCGCAGACGCTATTCTCGTCAGTAAGCCGGTACATCTGCATTATTTCAGTGGATTTAGGGGCTACGCCGCGCATCTCCTCATCACGCCCCAACGGAAAATTCTAGTCACCGACAGCCGTTATACGGAACAAGCCGCCAAGGAAGCTCCCCTGTTTACCGTGGAAAAACAAGAGAGTGGGCTTTTGATTCATACCACGGATTTAATCAAAGAGCAGGGGGTTAAAAATCTGGCCTTCGAGGGCAACGCCCTGCTCTATGATGATTATGTGCGGTTGAAGGATCTGTTGCCGGGAGTGACATTGACGGCTGTTAAGCTAAACGAGCTAAGGCAGGTCAAAGAACCCCAAGAAATTGAGTATATCAAAAAAGCCTGCGCCATCGCCGACGAGGCTTTTTCTCAAGTGCTGACTTTTATTCGCCCGGGGCTTACCGAAAAAGAGGTGGCTTGGTTCCTAGACAGCGCCATGCTGAAACTGGGGGCGGAGAAACCTTCCTTCGATACCATCGTGGTGTCCGGGGAAAGAGGAAGTTTACCCCACGGCGTCGCCACGGAAAAGTTGCTTAATGCCGGGGATTTTGTTACAATGGATTTCGGAGCTGTGTACCAAGGTTATCATTCCGATATGACGCGAACGATTGCCTTGGGTCAAGTGAGCGAACGGCAGCGAGATTTGTATAACACGGTGCTGCGGGCGCAACTCATGGCGGTGGAAAATATTCGTCCCGGCGCGGCCGGCAAAGCCGTAGATAAAACCGTGCGCGATTACTTAGACGCCAAGGGGTTAGGAGAATACTTCGGTCACGGGCTGGGACACAGTTTAGGCCTCGAAATACACGAGGAGCCGCGACTGTCTAAACTCAGCACCTGCGAGGCGCTTCTGCCGAATATGCTGGTAACAGCCGAGCCGGGGGTATATATTCCGGGTTTCGGCGGACTTCGCATCGAAGATACGGTGCTAGTCACCGCGAGCGGCGCCGAGCCGCTGACCCACAGTCCCAAAGAACTTATTGTTATATAGCGGAGGTAAAAATAATGATTTCCAGTACCGATTTTCGCACCGGCCTCACCATCGAGATTGACGGGGGCGTGTGGCAGATTGTGGATTTCCAACATGTAAAGCCGGGTAAGGGCGCGGCTTTCGTGCGAACAAAGATAAAGAACGTGGAAACGGGCGCCGTGGTGGAGCGCACCTTTAACCCCAACGAAAAGATGCCGGCGGCACACCTCGACACGCGCAGTATGCAGTACCTCTACGAATCCGACGGGGCTTACACCTTCATGGATTCGGAGTCTTACGAGCAGACGGAACTGACTAAAGAGCAACTGGGGGATGCCTTAAACTACCTCATGGAAAACATGGACGTGAGCATCCAGTCTTTCAAGGGGCGTATTATCGGCATTAGCCTACCCAATTCCGTAAATCTCAAGGTAGTGGAGTGCGAACCCGGCGTCAAGGGCAACACCGCCACCGGCGCCACCAAGATGGCCAAAGTGGAAACGGGCTACGAAGTGAAGGTGCCTCTCTTTGTCAACGAGGGCGACGTACTTCGCATCGACACCCGTACCGGCAATTACATCGAGCGCGCCTAATGTGTATTAAATAAAGAGCTTGGGGCTTTGCCCCAAACCCCACAAGGGGAAATAATTTGCAGGGCATAAGCGACCTCTATGGAGCTAAAGCTCCTAGAGTCTGCTTATCCCCTTGACCCCTTAATAAATAAAATTCCTTTACTTATGATGTTTTGGAGGTCTTTAAGAATGGCACAATTCGTCGAGGGTGGTATCGTAGGCAAGCGGTTTCAATCCATGGGACGAGTCTATAAGCGGAACAATCATTCTCAGGTGGCGGATGTCTTGGGGTATTACCCTCCGGGGACGCAGTTTACCGTTGTAGGCGTCGAAGATTCCTCTCGCGACCTAGATTATAACTCCATACAAGTGGTGGAACTGAAGGAAGATGAGAGCGGTCGCCATATATGGATTGGCTTGGGCAGTTTTGCCATGCTCTTTGAGGAAATTTAGGTGACGTGCGCTTTGTCTTGAATCCAGTATAGCGACAGCCGGAGGTGGCGACTGTGGGCAAATTCGCTAGCATGAAGATGAAAATCTTCGCGACTTTTATTTTCCTTAGTACCATCCCCCTGTTGTTGGTGATACTTGCCGGAACCGAAAGTACCGTGATGAGCGCTTTGGACAAGGCCAAGTCGGACGGCGAACATCGCACCGAACTTATCACCGGTCGCTTGAATGAGATTTTTTCTCGCAACTTCACCGTACTTCAGACACTGGCCAAAAATCCCATGACGGCCGATTACCTTGCGGCGCGCGACGAAGACCGACGCCGCCTTTTGACCGTCATCATGAAGCAAGCCGATGAAATATTGGCCGATGGCAACAATACCATTCTCTCCACCGCTGACGGTTGGCAAATTTTGCGCTCCGACAACCTCGCGCCGGTTAGCGTGAAGGAAAGAACTTATTTTCAACGTGCCATGTGGGGCGAAAAATCGGTGTCCGGTGGGCTGAAGAGTTTGGCCACCGACAAAATGATTGTGGCCGTGGCCGTACCCGTGACGGACGCGCAAGGGAAAATCGTCGGCGCGGTGCAACGGGATTATAACCTGTCGATGTTGCAGGAGTATGTAATGTATCAGGACGCGCATGACAACCTGCCGTCTGACGGCGTCCTGTTCATTATCGACGGCGAAGGTCAGCTACTGGCTCATTCGCGCCTAGAGGTGCTGGATAGCTTAGACCATGCGGCGGTGCTAGGCTACGATTTGCGCGCTAATCCTTTGCCGGGCAACATGGGCAGTGTGGAGCTGAATACAAAAGACGGGCGCATCCTGCTGTCCTACTACCGGGACAGCTTGACCGATTGGACGGTGGTTAGCGCCGTACCGCACGGCCAAGTGACGGCTTGGGTCTATGACGAAGCCACCAAATTGGGGAGCTTTGGCTTGTTGCTACTCTTGGTGGTAGGGGTGGCGGCCTACCTTTTGGCCGAACAGATGACGCTCCCCCTCAGCATTGTCTTGGAGTCTGCCGAGGAGGTGGCCAAAGGCAAAGTCAAAAATGACTTGGATATGCGGCTTTACGGCGGCAAAGTCAAAAATGACTTGGATATGCGGCTTTACGGCGGCAACGACGAAATCGGCAAGATGGCGGAGGCTCTCAGGCAGGTGGGTAGCGCCAGAGATCAGTACCGCGAAGAATCGGAACGGGACAAGCTCACCTGTCTTTACAATAAAGCCGCCGTGGAGCGTTTGAGCGAAGCGCGCCTGAAGGCCATGAAATCTGCGGAGCGAGCGGCGTTGTACATCATAGATTTGGATCACTTCAAGGAAGCCAACGACACCCACGGACACCAGTACGGAGATTTTATTTTGCAGGAATTTGCCGCCAGGCTAAAAAAAGTTTTCCGCGACCGCGACGTGGTGGGGCGTTTTGGCGGCGACGAGTTTGTGATTCTGATGATGGGGGAACACATGGGGCTGTCCGTCGTGGGACAAAAGGCGGCGCAGGTGCAAGAAACGGCGCGAGAGATTGCCCGAGGCGGAAAACCTGCCGGCATCACCGCCAGCATTGGCATAGCCATTGCTCCCTTGGACGGCACCGACTACAACACCTTGTTTAAGATGGCCGACGAATCCCTCTATCGGGTGAAACAGGAAGGCCGCGACGGTTGGTGCGCCTCGGCCACCCAAGTGGTGCATCGTTGGATGCAGGTCAAGGGCGACGAAGTGTAAGAGGCGCCCCGACTTACGGGGAAGTTTCGCCGGTAAGATTTTCAGAGAGAAGGTCAAGTCATGTTTGTGGGCAATATTGATACCTGGGCATGGGAACGGGTTTATCCCAAGGTCATTCAGGATGCTATCGCCTATCTGGAAAAGCAGGATTTTAGCGCCATGGCGGATGGGCGTTACGAAATCGACGGTGACAAGGTGTATTTCAACTTGCAACGCTACGAGACGCGCTCGCCGGAAATGTGCCGCCCGGAATCCCACACCAAATATGTCGATATTCAGTACTTGGTGGAAGGGGAGGAGTATTTGGGCTGGTGTCCCTTCAGCCCCGACCTCAAGGTGACTGTCCCTTACAATACGGAAAAAGACGTGACCTTCTACGAGAAACTGATACCGGAGAGCAGTATTTTTCTGTCGCCGGGTACCTTTGTGGTGCTTTATCCCGAGGACGTACACTCGCCCTGCATTTCCGTGGATGAAATGTCCGAACCGGTACTCAAAGTGGTGGTAAAGGTGTCTTTGGATTTGCTGTAAAGATTTTGGCATATCGGGTTTTCGATATGCCTATTTTTTTAAGGATTTTATTTTTGGGGTTTCACCCCAAACCCCACAAGGGGAAATAATTTCCCCTTGACCCCTTAATTAAAGGGTGCAGGGGGATTATCCCCCTGCTGGGGTTTGGGGCAAAGCCCCAAAGTCTAGGGAGCTGAGAAATATGGGTGTGCGACGAATTTTCGTGGAAAAGCGACAGGGCTTTTTCGACGTACCGGCCAGAAAATTAAGCGATGATTTGACCGAAACCTTCCGGCTGACCGAGCTTAAAGCCGTGCGGCTCATAAATCGCTACGACATTGAAGGATTAAGCGCTGAAGAATATGCGGCGGTGAAGTGGGTGGTCTTTGCCGAGCCGCCGGTGGATATAATTTACGAAGAGAAACTGCCGGATTTTCCCAATTCCCAAGTTTTTGCCATAGAGTACCTGCCGGGACAATACGACCAACGCGCCGATTCGGCGGCGCAGTGCGTCCAGCTCGTCACCCAAAAGGAACGTCCTCTCATTCGCGTGGCGCAGGTCATTGTCTTGGTGGGCAACATTCCGGCGGAGATTATTCCGCGTATCAAGACTTATCTTATCAACGCCGTGGAGTGCCGGGAAGCCGCCTTGACCAAGCCGGAATCCCTCGCTATGCCCATGGAAGAACCGCCGGACGTGGAAGTCCTGCGTAATTTTCTGTCGCTGGACGACACCGGCCTAGCGCAAATGATGGCCGAGCGCGGTTTGGCCATGAATCTAGCGGATCTTAGTTTTTGCCAAAGATATTTTCGGGATAAACTGCGCCGCTCCCCCACCATCACGGAACTCCGCGTCATTGATACCTACTGGTCGGATCACTGTCGGCATACCACCTTCACCACGGCCATTGATAAGATTACGGTGGAAGAAGGCGCGCTGCGTCCGGTTATCGAAGATGCTTTCCTGCGCTATTTGGCGCTCCGGCAGGAAGTTTACGGTGAAAATACCAACCGCGAGATTACGCTGATGGACATGGCCACCATCGGCACGAAAGCGCTGAAAAAAGCAGGGTTTATCCCCGATTTGGACGAATCGGAAGAGATAAACGCCTGTAGCATCAAAGTAAAAGCGCAGGTGGGCGAAGGCGAAGAAGATTGGCTCGTCATGTTCAAAAACGAAACCCACAATCATCCCACGGAGATAGAACCTTTCGGCGGAGCGGCCACCTGCCTCGGCGGCGCCATTCGGGATCCCCTTTCCGGTCGCTCCTATGTCTATCAGGCCATGCGCGTCACCGGAGCGGCCGACCCCAGAACGCCCCTTAAAGATACCCTCGCCGGGAAATTGCCCCAAAAGAAAATCACCTTGGGCGCCGCCGCCGGTTACAGCTCCTACGGCAATCAGATCGGCCTTGCCACGGGGCAGGTACGCGAAATTTATCATCCGGGCTATGTGGCCAAGCGACTAGAGATTGGCGCGGTTATCGGCGCCGCCCCGGCTAAAAACGTGGTACGGGAAAGACCCGTTCCCGGCGATATTGTTATTTTAGTGGGAGGCAGGACAGGCCGCGACGGTTGCGGCGGCGCCACCGGTTCTTCCAAAGAACACACCGCCGACTCTTTAACCACCTGCGGCGCGGAAGTCCAAAAGGGCAATCCCCCCACGGAGAGAAAACTGCAACGCCTCTTTCGCAATCCCGAAGTGAGCCGCCTCATTAAGCGGTGCAACGATTTCGGCGCGGGGGGAGTGGCGGTGGCCATTGGGGAACTAGCGCCGGGACTCCTCATCGACCTTGATTCCGTCTCGAAAAAATACGAGGGACTGGACGGCACGGAACTGGCCATTTCCGAATCCCAAGAGCGAATGGCGGTAGTAGTGGCGCCGAAAGATATTTATGATTTCATCGAGGCGGCGGCGGCGGAAAATTTGGAGGCCACCCAAGTGGCGGTGGTGACGGAAGAGCCGCAGCTCGTCATGAAATGGCGCGGCCAAGATGTGGTGCGACTCGATAGGGAATTTTTGGACACCAACGGCGTACGCCAACACGTTACGGCCAAAATCTCCCTGCCCCAAGACGAAATAAACTTTTTGCAACAACTGCCGCCCAAGGTGGCCGCCTGCGGCGATGATTTGGAAAAGGCGTGGCTGGAGAATCTCAAGGATTTGAACGTGGCCGACCAAAAGGGACTGGCGGAACGCTTCGACTCCACCATCGGCGCCGGCACCGTCCTCATGCCCTTCGGCGGCAAAAAACAACTCACCCCCACCGACGGCATGGTGGCTAAACTCCCCGTGACCCAAGGCGAAACCGATACGGCCACGGCCATGACTTTTGGTTTCAATCCTTTTTTGTCGGAATGGAGCCCCTTTCACGGCGCGATTTATGCCGTGGTGGAATCTCTGACTAAGCTGGCGGTCTTGGGCGCGGACGCGACGAAAGCTAGACTGACCTTCCAAGAATATTTTCCTCATCTGGGAGACGAGCCGCAAAAATGGGGACAACCCACGGCGGCGCTCTTGGGGGCGCTAACCGCTCAGGCGGCCTTAAAAATCCCGGCCATCGGCGGCAAAGATTCCATGTCCGGCACCTTCATGGACAAAGAGGTGCCGCCCACGTTGGTGTCCTTCGCCGTGGCCGTTATGAATGGGTCGGCAGCTGTTTCGCCGGAATTTAAGTACCCCGGTCAGCCGGTAGTCATCCTGCCCTGCCCCAAAGATGCCAACGGGATACCGGATTTTGTCGCCTTCCGGCAAAATCTTCAAAAGGTCAGCGAACTCATTGCCAAGCGTCAGGTATTGGCGGCGCAAAGCGTAGGTTTCGGCGGCGTGGCGGCGGCTGTCACCAAGATGTGCTTGGGCAACGGCATAGGGTTTACCTTCGGTAAGGATTTCCCTCGCGGCGGACTTTTCCTGCCGGATTACGGCACCATGCTCCTTGAGGTGGCGGCCGGTTTCAATGTGGAAACGGCTTTGGCCGGAACCGATGCCTTTGTCTTGGGGGAAACCACCGAGAACGGCACCATTGTGTTCGGCAAGGCGGCCATAGCCTTATGGGAAGCCGAAGAAGCCTACACCAAGCCCCTGAGCAAAATTTTCCCCAGCAAGCTGAAGCAGAACCGCTTAGAGACGGCCTCCAAGGTGAGCTATACTCGCGGCTCTCGTTTAATCCCGTGGTCGAAAAAACCTCAGCCTAGGGTCTTCATTCCCGTTTTCCCCGGCACCAACTGCGAATATGATTCGGAACGGGTATGGCGCAAGGCCGGCGCCGATGTTCACACCCTGATTATCAAAAATCTTACCCCGGCGGCGGTGGAGGAAACGGTGGCGGCTATCGCTAAGGAACTAAGGGAGGCGCAAATAATGATGCTCCCCGGCGGTTTCAGCGGCGGTGACGAGCCGGATGGGTCGGGAAAATTCATTGCCGCCATGTTCCGCAATCCGCTCATCAAAGAGGAAACCATGAATCTTATCGACCGGCATGACGGCTTGATTTTGGGTATTTGCAACGGTTTTCAAGCCTTGGTAAAATTGGGACTGTTGCCTTACGGCGAAATCAGGGATTTGTCGGAAGGCTCCCCCACCCTTACCCACAACAACATCGGCCGTCATGTTTCCTGCATGGTCAGGACGAAGATTGTCTCGAATCTTTCCCCGTGGTTCAGCAATGTGAACGTGGGCGATATTCATACCATCGCCGTCTCTCATGGTGAGGGCAGATTTGTGGCCGACCACGAGATAATGGCGAGAATGCGCGTCCAAGGGCAAATAGCCACGCAGTACGTAGATAAAAACGGCCTCCCCACCATGAATTTCCCCGACAATCCCAACGGTTCCCAACACGCCATTGAGGGCATCACCAGTCCCAACGGGCGCGTCTTGGGTAAAATGGGACATTCGGAGCGTATCGGTACGGACATTGGGAAGAACATTCCGGGCAGTAAAGATCAAGAGCTGTTTGCCGCCGGAGTGAATTATTACAGCTAGGAGGCATACCCCATGGTAAGCATTGTTATCATATCCCACAGCCGGAAACTGGCCGAAGGCGTGGCGGAGCTGGCCGGCGCCATGGCGGAAAACGTGAAAATCGCCGCCGCCGGCGGTCTTCCGGACGGCAGTCTCGGCACGGATTTCGAGCGCATCAAGGCGGCCATCGAAGCAGTTTACGGCGAGGACGGCGCCGCGATTTTCGTCGATATGGGCAGCGCCTTAATGACTACGGAAATGGTGCTGGAGGATTTGGAGGGTTATGAGCTAAAAATAGCGGATGCCCCCGTGGCGGAGGGAGCAGTTCTTGCCGCCGTGGAAGCTGCTTGCGGCGCCGACTTAGAAGGAGTGATAAGTCGCGCCGAAGAAGCGCGAGCGGCCACGAAATTTACGGAGTGAGCAAGGAAGAAAACAGCATACGCGAATAGAGCCGTTCTGACAATCAGAACGGCTCTATTCACTCAACAAAGAACTCAATCTGCACCGTGGCGCTGATGGACACTTCGCCGCTCTCGATAGGCGTTGACACGTTTATGCCCTCCGCCTTGGCCATAGCCAGTCCGTCAAAATTCCGCGCGGCGGCATACGGCCTGCTGGTGCTTTCGCTCACTAGCTTCACGCCATGGATTTGTACTCCCAGAGCTTTGGCGATGACCTCCGCGCGCTCTCTGGCATCGGTGACTGCCGCCGTTAAGGCGCGACTACGAAGCGCCTTTGTGTCCTTGATGCCGAAATTCAGGGAGTTGACTTGGTTGGCTCCGGCTTTCAATGACCGGTCGATGACTTCGCCGGAACGGGAGATGTCGCTTAGCCGCACCACAAGGCTGTTTTCGACTCGGTAGCCGATAAGTCTGTTGCTACTGTCCGTCCGATTGTAGTCGTGTTGTGGTTGGAAGCTGAAGTTGTTGGTCTGGATGTCCTTCTCGCTTATGCCCATCTCGTACAGGCTACCCCGTATTTTCTGGGCAACAATGGCGTTCTCTTTTTGAGCCGCCGCCCCATCTTTGCTCTCCGTGACGATGCCTAAGGTGATGGTGGCCATATCCGGAGTTGCTTCGGCCATGCCTTCGCCATGGACGCTTATCACCGACTGAGCAGTCGCTTCCTCTGCATGAACAGTCAGCGGCAGTAGGCAGTAGCATAGGACAGCCATGGCGGAAATCAGTTTTCGGTACACAATATCCTCTCCTTCGAATACCCATTCAAAAATTCGCTGTATCACATTGTTCGCTTGCCCCTATTCACGGTTGCGCTTTGCAGATGCCATCCCTCCAAGCAACTTCCTTTCTTTGTGTAGTTTATCTGAGCCAAGTAAATTTCGCTCATGCATACCTATATACCACGGTTTGACCTTGCTTGAAAATATCAAAATGTTATAATGTGAGCAACATTTTTCTCCGGTTAATTGCAAAATCAAATCGCTAAATGAGAGGTGCTATATGTACATAGAAAATAAATTGAGCAGGAAGGATATGTTGCATTGCGTCCTTTGTGGGAACGCGCCATGCGACGGTGTTTGCGAGAGGAACTTGAATCCGGCTAAGCTGTTAAGGCACCTGTGGTTTGCCAATGAGGCCTTTGCGGCGGCCAATTTGCCGGCCGAACTTCCCTGTGTAAATTGCGCGGCTCCCTGCGAGAAAGCCTGTTTGAAAACAGGAGAGGTTCCCATCAAGAAAATTCTTTGCCGTTTGGCAACCGAAGTAAAACCATGCCTCGATACTCCCGTCTCCCAAGATGAGGCGGCATTAAAAACGGAGCTTTGTGGGATTCCACTGGAAAATCCCTTTCTGCTGTCCTCATCGGTGGTGGCCAGTACCTATGATATGTGCGCCCGAGCCTTTGAAGCCGGGTGGGCCGGGGCGGCTTTCAAGACCATCTGCGCCTTTGACATCCACGAGGCATCCCCCAGATTTTCCGCTATTCACAGCGCCAACGGCGACATCGTTGGTTTCAAGAATATAGAACAGCTTTCGGATCACGGTGTGGCGGAAAACATGGATATTTTCTGCCGGCTCAAAAAGAACTATCCCCATAAGTTCCTTCTGGCCTCCATCATGGGCAGAAATGATGCGGAATGGGGGGAGCTGGCGCATCTTTGCCAAGAAAACGGCGCTGATGCCATTGAGCTGAATTTTTCTTGCCCGAACATGATGGAGGATGGTTTGGGTTCGGATATTGGGCAAATTCCGGAGCTGGTTGAGCGATTTACCGCCGCTACCAAGAGAGGGACAACGCTACCTGTTTTGGCGAAGCTCACGCCTAATGTAGCTCGCATGAGTCCGGCGGCAGTAGCGGCAAAACGCGGAGGAGCGGATGGCCTTGCCGCCATCAATACCATCAAGAGCATTGTGGGGGTAAATCCCCATACCTATGTTTCTAGCCCTGCCGTAAAGGGAGGGTCTGCCGTGGGAGGCTATAGCGGCAACGCCGTGAAGCCAATCGCCTTGCGCTTTATCGCCGAGCTGGGGCAAAATCCCGGACTTTCCGGTATGCACATCAGCGGCATGGGAGGCGTGGAAACATGGCGAGATGCGCTGGAGTTCCTGCTCTTGGGGGCAGGTTCCATACAAGTCACCACCGCTGTTATGCAGTACGGGTATCGCATTATTGATGATTTGAAATCGGGTCTGAATTATTATTTGCGCGACAAAGGCTTTTCCCAGGTGGGTGAGATTGTGGGGTTGGGGTTAGATACGGTGAGCGAGTCCACGGAGGCAATAGCGAGGGACAGCATCGTGTATCCCAAATTCCTGCGCAAGAATTGCTTGGGGTGCGGACGTTGTGAAATTTCCTGCGCAGACGGCGGCCATCAGGCCATCCGCCTAAACGAAAAGCGGCAGCCTATCCTTGACCCCAAAAGATGCGTAGGCTGTCATCTCTGCTTATTGGTCTGCCCAGCAGGAGCTATCGTGTCTTCGGGGCGAAGAGTGGCTTGTTCGTAGAATAGCCTCTTATAGCTCGTCCGCCTTATAAAGGCTATTCACCGCAGCTTTAAGGGTCTGGCCAATAGGATCTCTTATGACAAGTTGCGCCCATTCATCGGCTTTGGTTTCGGTTTTGTTGATTATCACCAAATTCTCCCCGCGGAAATATTTAATCATACCCACCGCCGGGTAAACCACCAAGGATGTACCGCCTACGATAAGGGTATCCGCCTTACTGATAACTCTGACGGCATTTTCCACTACCGTATCGTCCAATCCCTCCTCATAAAGAACCACGCCCGGCCTGACCACGCCGCCGCACTCGGTACAGTGAGGGATGGGCTTGTTTTCCTCTTGCAGGGCATATTCCATGGGATAGACCTTGCCGCATTCCATGCATGGCCAACGTAGGCTTGAGCCATGCAGTTCATAAACCGTTTTAGAACCGGCCATTTGGTGCAAGCCGTCTATGTTCTGAGTGACCACGGCTTGTAGAATCCCTTTTTCCTCCAATTTGGCCAACGCGCGATGACGTCGTTGGGCTTGGCGTTCATAAACATCATCCGCTGGCGGTAGAAATCAAAGAACTCTTCCGGGTGCTTGACGAGAAAACTATGGGTGGCCATTTCCTCCGGGTGAAATTGGCGGTTTAAAGTTTGGCTGTATATACCATCGGCGCTTCTAAAATCCGGAATCCCTGATTCCGTGGACATTCCAGCCCCACCGAAGAATACCGCTTTCTTGCTTTTGCGTAAAATCTCCGTAAGCGCTTCCATCTTATCCATGATGACTCCCCCTATGTGTGGCTATTTTCTCGTCAGTCGTCGATCCGTTTTACTCCCACTATTATTTCCCCTGTTCTACATATTGTGGGCAACTTCCTGCCCTTCAAATAGGAAATCTCTAGGAATTGGCAGGAAAAATTTGTATCCACGGAGAATGTAGCTTCGCATGAGGTTGTAGCATATATGTGGAGAGTTTCGATATTGGAGCCTACGACACCTGTATTCAAGGCTGTCGTTACTGCTAGGCCGAAAAGAATACGGCAGGGTCTTGCCGAATATCAGCCGGATGCGTCGGTAATCACGGGAACGCTCTACGGTGACGAAAAATTACTGTACACTAATAGGGGAGCCTTTTATGGGAGAGCAACGAAAAATCAATTTTGCGGGGGTAGTTCGTTCCGTACAGCCTCGCTCAAATGTTTGGCGGTACAGGCTGGACAACCGCAACCACGGCCTGACCGGGTACAACATATTCCTCAAAGGTGCGGCCGCTGGCGAGGAGCGCAACTTTGCCGTGGCTATTTCCGAGAAACAGCAGGAAAAAATGCGGTTTCACATCGGGGATGTAATAAGCGGCACGGGCTGGACGAAGAAATACCCCAAACTGGAGTACGCTGACTTCTATCGGGCAGGGTCGCTAAAAAAGGAAAAAGTCGCAATCGAGACGGAGGAGGAATCAGCCTCCCCATGGACAGGAGAAGTCCCTGCTCTTTCCGTGTATGAATGGCGCGGTTGCCGAATGCTCGACGGCAGAACTTATAGCGGAAAATGTTTTGTCTGCAAATGGGCTTGCATGGCCAATGTTACTATCGAATATGATTGGGGCGTGAGCCAGAAATTTCGCTTTGAGAGTTTCTGCTACGGGCCGAAGAATTGTAAACTTTACAAGATGGGCAAGCCTCGTCCTGTTCCATACAAAGGGGATACACCATCCTACGATGATGGTGGGCTGGATGAAATATGCACAGAACGGCGTGGGGATGAGGATTAGAAAGAGGAAAGAACTATGACGGAACTGGAAAAGCTGGAAGCCGGACTTCCTTATGACTTTACCGATGCTGAAGTGGATGGCAGAAAACTCCATGCCGTGAAGGGCTGCCAAAAGCTAAACGTCATCCCGGTGACGGACACAGTGGCTGTGAGAGCCGCTATCAAAGAACTCTTCGGTAGCGTTGGCGAAAACCCAACTGTACTCCCGGTGTTTAATTGTGATAACGGTAAAAATATTCATGTGGGGGACGATTTCCTTGCCAATTACAATGTGACCATTCTTGACATTATGGAGGTAAGAATTGGCAATCATGTGATGATTGGCCCCGGTACAATGATTAGCACAGTTAATCACCCACTTACTCCTATGGGAAGACGCAAACACTTAGGTATCGGGAAACCTGTGACCATAGGCAATGATGTCTGGATTGGCGGCAATGTAACGATTTTGCCGGGAGTAACCATCGGAAACAATGTGGTAGTAGCGGCAGGAGCGGTGGTCACAAAAGATGTGCCGGATAATACATTGGTTGGCGGCGTTCCGGCAAGGAAAATCAAGGATTTGGAGAACGATGTATAGCGGCGTGGCAAGAATGGAGAATCGTTCTATCATCAAAAAAGGGGCAAGCTGCTCACTTGCCTCTACCTTAATATCTCACAAAAACTCTCTGATGAGAAGGAGTTAGAATACTCATCAACCACCATCAATCCTATAGTTAGGATTTTTTGGCATTTTCTTTTTCCGTGGTTACAACAACGACAGCATCATCATCGTCAATTTCCGCACCGCAGCGAGGACAACAGTCATAGTCCGTACCATCAGGCAACTTCCGCTTTCCCTGACATTTTGTGCAGAAATCGGTATTGCACCTCTTGCAGTGAAGTATCTCACCGAAATCTTTTCGCCCACAACGAGGGCAACCGTCATAATATTTAGCCATAGTAAAACTGAAGTAGTACACTTTTTCTTGCCACTTTTCTCTCACAATATAGAATAAGCACCTATGAAGAGAGAAAAGGAGCGATAAACATGGCAACCCCCAAGCATTACGATGCGAATTACAAGGTTCAGGCCGTCAAACTGGCCAAAGAGATAGGCGGCGCCAAGGCCGCCAAGGAGTTGGGTATATCCCGAAATACCCTCTACACATGGATGAAACGGGAGCAGGAAGGACAAATCGACCTAGGGCAGGGTACC
>JAFVEM010000018.1 GCA_017476005.1 Selenomonadaceae bacterium | reverse complement strand
TTTAAGAATTGCGATTGACCTTGCGGTTCAATCTTACTGGCTATCATGTTGCATGATCTTAGCATTGTTCAGTTTTCAAGGAACACAACCTCGCTCTTTGGCCTTGCCTCACGAGCGAGCTTGCTTATAATACCTCACCACCTTTATCCTGTCAAGACCTTTTTTTACTTTTCGCGAAAAAAATTTTTGAGGCGCCCCGAAACTAAAAGAGTCCCCCTTCCAGAGGGGGACAGCCGATCAAAATCTTATTTTTCCTTTTCCTGATGCTCCGGCAGTATATAAGTGTGAAATACCACGTTGGCTCCGCCATAACCCAAAATCATGAGTATAAGCATGGGGACGGCGGTATTATCACCGGCTATGCCCACCAAAGGCATCATAACGCCGCCCAAGATCATGGAGAAAAAACCGATGAGGGCGCTGGCGCTGCCGGCGTTTTTCCCCTGTTTGGCCAAAGCCAAGGAAAAACTGGTAGCCCCCATGATGGACTGGGGGACTAAAGTTATAAAGAGAAAGGGATAAAATATAACGAGGGGAACCTTGAGCAGCGCCATAGACAGTAGGCAAATGGAGCCAATAAGGGGAACGAAGATGGAGCCGCGGAGCATAAGCTCATCTGGCACCCGTCCGGCAAATCTGGCCGGGATGCTCCCCGACAGCATAAGTCCCACGCCGATAATCCCAAAGGCCAAACTGTAAGCCTGCGCCGAGAGTCCAAAGACGTTTTGAAACACAAAGGACGAGCCGGCGATATAAGAAAAAAAGGCTCCGAAAGCAAAACACTGCAAGAGGCAGTGGCCAAAAAAATAACGATTTTTGATTAGCTCCGGGAATTTATGAAAAGAGGCCGCGAGGTTCTTCAGGCGTTTTTCCGGCGGCAAAGTTTCGCGATAAATCAAGGTAGCTACGGCTTGCGCGACGCCGATGACCGCCAGCAAAATAAACACTCCATGCCAAGTGGTAAAGGCGAGAATTTGCCCACCAATCACCGGCGCCAGAATCGGCGCCAGCCCGTTCACCATCATCAGCATGGCGAAAAATCTGGTCAGCTCCGCCCCTTCGCACACGTCGCGAGCGATAGCCCGAGCGATGACGATGCCGCTGGCGCCGGCGAAACCGGCAATGAAGCGACAGATGAGAAAGAGCCAAATATTGGTTATCACCACGCAACCGACAGTGGCCACAATAAAAACCAACATCCCTATAAACAGCGGCCGCTTGCGCCCTCGCATATCGCTGATGGGGCCGGCAAATATCTGTCCCAAGGCCATGCCGATCATGGTCATGGTGAGGGTCATTTGGGTCAAAGAAGTAGAAATATTGAAATCGGCTTGCATCACCGGCAAGGCCGGTAGGTACATATCCGTGGATAAGGGCGCCATAGCCGCCATAATCCCCAAAAAAACCGTGAGGAGCAGACGATTGGTTCCGGTTAAAGTCATGTTTTAGTTCCTTTCAGGCGCGAGAAAAGCTCCCGCCTGTTTCGACGGGGGCTTTTCGGCCTTTTTATTGGGGCTCCACGGCAATATCCAATTCCACAATGTTGCCGCCGACGTCCATTTCTACGGTTAGGTATTGAGACTCGCTGATTTTTACTTGGAAATTTTTGCCCACGGTGAGGCTGGGGGTGGAAATATCAACTTCCAGTCCCATGGCGGTAAGATTGGTGGCGGCGTTCGCCGTCAGCATGTTGCTCATTTCCGAGATGGCGCTTTGCGCCATGGCATCAAATTCTGCCACGGGCATGCCCATCATCATGGTGGAGGCGATGAATTTGGCGGTGTCCTCCGTCATATTGTAAACCACGTTGCCGCGTATTTGCTTCGTAAAACCGACGATAACCGACACGCCGAGACTGACCGCATTTTTTTCCCGGACATAGAGCTTCGCTCTTTTGGGTTCGGGGAAACCCATCTGCGGCAGTACGGTGGTGACGGCATCTATAAAAGGATTAACTAATTTTGCATCCATGGCCATGGTATCACTCTCCTTCCGCGAACCCAATATTCATACATATAGTGCCAATCCGCGTCTCGGCTGTTATCTTGAAGGTGGTGAGCTTGGGGCTGGCGATACGAATATTAGTGCCGCATATCGTTCCCGGCGGAGTGATACGCATCTCTTTGTCCTTAAAGACATCGTTAATGTTGGACACGCCGCGCCCCACGATGATATTGGCCGCTTCTTCCACCGAATCAGAGGCGTCGTCTTCTGTCAGCCCTTCGGCGCTGTCCTCTCCCAACATGATGGCGGAGAATTTCCGCATGGTTTCCTCGCTCATATAAACGATGGCGCGTCCCACCGGGAAACCGGTGAGACCGATGATGACCGCTATGCCGCTCACGTCTAAGAAACGGCGCTCGTCAAGCTCCAAATCCGCTTCCCCGGTGATGCCAACGAGGCTGGTCAGTCCCTGTTGCAAGGCGCGAACGAAAGCCTTGGCATAGGATTCCCGGAGGACGGCTACCCTGCCTACCTTGTTTTGGCAGAGTATCATCATGGTGTCTATGAGGTCGTTGGGATTGATGGGTTTTTGCAAAAAGGCGCTGATACCGGCTTCGCGACCGGCGGACACCAAGCTGGCGTCCTTCATGGCGCTTATCATGATGATTTTGGCATCCTGATCGATGAGTCGTATTTTCCGCGAACACTCAATGCCGTCGGCATCCGGCAGGTTCATATCCATGGTGACCACGCTGGGTCTGTGTTCGGCGTACATGGACAGCGCCTCGGCTGCCGTTTTGGCGCTGGCGCAAACCTCAAAATTCGTTTTCTTGAGATGTCCCTCTATCATCGCACGGCTTACCTTGGAATCATCAACTACCATTACCTTGACTTTTTCCACAAATGCTCACCTGCTTCTTTTTTACTATAATATAAGCCCTCGGCGTCCTCGTAGCGCGCTGAGGGGCTGCCGTATAAGATAGCGTTTCTCTTGCCGTACTTATTCTATCCTCCCTAGGCAAATCCCTGCTAACAAAAATTTTTTCTTTAAAAAAATTTTTTTGACAGGGATTCACTATTTCGTGGCGAACAAGATAAGCGGTGGGTACAAGGGAAAAGGTACGGCCAAACAAATAAGGAAGAGGGGATGGGACAATGGGTATTAGACAAAAGTTTTTCATGCTATCCGGGTTAATGGGCGCGCTCTTGGCCTTGGTTTCGATAGTGGGCTTTTACATATCGAACAAGAACACCCAAGAGATAGTAGAACAGGAGCTTACCTCCACCATGGGGGAGGCCGGCGAGTCGCTGAACGGCTGGCTGATGCAAAAAGCCAGCTCGGCTCAGTACGCAGCGGACTTAATGACCGCCTTTAATGGTGACGAGGCAAGAGTCAAATCCATAGAATCCTTGGCCATGATTGCCTCGGATCCGGAGATTTTGGATTTGAATGTGGGCGCCGAAGACGGTTATTTCGCCTCCTACTACGCCGGTGACGGTACCGGGCGTTTAGATCCCAGAACGCGCCCTTGGTACAACGACGCGCGGCAAGCCGGTAAGCTGACCTTTACCGAACCTTATGTGGACAAGAATACTGGTAAACTGGTGGTTTCGGCGGTAGCGCCTTTCAAACGCGACGGGCAATTTTGGGGTGCCATTTGCACGGACATCGGCTTGGAAGTGGTGGATAAACGCACCAAGGAGCTGAAGTATCACGGCGAGGCCGGTACGGCCGTAATTGCCGACCCCAAAGGTCAGATTTTGGGCAACGCCGGCCCGGAAGAAGTTATGTCGGATGTTCGCGCCATCCCGGGATTGGGAGAACATTTTGACGAGATGATAAAGAAAGACAGCGGCTATTTTCTCTTTGACAGTAAGGACGGGGAAATGATTTGCGGCTACACGAAGGTGGCCGGCCCCGGTTGGCTTTTCGCCATGTATGTGCCGACTGATTATGTGTTTTCCTCGCTAAACTCTTTGCGGACAACTTACCTGATTCTTACCATCGTGGGGATTATCCTCATTGTCTTTGCTTGCTTGCAATTCGCCGGTCGCATTACCGTTCCCATTATCGAATTGGAACATCATGCCGACGAAATGGCCAAGGGCAATCTCCACATGGACGACATGAAAATAAACTCCGACGACGAAATCGGCTCCCTCACGCGTTCCTTTAATACCATGAGCGTCAATCTGCGCAAACTGATTGCCAAGATGGCCTCCACCTCCGAACAGGTGGCCGCCTCCTCGGAAGAACTGACGGCCAACGCCCAACAGTCGGCGGATGCCTCGGTGCATGTGGCGGAAACCGTGGGCGACGTGAGCGCCAGCATGGCGCAACAGCTGGATGACATAAACGGGGCGAAAAGAAGCGTCGATATGGTATATCAAGACATTAACAAAATGTCCGATAAGGCGCAGCAAGTCACCGACGCCTCGGTGGAAACCGCCGACGCCGCCAAACGCGGCGCCCAGCTCATGGAAGAAGCCATCAAGAAGATGGCGAACATCGAACAAAGCGTTATGGCTTCCGCCGCCGTGGTAAAGACCTTAGGCGAAAGCTCCCAGCAAATCGGGCAAATTGTGGAGGCTATTTCCGCCATTGCCGAGCAGACCAATTTGCTCTCCTTAAACGCCGCCATCGAAGCCGCCCGAGCCGGCGAGCAGGGACGCGGTTTTGCGGTGGTGGCCGACGAGGTGAGAAAGCTCGCCTCCGAGTCCCAGGATTCCGCCGAGCAAATCAAGGCGCGGATTTCCACCATTCAAAAGGATACGGCGCAAGCGGTGGAGGCCATGCAAAACGGCACCAACGAAGTCCAACAGGGAACGAAAGCCATTCGGGAAGTGGGCGAGCAGTTCGAGGACATCATGAGCAAGGTCAACGGCATCAATCAGCAGATGAGCGAAATAAACCAGTCGGTGCAAACAGTGTCGCAGGGCGCCGAGCGCATTGTCAGCGCGGTGGATTCCATCGACTCCATCAGCCGCAAGACCTCCGACAACACCCAGACCATTTCCTCGGCCACCGAAGAGCAGTCAGCCTCCAACGAGGAAATCGCCGCCGCCTCCCAAGCTCTCGCCACCCTCGCCGGCGAGATGCAAGAAGCCGTGGGGCAGTTTAAAGTGTAAAAGATTAGCGAAAAAAGCTGGCGTTAGGCATTAGCCTAACGTCAGTTTTAAGGTAGTACTGCATATAGGAAGCGAGAAGGGCGGACGTGTTGAAGGAGGAATACTTATGAGATGCTTTCAGGAGGCGGTCATTAACCGTCGCACCAACTATGCCTTGGGTAAGAACATACCGGTGTTGCCGTCGCAAATTGTCGCAACGGTGGAGCGCATGACCAAAGAGGTGCCTTCGGCTTTCAATATGCAGTCGGCGCGAGTCGTATTGGCCATGGGCGAACATCATGAAAAGGTCTGGAGCATCACGAAAGAGACTTTGCGGCGCATAGTGCCGGCGGATCGCTTCGAGGCCACAGCCGCAAAGATTGACGGATTCGCGGCAGGGTATGGCACCGTGCTGTTTTTTGAGGAAACGGCTACGGTTAAGGATATGCAGGAGCAATTCAAGCCCTATGCCGACAATTTCCCCGTGTGGGCTTCTCAGGCCAACGGTATGCTCCAATTCGCTATCTGGACTCAGCTGGCTAATTTAGGGCTGGGTGTCAATATACAGCATTACAATCCACTGATAGATGCGGATATTAAGGCGCACTTTTCGGTGCCGGAAAGTTGGCAGCTGGTAGCGCAGATGGTTTTCGGCGAACTTTTGGCAGTTCCGCAACCCATTGAGAAAATATCCATAAACGAGAGAGTTAAAGTCTTTGGTTAAAGTTCCGGTATTTGGATTCAGGTGTTACTTAGTGGCTGTCGCACGAAGGAAAAAATCCTTCGTGTGACAGTTCGCTCCATTATTTAGATAATATTCTGAACTAGCAATCCACTCTGCTGCGTAAAAATAAGTACACTAAACTGCAATATTACACATGCCCCACAAAGTTTCCTGCTTTGTGGGATTTTTTTCGCTAAAAAAGGGGCTGCCACACGATAATTATGTGCGACATCCCCTTTGCATACTATGCACCGTGATGAGTTTTGTGATGATTCTTCATTAAATGGCGAAATGAAATGACATCCATACGCACTCAACCCTGCACCGGGCGATTCTCCGTCATAACGAAATACTGGTCGCGTTCGGCGATGCGCCATACGCCGTCCTGCTTCACCAGTTGATCAACGTAGCGGATATAGTTATCGCTGATAACCTCCTGCCCGTTCTGTTCCGTGAGCAAGGCGGCGCGGCAGTAGTGGACGTCCTGCGCTTTGTCTCCGTTTACCGTAATGACCTGCTGGCCGTTCATGTGGTGGGATGCTTTGACAGCGGCGGTAAAGGCGCTGAACTCTCGCACCATTTCCGCCGAGCCATGAATGTCCATGGCCAGTTTCCCGTTCATGTGTACCATGATGTGCGTGTCTGCGGTGAAAAATTTCTCCTGCGCCGCTACGTCGCATTCGAGATTAGCGAACTCATCGATAACCTCGCGAATAGCCTCTTTGTCTGCCAAAATTTCTAGCGACATTTTGATTGCCCCTTTCTATTTATCCAAGCCCTTTTCTTTGAGCCAAGCTAACGCCAGTTGCATGATTTGGGCGTTGTTTTTCTCCTGCATGAGGAAATGGGAATTGCCCTTGATGCCGATGTCCGGCAGGTGTACCAAGGTCGCGTCGCCGCCGTGCCGATTGATGGCCGCTACAAATTGCTCGGCCATGGCGTACTCCGTACCCCACTTATCCTCGCCCACATTTTCCGAACCGATTTGGATATAGTCTCCGTAATAAAGAACAATCGGCATCTTGGTGAGTTTCAGAAATTCCTCCATGGGAACGCCCATAGCCGCCGCCGACAGCGCCTTAAATCGCGCCTCGGTGATTTTTGGCATTTCCGTTTCCGGGAAAATAAAGGGAGTGCCGCCCGGCTCGTAGGCAATGATGCCCTTTACCTTATCGGAACGGAGCGCCGCGCGCCAACCAATCGTGCCGCCCATGGAATGAGTGACGAGGACGGCGCCATCTGGCTGTTGATTTACCAGTTCGGAGAGCACATCGGCATTGAGGTCGTTATCGAGTGGCCCCGAACCAATCGTCCAACTTTGCTGAAAGGCTTGATAATTCTTTTCGCCTGAGGGAAATTGGGCGTTGGGTACGGGATTGCCGGCTTCATCGTAATGGCCGATACGGGAAAGGACATACAGCGTTTTGTCCCCGTACATGGGATTGCTTGCCCAAGGAGTGTCCGGCGTTACCGCCTCCGTGGAGAGATTGGCTTCGCCGCTTCTGGGCTGATCCACCAAATAGACCGAGTAACCGGCGCGAACGAACATGGTGTTAAAACCCTCCCGACCATCGGGGCCGGACTCCCATGTCCGTTTTGATTGGGCGCCGCCATGCTGAAAAATCAGCGGCAGTTTCTTGGCTTTTACCGGCTTTTGGTACTCCACATAGGCAAAATCACCGTAGGCGCGCTGACCATCCTCCGCCACAAAATTTTCCTGCGTAAATTTACCCGGCTTCTCATTATAAGTGCCGCCCACGGTAAAGGAGCCTTGCTCCTCAATGGTAATCGGCGCGGCTACCGCCAGCCCTGCCGAAAGCGACAGGACAACGCCGAGAGCTACGGCGTTTTTCACTAGCTTGGTTTTTATGTTCATGCGTTTTCCCATCCATTTCAGGTTACTATTGGTTTGTTTGTCAAAAGTTAATCAAATATTCTTCTTTGCCCAAGCAGTTACCGTCGATTCGGATTTTGCCGCATCAGCACCGTGAATCGGCAAGCCGTCTGCTACTATAGCTTGCGGGCAGGTTTTCTTGATTTCCTTCACGCTATCGTCCCCCTTGTCTCCCCCAAAATGTATATCAACTTGTCATTACCTTGTTTCTGTCTCCATTATACATGGGACTTGCATTGAAAGTCCAATTGTATTATTCTATTACCGATAGAATTTTTCTATTGGTAATAGGAGGCCGACCCATGAACTCAAAACAAATTGATTGCATACTGGAGCTTGCCCAGTCCCTGAATTTCAACCGGGCGGCAGAAAATCTTTACATCGCCCAGCCGACACTGACATACCACATCAAAACCGTCGAGGAGGAAATCGGCTTTACGCTTTTTCATCGTTCCGGCAAAGGAGCCACTTTAACTCCGGCGGGGCAACAATTCTGCATGATTCTCCGCAATCTACGCGAAGAACTAAAACGCGCCATTGAGCAGGGGCAAAACAACAGCCGCCGTTATCAGCACAATCTCACCATCGGACTGCCCTTGCGTTCCGCTATTTATTTTCTGTCTCAGGCCATTGCCGAATTTGAACGCACCCATACAGGCGTATCCGTTACGCCGGAATTTATACCGCTACACAGTGCCGACCGCTTTCTGCGCGGCGAGGAGGATATGGTATTTGCTCGCGAGGAGGACATGAAACGTATCCCGGACATCCGCCTCCATCCGCTGTTCAAAAGCAAGATTTATCTCATCACCACCCTTTCTGACCCTTTAGCGCAAAAAGAGCTGGTGCGGTTGGAGGACTTGGCGGGGCGAACCCTTATGGTAGGCGGCGGCTCGCAACCGGAACTGCGAGCGGTGCAACAAAGAGCGCTGGCGAAACTCCGTCTCGACCACTTTAACAGCAATGACCACGACACGACCCTCACCAATGTGGCCGCCGGAAAAGGCATCTGCTTGGCTCCCGGTTTCCTCAATGATCACAACGGAGAATTTGCTTGGACACCCTTTGACTGCCGGGAAACAATTTCCTGCGTAATATGCACTCATGCCAGCGACCAGCGTCCCTTGCTCATGGAGTTTATTGGTCTGTTAAAAAAATGCTACGAGCGACAGACAGATTTTCCCGTGTGAGTTAGAATCTAACCGCTGATTTGAGGAGGTAATTTTATGAGTTGGCTGTATCTGTTTTTTGCCGGATTAGGGGAAGTAGGCTGGGCAATCGGCCTGAAATATACGGAGGGTTTCAGCAAATTGATGCCCAGCATATTGACCGTGGCTTCAATGGCGGCCAGCATGATTTTGCTTTCGCTGGCCTTGAAGGAATTGCCTATCGGTTCGGCTTATGCCGTATGGACGGGAATCGGTATCGTCGGCACCTTTGTTTTAGGCATTGTCCTGTTTGGCGAACCGGCCACCCTTCGCCGCTGTATTTTCGCCGCCATGATTTTCTGCGGCATAATCGGCTTGCGCTTCACCGCCTGACAAGCGCTGACCCATTATTGTATTATTGTTTCGCTATCGAGGGCGGCCCTTCATCTACCGCCGGATAGCGGATACTTACCATGGCCATGGCGAGCAGTAGCGTGGCGCCCCCTACACCTAGGCCTACCCAGCCGTTTTGGGTGATGCCGTCGGCCACATAACCCACTAAACTGCACAGAGCGACGGTCATAACATAAGGGAGTTGGGTGTTTACATGGTCGAGATGGTGGCATTGGGCGCCGGCGGAGGCCAGAATCGTGGTATCGGAAATGGGGGAGGCGTGATCCCCGGCTACGGCTCCCGATAGAATGGCGGCTACGCAAACGGAAACCATGGCGGTGTCCTCCGTGCCGAGAATGGCTAGGGCAATGGGAATGAGGATGCCAAAAGTTCCCCAAGAAGTGCCGGTGGCAAAGGCCAAGGCAATGGACACCAAGAAGAAAATGGGAGGCAGGAGCATGATTACCGAGGCATTGGCGCTGACCACCTGCCCCACATAGCCCCCTAAGTCCAAATAATCTTTACTGCAAATACCCGACAGCGTCCAAGCCAAACATAAAATAAATATTGCCGGGGTCATGGCCTTAAATCCCACGCTGAATGAGTCGCAGAAATCGCCGAATTTCAAGACTTGACGGGGCAAATAAAGGATGGCCGTAAAGACCAAGGCCACGAAGGAACCAAAGACTATGCCCTTAGAGGCATCGCAGTCGGCAAAGGCCGCCGCTACGGTGGCGCCATCATTGATACCGCCGGTGTAGAGCATTCCATATACGGAACAGACAATCAGTACCAAGAGAGGGAGAAAGAGATCCGGGAGCTTACCGGAGCCGTTGCCGCTGACGGCGGCCAGTTCCGTGTCTTGATACTCGCGCGGCACTTCAAAGTTTTCCTTGTTGGCCAGCACGCTTGTAGCCATGGCGGAGAAATCCTTCCCCGTCCAAATGATGAAAGCGAGGAAAATCAGGGTAAACCAAGCGTAGAGATTAAAGGGAATGGTTTGGAGAAAAAGGGCAAACCCATCAATGGCCGCATCCTCCGGCAGGGAGGAACTAACCGCCGCCGCCCAGCTGGATACGGGGGCGATGATACAAATGGGCGCCGCCGTGGCGTCAATGATGTAGGCCAGTTTCGTTCTGGCCAGCTGAAATTTATCCGTCACCGGCCGCATAACGGTACCTACCGTCAAGCAGTTGAAATAATCGTCAATGAAGATTATAAGACCCAATAAGGCGGTGACAATCATGGAACTGCGCTTGCCTTGTATGGCGCGCATAGCCCATTCTCCGTAAGCCTTGGTGGCTCCCGATTTGGTAATGACCGCTACCAAGATGCCGAGGATAACTAAAAACACTAAAATATTAACGTTACCGCCGATTTTTGTTTCCATGACGGCAAACATGGTAATAATCGCTTCGAGGGGGGCAAAGCCGGTAAAAATACAGGCGCCGGCAAAAATCCCCACCACTAAGGACATATATACTTCCTTAGTGAGTAGCGCCAACACAATGGTGATAACGGGAGGCAGTAACGCCCAAACAGTATGTTCCATTAAATATATACTCCTAACGTCCCAACTAAAACGACCGGTAGAACATGGCCGCCACGCCCCAGCCGTGATAGGCGCCGTTGCCGTTGTCCCGGCCATCATCTCTGAGGTAGTAGCGTTCCAATTTTATTTTAAGACTGCTTGCCTCCGACAAGCGGCGTTCGTAGCCCAGTTGGAAGGCCCAGCGCGAACGGTTCCCGGCGGTTTGGCCGCTGGTGTAGTCGTAATCCATGCCGCGAGCTTTCATGTAGGAAAGCCCCGTCCACCAAGATTCTCCCGGTTTTATTTCGTGCCGCCAGCCCAGGCCGTAGTTTTGCCGGATGATGTGGTCGGGGGAGCTGTTCTGGGCGGAGGAAGTTCCCAGCTCGTAGGCGTAGGCCGCATAGACTCGCCACGAATCATGTTTATTTACATTTTTATTGTAAAAGAGCTTGAGGTTCCACTCGTCCCCTTCTTGGTAATCGTTGCCTCGGGCATCGGTGGCGCTACTGCTGCCTTGATGTCCCAAGATAGCCAGAAACTGCCGTTTTTCGCCGGCGTGAAGGTATTCCGCCTCTTGTTTAAATAAATTACTGGGATGCTGGGTGCCTTCGGTGGTTATATTATTATCGTCATACCGCAAATCGTAATCGCCGCGGAAGGCGTAACTAAACCTACCGGTGAGGCTGTTTTCTTCGTTAATATGATGGGTGACGTCAACTTCCGGGATGAAATTCCAGCCCTCGCCGAAGGAGGTGAAACGCGCCAAATCGTCGGTGATGTTGGCATACTCATGAACGGATTTTTGCCCGGTGGGAACGTTTACCGCCATTTTATAGCTTACCTCGTTGACGGGGTGTTTATTCTTGACGGTGGCCACCAGCGTGGTATCCGTAAGGCCGCTGACGGAATAATCCCCCTCGGCGCGGCTGTTCGCCGACTCTACAAAACCCGTCTCCACCGCCCAGCTCCATCCTTGTTCTTCCCCGGCTACTTCCAGAGGTAGATAAAACTGGTGGCCGCTTTCGCTGCCCGACCAAGCGTAGTACTCCATGCCCAATCCGTAGTTTCTGCCCTCGCCGAAATGCGCCAGATTGTACTCGGCCTCCGTTTCGTCCAGCATACTCTGGGCGAGGCTGGTTTTGGCCTCGGCCAGCCACTTTTGCGCCCCCTCCAGCCAAGTTTTGGTTTCCGCTAGGGCGTTTTCCGCCTCCGCCAGATCCCGGGCGTAATCCTGTTCCTCTGCCGTCAAATCTCGCACCAAATCGCGCGCTTCGGCTTCGGCGGATTCGGCCGCATCCTGACGGTCGCGCAGTACGTCCAAATATTCCTCCAGTCCGTCCAACACCGCTTGGGCATCGTCGGCGGCGGTAGCGGCCGCCTCCATCTGCGCCTCGTAACGGGCGGCTTCTTCGGCGACGGCAGCGGCGGCAGTAGTGGCGGCAGCGGCTTCCGCGCTTACGGTTGCCGCAGTTTCGGGGGGGAGCGCCGCCCCATCCACCACTTTTTGCACATAGGGCAGGTGATTTTGGGCGTAATCCACGCTGCGCCAAGTCTCTTCGATGAGCGCCGCTAGGCCTTGATTAATGCCGCCGACCTCTGCGGCACCCTCGGCGCCGCCGACTACGGACATATTGGCGTTGGTGAAGGCTAAGTATTCGGCCTCGCGAGCTTCGGCGGTTTGGCGCAAAGCCTCCACCTCAGCTTGCTTGGCATAGACTTGGGGGAGAAAGTCGGCCACGGCTTGCTGGCTGGCAATGGCGTTTTGGGTGGAAACTTCGCTGGCATCTTGGGCGCGCTTAAGGGCGATACGAGTTTTGGATAAATTGCCTTGGGTTTCGTCCAAGATTTTTTCGGCGGCGGCCACTCCCTCTTGGGCATCTCGCACTTCCTGTTCGGCCTGTTTCCAATCCTCTACGGCGCTTTTAGTTCCGTCTCTGGCGCGTTTTAGATTTTCTTCGGCCAAACGATGCGCCAAGATTTTTTCCCGTTCGCTACGCATATAATCGTAGTAAGAGGGGACATCATGAAAGGTGTTGAGGGAGGCCGCGGCGGCACCGGCACCATTCAGGAGATAAACGGAGCCTAAAGAGGCGGCGGCACCTCCCTTGACCTCCCGTTTCAGTTCCTCCAGCTCCTGTTGTTCTCTTTTCCGCTGGCGAGTCATGCGGAGGACATGGGGAAAGGCCGGTTTCAGGGGAGGAAGTTTGGCGAGGCGTTCGCGCAGAGCTTGCGAACGCTTACGCGTCATACGTCGCAGACGGGGGAAACTGGGTTCTTTTAGTTCCAAGTCCGCCGCCTGTTGTCGCGCCCTCAACTCCCGACTGCGTTTCCTGCTCAGCCGCATGGGCTATCCTTCCTTTCTGGCAAATTTTGCTTTCATCTGACACCTATTCGGCAAACAAAAAAGTAATCCTGCTACCGAGGATTACTTTTTGCGAGTTTTAATATTATTTTACCGGCTGATATCGGCTAGGGTAGCTTTGGCCGCTACCGCCAGATCCTGAGGGGCAAGGATTAACTGCTCTCCCCGGACACCGGCGCTGACGGCAATGGTTTCTTGCGAAGCGGCGGACTCGTCCAGATAAACGGGATATTCTTTTTTGGCGCCCAAGGGCGAGCAACCGCCGCGAACGTAACCGGTGAGAGGCAAGACTTCTTTTAGGGGAACCATCTCCGCTCGTTTGTTGTGAGAGACAGCGGCCAGTTTCTTCAAGTCAACCTCTAGGTTCCCGGGAATCACCGCCATAATGACACCGGTTTTGTCGCCGCGCGCCACAAGAGTTTTAAAGACCTGCTCGGGAGGCATACCCGCCGCTTCGGCCACATGGGTGGCGCTAAGGTCGTTTAAATCCACCGGATACTCCTTGAGGGTATAGGCGATACCCAGCGTATCCAGCAACCGCGCCGCATTGGTTTTTTTCTTGGTTTTGGCCATAAATGTTTTCCTTTCCTATGATTTTAGGCAATGAGTCCCGGCAATTGTCGCGCAAATACCTCCCCAAAACTCCCCAAAGGCATCCGCCACCTTCTCTTCCCAAAGGTAATTGTGGCTAAATCGGCCATGACTTCGCGGATCTTGCTCCGGGTCGATGGCGGTACCGTTTATTACATAGACAAAGCCGTCTTTGGTGCCGGGGCGAAAACACAGGGCGGAGAGTAAGCCAAAGGCTTCTCCGGTATGTCCTACTAAATTTATATTGTGCCGATGGCATAAGGCGGCGCTACTCCCTCCCCGCATGGGGTACAGCCCCAGTCCATAGGCTAAAAGAGTGCCGCCATAGGTGTTCCCGTTGTTTTTTTCTGGGTCATATACCCAGTGATTTTTACACATCAGTTCCACTGCGGTGGGTGAGAGAATTTGCCGCCCTCGAAAGATTCCTCCGTTTATGAGCATCTCTAGGGCGTGGGCGAGCTCCCGGGCAGAAATTCTCAGCCCACCCGTGGGCGAGAAGATGGTGGCGTTTTTGCCCGGACGGTAATTTTTTAGGCGGTGGCTGTCTTGCGCTTTCTCCGCATAGGGATTCTGCAAAACTAAAGTCTCCCTAGGCGGCTCCTTAGTATAGGCATCCGCCTTGCCCTGCCATGCCCCTCTTTCATCCCAGCGACCCTCGGCGTCCTTTTTTTGATAAGTGGTACCCAGTTTCCTAAACTCCCGAGGCGAAAAATTCCCGGGGACATAATCGGCGCCTGTCTCCAGTTCTCTTAAAATATGCCCCTTTTGATAGCGGTCAAATCTCTCCCCGGTTACGGCTTCAATAATGGTACCCAAGAGGCCGTAGTTTAAATTGGCATAGGTGAAAAATTCCCCCGGCGGCTCCCCGGCCGGAGCGAAATGGGCGCCATTTTCCCAATATTCTCCCTGAGGCGAAAAGAACTCTGACAAACTTTTTTCCGGGGAGATACTGTAAACCCTGCCGTCGCGCAGCGAGGAAAGATGACAGGCTAAGAGCCGCGCCGTAATGGGTATCTGGGGATAATGGGGATGGCGCAGGGTAAAACCCAGATAGCGGCTCACATCGGCATTTAGGTCGATTTTCCCCTGTTCCCACAGTTCCAGGAGAGTGAATATGGTGAACATTTTCGAGAGAGAAGCGATACGAAATCGGGAATTTTCTGTTAGCGGTAGTTTTTTCTGCCCGTTCACCGCCAAGGTGCGATGTCCCACAAAATGACTATATACCGGCTCCCCCTCCCGATAAATTATCCCTCCTACCCCCGGCACTTTATCCCAAGTATCTCCCACCATGTTATCCAGTAGGCGGTCGAGGTTTCTTTTGGCTTGTTTGCTACCTTTCATGTGCGCCTCCCCAGTATGGCCGCCATTTCGTCCGAGACCTCGAAATGTTGGTAGTCCTTTCGGTCTGTCCAGTCGCCGCCCCAAAGGAAACCATGCTCCGTAAACAGTCGGTAGCAAAGGTCACCCTTCTGCAATTTGTAGGGAAAATCTCGCTGACGCTCGCAGTAGGCTGCCGCCGTGGCCGGTTCGCTGACCTGACGACCGGCTACCGTTTTTACATAGGGATTATAGAGCGGATTAACATCCACCGCCAGACCAAGACCGTGTTTGGAAATTCGCCGGGTGTGGGAAATAAAACGAAAATTAAAACATGATGAGTTGTTATCCCTCATGGAGATTTCGTCGTCGGCGCCGTATTCGTCTATCAGCCGAATTTTTTCCACGGGATACCCGGCTTGATATAATCGCTTAAAAATATCTATAAGGTCGTGGACAATGCAAACATGACAGATCATTTCCCCCACCAAGACGGAACCATGAATATCCCGGTGTAAAAAACGCAAATACCGCAAATCTTCCAAGGGCAGAGGGCAGTCCGCTTTATAAGACAGGCCGTCAATGCGAGCGAATATTTCGTCGGTAATACTTGATACATAAGCCTGCTCCAAGGTAGCACCTCCTTTTTCCTTCATTATACTACCTTCTCCCTAAAAACGTAAAGCATTTCTACTTATAAAAAACTTTTGACAAAAAAATATTGATGGTATAAACTAAGCGCAAAAATAGCGGTTGCAATTATTGATGAATAATAAAAATAGCCCGGCACGAGGGAATTTGTGTCGGGCTATTTTCTTTGTGAGGAGGAATCACCTTGCCCAAACAGGGAGAAAATATCTATCACCGCCGAGACGGTCGCTACGAGGCGCGTATTATCTTAGGGAGGAAGGAGGGGCGTACACGGTTTCTTTCCGTCTATGGCCATACTATACAGGAAGCGCGAGCGAAAAAGGCGGCCAAGAAGCGAGAACTGGCGAAGTCAAAATCCCCGGAGCAGTCCGCCATAGCCGCGTCTAGGTCAACCGACCTCAAGACACTCAGTCAAAGCTGGCTACATCATGTCGCCGCAGAGGTGAAGGAATCCACCGCCGCTCAGTACCGAAACTATCTGAAACGCTACCTGTGGCCTACTTTGGGGAAATTAAATCCGACTGAACTAACGGACACGCAGGTTTCCCAATTTTTGCGCCAAGCTCTTTTGTGCGGCGGCAAAAAGGCGCAAGGGCTGGCTCCCAAGACTGTTCGGGAGATTGCCGGTATTTTGAAACGCCTTCGTGCCTTCGCTTTGCAACAGGGGCTTGCCGTGGGTTACAGCGGCGATTGCCTCACGGTGAAAATGCGTCCTAAGACTCCCCAAATCCTGAGTGAAGCGGAGACTTCTGCCCTCAGTGAAAAACTCCAAGCCAGCCAAGACCGCCGGGACATCGGCAGTATCTTGGCGCTCGCCACGGGTCTAAGAATCGGCGAACTGTGCGCTTTGAAGGGTGAGGACATTTCTCTTGCGGAGGGAATGCTACATATCAACAAGACGGCGCAACGTATCTCTTGC
>JAFVEM010000017.1 GCA_017476005.1 Selenomonadaceae bacterium | reverse complement strand
GTTGCATGATCTTAGCATTGTTCAGTTTTCAAGGAACACAACCTCGCTCTTTGGCCTTGCCTCACGAGCGAGCTTGCTTATAATACCTCACCACTTTTATCCTGTCAAGACCTTTTTTTACTTTTCGCGAAAAAAATTTTTGAGCATTTCTCCTTGCACCCCAAGAAAATATGTGGTAGAATGACGCGATTCTGTTGTGAGGATAGGTTCCTCCGCCGAAGGAGGTGTTAGGATTATGGCCAATTTTTGCGAAGTGTGCGCCAAGGGGATTCAGTCCGGCATGAATGTCAGTCATTCTCACTTGAAGACGAAACGTACTTGGAAGCCCAATATTCAACGAGTTCGCGCCTTGGTTGACGGCGAGATTAAACGCATCAACGTTTGCACCCGTTGTCTGCGCTCCGGTAAGGTTGAGCGCGCTATCTAATAGCCCGAGACGGACAGGATGAACTTTCATCTTGCCCGTCTTTTTTTGTAAGGAGTGAGCCGTTCAATGGAAAAAAACAGCGAATGTGGAGCATGGGCCGCCGGCGATCCCTTGGTTGTCGCCTACCATGATAACGAGTGGTGCCGCGTCTCCCACGACGACCGGTATCTTTTTGAGCTGCTTTGCCTCGAAGGCGCCAGCGTGGGACTTTCTTGGCGTACCATCATTAACAAGCGCGCCGCCTACCGGGAGGCGTTTTTTGACTTCGACATTGACGTCTGCGCCTCGCTATCTACCGCCTATTTGGAGAGTCTCTTGCAAAATCCCGGTTTGATACGCAACCGCCACAAAATTTTCAGCGTCCAAAAAAATGCCGTCGCGGCGCAAAAAATCATAGCCGAGTGCGGCAGTCTTGACGCCTTTATCTGGGCTTACACCGACGGTCAGCCAATAGACGGTAGGCGGCGGACGGTGGGCGAAATTCCCACCGTCACAGAGCTATCGCGTCGCATTAGCCGAGATTTAAAGCAGCGAGGCCTGAGTTTTGTGGGGTCTACCATTACCTATTCTTATATGCAAGCCATCGGCCTAGTAAACGACCACCTACTGGACTGCCCCTTTCACTGAAACAGGCGGCAGCTCCTTTCAGGTTATTTTCAGAAAAAAGTCCTTGCCAAGGCCGATGGTTTCGCCTATAATACGGGCTGTTTGCGAATAATTTAAGTTTCAGCGAGAAAGAGTGATTTGATGACGGTAGCGAAGTGGAAAAGTAACATCGTTTCTTTGGCGGCGTGTTCCGCCTTTTTGCTTAGCAGTTTGGCCGGTGGCGCCGCCGAGGCGTCCATTCGGCAGGGGGATAGCGGCTCCCAGGTGACGCAGTTGCAACAAAAACTGCGAGAGTCCGGCTATGCCATCAATATAGACGGCAGTTTTGGCAGCAGTACCGTTCGTTTAGTGAAGGATTTTCAAAAGAAACATGGGCTGGAGGCCGACGGCATTGTCGGCGAGGCCACCCAAGTGGCACTCTTCGGTCGAGTTATCGAAACGCCCCCGGCGCCCGTCGTGAAAACTGCGCCGATAACAAGTGCCGGCGGCAATGTGGCGCGTCTTTTAGAGATTGCCAACAGTTTGCAGGGCACGCCTTACGTTTGGGGAGGCAGTTCTGCCGGCGGTTTTGATTGCTCGGGTTTTGTGCAGTACGTTTTCGCCGCCGCCGGAGTAAGTCTCCCTCGGACTTGCGACGTGCAATTTGAAGTAGGCCAGCCGGTGGAAAAGAGCCAGTTGCAACCCGGTGACGTGGTATTCTTTGAAACCTATACCGCCGGCCCTTCGCATGTGGGGATTTATTTGTCCGATGGGATGTTCATCCACGCTTCATCTGCGGAGGGATATGTGTGCTTGGACAACCTCAATCGCGAATATCGTATTCAAACCTACATTGGCGCTCGTCGCATGATGTAAAACCCAAGAAGGCTGTCGCCTTGAGAGCTGACCATGGTCAATTCTCAGCGCGACAGCCTTTTTTGATACGAAGAGCTAAGTCACGGGTTGCAATGCTCGCTTTCCTGTGATAGCATAAGAAAGCGACGGGAGCTGGCATCATACGGTATGAGCCATACTCCGAAAAAATTTGGCAGCCTTAGGCTATCTTGGCTTTTCAAGCTACTGCTTGGATCTGCGAGCAGACCGAGACAGGAGGGGTAAATTGCGCTCTTTTGCAAGATACGTAAGCGCCTTTCCGGTCTAGTCCTGAAAGGCGCTTTTTAGCGTATGGGCAAGGAGGTTTTTTATGAAAAGTATTATCAAAGGTTTGGTTGACCATATGGCGCTCCTCGTGATTGGGGTGGCCATCTTGGGTGCGGTGCGGCCTGAGACTCTGACTTGGATCGGCCCGTATGTGTCTTGGATGCTGGGCGTCGTCATGTTCGGCATGGGGATGACCCTCCGGGTGGAAGATTTTCGCAATGTCTTGCGACACCCTTGGGAAGTGGGTATTGGGGTGCTGGCGCAATTTATCATCATGCCCTTAGTGGCCATCGCCTTAGTCAAATTTTTTGCCCTACCGCCGGAACTGGCTATCGGCGTGGTGCTGGTGGGTACTTGCCCCGGCGGCACCGCCTCCAACGTCATCTCCTACCTTGCCAAGGGCGATGTGGCTCTCTCCGTGTCCATGACCATGACCACCACCCTCTTAGCCCCCGTGGTGACGCCCTTTTTGACTTGGGCGCTAGCCGGGGCGTGGATTGACGTTTCCTTCACCGCCATGATGATTTCCATTGCCCAAATGGTCTTGGCGCCCGTCATGCTGGGAGTGCTGGCGCATCACTATGCGGAGCGGCAAGTGGAACGGGTAATGCCGGTCATGCCCTTGGTATCGGTGGTGTGTATCGTCTTGCTGGTGGGTTGCGTGGTGGCTCTCTCCTCCAGCAAACTCCTAGAGGTAGGGCCAAGCATGGCCTTGGTGGTTATTTTGCACAACTTATTTGGACTTTTGCTGGGCTTTGCGGCGGCCAAGGCTCTGCATTTAAATTCCCAAAAAGCTCGCACGGTGGCCATCGAAGTGGGAATGCAAAATTCCGGCATGGCGGCCAGTCTCGCCATTTTATACTTCAGCCCGGCGGCGGCTCTCCCCGGCGCCATCTTCAGCGTGTGGCATAACATCTCCGGCTCTCTCCTCGCCAATTATTTCACTCGCAAAACCGACGAAGACGCGCCGGGAATGGTTGGGGCTTCGCCCCAAACCCCATAATGGCGAAACCCCAATATCTTTGTTTCCCATAGGAGGGTAGTTTAATGGAAATATTGCGTACAGTGCCGGAGATTCGCGCCTATGCGGCGGCGCAGAAGAAGGCCGACAAAACAATAGGGCTGGTGCCTACCATGGGCGCCCTGCACGAAGGTCATCTGTCTCTTATGCGAGCGGCGCGAGCCAAGTGCGACGTGGTCATCGCCTCCGTTTTTGTCAATCCCACCCAGTTTGGCCCGAGCGAAGATTACGACGCTTATCCTCGGCAGTTTGAAGACGATTGCCGCTTGCTCGCGGAAATTCCCGTGGATGCCGTGTTCCACCCGGAGCCGGCGGAGATGTATCCACGGGGGTACTCTACTTATGTGGAGGTAGCGGGGGACATCACCAAAAAACTCTGTGGCGCGAGGCGTCCCGGTCATTTTCGCGGTGTGGCCACGGTGGTGACGAAACTTATAAATCTCGCCCGAGCGGACGAGGCTTTTTTCGGCCAGAAGGACGCGCAACAGGTGGTAGTGGTGCGTCGTTTCGTAACCGACTTAAATCTGAACGTGCATATCAACATGGTGCCTATTGTCCGGGAGGAAAGCGGCCTTGCCCGAAGCTCTCGCAATGCCTACCTGTCGGCGGCAGAAAAAGAAGCGGCTGGTGTACTCTCTCGTAGTCTCAGGAAAGCCGAAGCCTCTTTCCGGCAGGGAGAAAAAAATGCCGAAACTCTTAAAGCTCTCGTATTACGGGAAATCCAAAGCGAACCCATGGCCGAGATTGATTATGTGGAGCTGTACTCTTTCCCTGATTTGGAGCCGCTACCTGAGGTCACGGAGGATGCTCTACTAGCGGTGGCGGTGAAATTTGGCCAAACTCGCCTGATTGACAACGTGATTTTGGAAGGGGGACGGGCATAGACCATGTTGCTGACTTTGCTAAAAGGAAAAATCCACTGCGCCACCGTCACGGAGGCGAACCTTCACTATATGGGAAGCATCACCATTGACGAGGACTTGATGGAACTGGCAGGAATCCTCCCCAACGAACGGGTGCAAGTAGTGAACAACAGCAACGGCGCTCGTCTCGAAACCTACACCATACCGGGAAAGCGCGGTTCGGGGGTAGTGTGTTTAAACGGGGCGGCGGCGCGCTCCGCCTTGCCCGGGGACGTGGTTATCATCATGGCCTACGCCCTTTTCACCCCGGAAGAAGCCAAAACGTATCAACCGCCGGTGGTGCTGTTAGATGAACATAACCGGGTCAAAGAGGTTCGTCGGGCGGAATGGCAGGGACAAATGGACACTATCTGCTAAAGCAGAAGAAATATCTTCCATACGCTTTTGGTATGGAGGATATTTTTTTGCCGTCACCTGACATATAAAATTACCCTTATTTCAAAGGAAAATCAGCCTTGAGCGGCGAATATAGACATGGTAGCACCATAGCATCAGCGGCTACAAATGTGGAGAGTTTGGATGTAGTCCCGACAAAGGAGAGTTATTATGCTGACAGCGCCTAGGAAAGATTATCCCTTAGCGCCGGAATTGCAGTCTAAGATTGACCTCGTCTTGGAATCCCATGACTACGATGCCACGCAGATTGTGGGCATCCTCTTGGACGTGCAGGAGCTGGAGGAGCGGCACTACGTTCCCGAGGCTACGGCCTATTACTTGGCGGCGAAACTTAATTTGCCCGTGACGAACATTTTTGATTGTCTGTGTTTTTACGCGCAGCTCAGCGACAAGCCTCGCGCCAAATATCCCATTCAGGTGTGCAATTCCCCGGCTTGCCGAGTGAACGTCATTGACACCAAGCGGCTACTGGAAACCTTGGAGAGCCTACTCGATATTAAGATCGGCGAGACCACCTACGACGGGCGATTTACCTTGGAGACCATCAGTTGTTTCGGGGCTTGCGATCGCGCGCCGGCGGTACGCATCAACGGTCAAGTGTATGACCATTTGGACAGCCGGGAAAAAATTGAAGCCTTGCTCCGTTCGTTGCCTTGATAAACAGGAGGTGAAACAGGTTTGAGTACCGTAAAATTTCTTACGCAGAATTTCGGCGCGTACGATGTAAATTCCATCGGCTCTTACATGAAAATCGGCGGCTTCAACGCCCTCAGAAAAGCGGTCAACATGGAGCCAAGCGCCATCAGCGACCTGATTGCCGCCGTCAAGGTGAAGGGCAGAGGCGGCGCCGAATACGATATGGGGCGCAAACTTTCGCAAGCTCGCGCCGTGGTGGGGGAAAACAAAATTGTCATCTGCAACGCCGACGAAGGAGAAACCACTACTTTTAAGGACAGGGAGCTGATTAAAAACGACCCCTTCAACCTCATCGAGGCGTTGATTATCGTGGGCTACGCCGTGGGCGCCACCGACGGCTACATTTATATGCGCTCCGAATACGCCTGCTACCGCCCCGTGATTTTGAACGCCATCCGCCAGGCCAAAAGCTATGGTTTCTTGGGCGAAAACATTTTAGGCAAGGGCTTTGATTTTAACATTCATCTCTATTCCGGCGCCGGAGCCTACGTTTGCGGCGAGGGTACCGCCCTCATTCGCTCCATCGAGGGCAAGGCCGGTCGTCCGCGCATGAAGCCGCCTTTTATCAAGCAGAGCGGCGCCTTTGCCCGGCCTACCTGCCTGTGCAACGTGGAGAGCCTTTCTCTTGTTCCCCATCTGCTCATGGACGACCAAGAATTTTACGCTCGTTTAGGCAGCGGCGATTCCATCGGCAGCAAACTCATCAGCGTGGCGGGGAACGTCAATCGCCCCGGGGTATTTGAAATCGCCTTCGGCACCACTGTGCGCGAAATTATTTACGATTTGGCCGGCGGCGTACAGAAAAATCGCGCCATTCGGCTGATACAATTCGGCGGCGCCTCGGGCAAAGTGGCGGACGCAAGCGTCCTTGATACTCCTTACACCTACGAAGGCCTTAGGGGAGCCGGGGTAATGGTGGGTTCCGGGGGAATGCTCATCATTGACGAGCGCACTTCCGTTTTGGATTTTTTGCTCATGAATCAGGAATTTTTCTCCGAGGAGAGTTGCGGCCAGTGTACCCCTTGCCGCGAGGGGAATTTACATATAAAAATAATTCTCGACAAATTGGCGGAGGGAAAAGCCACGGACGAGGACATTCGCCAAATGAAAAAAATCGCTCAGGTCATGAGCGTGTCATCCCTGTGCGGCTTGGGGGAAACGGCGCAGAACAGCCTCCTTTCCGCCATGAAGGTATTTCCCTCCGTCTTTCAGCCGGGAGGTAAGAATAAATGAGTTTAGTGCATCTCACCATCAATAATATTCCCGTGGAAGTCCCCAAGGGAACAAAAATCATGCAGGCGGCTCAGTCCATCGGCATCGACATCCCTCACCTGTGCTACCACGAGGATCAGCGCATTAAGGCTCACTGTCGGCTGTGTTCCGTGGAGGTCACGGGGCGTAAGCGTCTGCTCGCCGCTTGCTCCACGGAGGTATGGGAAGGCATGGAAGTTCACACGGACACCGCCGTGGTACGGGATGCCCAAGTGACCATTTTGCAACTCATGCTGGCTAATCATCACAAGGACTGCCTCAGCTGTCCCCGGAATCAAAACTGCGATTTACAACGCCTGTGCAGCCGTTTCAACATTATGGAGTCGCATCTCCCCAGCGTGGTGAAAGAGGCGGAGCGTATCGCCACCAATCCGGCCATTGTCCGCGACCCGGCCAAATGTATTCGTTGCGGCCGTTGTATTCGCGCTTGCAAGGACGTGCAGGGCATCGCCGCTTTGACTTACGCCCACCGCAGCAGTGACATTACCGTTACCACCGCCTTTGACAAGCCCATGGAAAAAACGGATTGCGTCCTCTGTGGCCAGTGCAGTTTGGTTTGTCCCACGGGCGCCATTGTGGAAAAAGACGATACCGACGCGGTGCTCGACGCTTTGCAGAATCCCGGCAAGCACGTTATCGTGCAGGTGGCTCCTGCGGTGCGTGTAGCTTTAGGGGACGCTTTCGGTCTGGAACCGGGGGACATAGTGACGGGGCAAATGGTCACCGCCTTGAAACTCTTGGGCTTCGACAAGGTTTTCGATACCAATTTCGGCGCGGATCTCACCATTATGGAAGAGGGTAGCGAGTTCTTGCACCGACTGGAGCATGGCGGCACCTTCCCCATGATTACCTCTTGCAGTCCCGGTTGGGTGAACTATATAGAAAAACACTTCGGCGACTTCACTGCCCATCTTTCCACCGCCAAATCCCCCATGAGCATGTTTGGCGCCGTGGCCAAAACCTACTATCCGGAAAAAACCGGTATTGACAAACAGAATATCGTCACCGTGGCGGTCATGCCTTGCACGGCGAAAAAATTCGAGGCGGCCAGACCGGAAATGGGACGCGATGGCATCCCCGACGTGGATATAGTGCTGACCACCCGGGAACTTATCAAACTCATTAAGTACGTGGGCATTTCTTTCAACAACTTGCCGGAAAGCGATTTTGACAGTCCTTTGGGGCTGGGAACCGGCGCCGGCGCGATTTTTGGCGCCACCGGCGGCGTCATGGAAGCGGCGCTCCGCACCGTCTATGAAAAATACACGGGCAAGACCTTGGAACGCTTGGATTTCACCGCCGTGCGCGGCTTCGAGGGCATCAAGGAAACCACGGTGGATTTAGGGGACAGAGATGTGAGAGTGGCCATCGCCCACACCCTGAAAAATGCCCGGAAGCTGATGGAAGAAATTCAGCGCGGCGCCTCGCCCTACGATTTCATTGAGATAATGGCTTGCCCCGGAGGTTGCATCGGCGGCGGCGGTCAACCCATCGGCACCACCAACGCCGTTCGCCAAAAACGCATGGCGGCGCTGTACGAGCTTGATAAGAGCCTCCCCTTAAGAAAATCTCATGAAAACCCGGACATCATCACTCTTTACAAGGAATTTTTAGGGGAGCCACTCAGCGAAAAAGCCCATGAGCTTTTGCATACCCATTATCATAAGGTAGCGAAGGAGTACGAGTTTTAGTCTCCCCCCTGCCGCTACGCGGCTGTCCCCCCTCTAAGAGGGGGGCTTTTTTTCACGAAAAAATTGAAAAAAAGCCTCGCCTGTGCTATCATACTAGCCGTGCTATTTTTAAGGAGGAATTTTTTTGTACAGCAAAGTTGATACCGGCTTGAACTTCGTGGAGCGCGAGAAAGAAGTAGCGAAGTTCTGGCAGGAAAATAATATCGCCCAGCGAGCCATTGATAACCGCGACGGCGGCGCCGCTTATACTTTCTACGACGGCCCTCCGACGGCCAACGGCAAGCCCCATATCGGCCACGTTCTAACGCGCGTCATTAAGGATATGTTTCCGCGCTACCATTCCATGAAGGGCGAAAAGGTCTTGCGAAAAGCCGGGTGGGATACCCACGGTCTCCCGGTGGAACTGGAGGTGGAAAAACTCATCGGCATTAACGGCAAGGAACAAATCGAAGCCTACGGCATCGAGCCTTTCATCAAAAAATGCCGGGAGTCTGTCTGGAAATACAAGGGCATGTGGGAGGATTTTTCCACCGTGGTGGGCTTTTGGGCCGATATGGAGCATCCCTATATCACCTACGAAAACGATTATATCGAATCCGAATGGTGGGCATTGAAAAAGATTTGGGAGAAGGGACTTCTCTACAAAGGTCACAAGGTCGTCCCCTATTGCCCTCGTTGCGGCACCCCCCTGTCTTCCCACGAAGTAGCCCAAGGCTACAAAGACGTGAAAGAACGCTCCGCCATGGTGAAATTCAAGGCGAAGGACGAGGACGCTTATTTCCTCGCTTGGACTACTACCCCTTGGACGCTTCCTTCCAATCTCGGCCTCTGCGTCAACGGCAACGTGGATTATGTGAAAATTCGCGTGGGCGGCACGGTGTATTACTTGGCGGAGGCGTTGGTGGATTCCGTTTTTGACGATATCGAAGGCGAGCGAGAGGTTTTGGCGCGGCTCCAAGGCAAAGATTTGGAGCTTAGGGAATACGAGCCGCTCTATCCCTTCGCCGTGGGGAAAATCAACAAAAAAGCCTTTTTCGTGGTCTGTGATGATTATGTCACCACCGCCGACGGTACCGGCATTGTCCATATTGCTCCCGCTTTCGGCGAAGACGATAACCGAGTTTGCCGCAAATATGATATGCCCTTCGTGCAGTTCGTGGATAACAAGGGGCAAATGACCGCCGACACTCTTTGGCCGGGAGTGTTTGTGAAAGATGCGGATCCCTTAATTTTAGCTGCCCTGAAAAAATCCGGCCAGCTTCTGAAGGCGCCCAAGTTCGAGCATAGCTACCCACACTGTTGGCGTTGCGACACTCCACTCATCTATTATGCTCGCGAGTCTTGGTTCGTGAAGATGACGGCGGTGAAGGAAAACCTCATCAAGAACAACAACAAGGTGAACTGGATACCCGAAAGCATTGGCAAAGGCCGTTTCGGGGACTGGCTGGAACACGTGCAGGACTGGGGCATCAGCCGCAATCGTTACTGGGGGACTCCCCTTAACATTTGGGAATGTTCCTGCGGTCATCAACACGCCATCGGCTCCATCGCAGAGCTAAAAGAGCTGTCGGAGAACTGCCCGGAAGAAATAGAACTCCACCGCCCCTACATTGACCGGGTGACCATCAAATGCCCCAAATGCGGCGGCGAGATGCATCGTGTGCCGGAGGTCATTGACTGTTGGTTCGATTCCGGCGCCATGCCCTTTGCCCAGTGGCATTACCCCTTTGAAAACGAGGAGATTTTTAAGAAAAGTTTCCCGGCGGATTTCATTTCCGAAGCCGTTGACCAAACCCGGGGCTGGTTTTATTCCTTGATTGCCATCTCCACCCTGCTCTTTGACGAAGCGCCTTACCGCAATGTTATCGTCCTTGGTCATGTGCAGGACGAAAACGGCCAGAAAATGTCCAAATCTAAGGGCAACGCCGTGGAACCAATGGCGGCCTTGGCGGAACACGGGGCGGACGCCATTCGTTGGTATTTTTACGAGAACAGCGCCCCGTGGCTCCCTAATCGCTTCTCGGATGCGGCGGTAAAAGAAGGTCAGCGCAAATTCTTAGGTACCCTGTGGAATACCTACGCCTTTTTCGTGCTGTACGCCAATATCGATAATTTCGACGCCACCCAGTACCGCCTCGACTACGCTAAGCTCGGCGTTATGGATAAATGGATTCTGTCGCGGCTCAATACCTTGGTAAAAACCGCCGATAATTACCTCAGTGCCTACAAAGTAACGGAGACTGCTAAAATCTTGCAGGATTTTGTGGATGAGCTGTCCAACTGGTATGTGCGGCGCAGTCGCTCCCGTTTTTGGGCGAAGGGTATGGAAGAGGATAAGATAAACGCCTACATGACCCTCTACACTGCCCTCGTCACGGTGGCTAAGGCCGCCGCTCCCCTCATTCCCTTTATGACGGAAAGCATCTATCGGAATCTGGTGGCCGGTATTGACAAAAATGCTCCCAGTAGCGTCCACCTGTGCGATTATCCCGTGGCCAACGAGGACTATATCGACAAAGATTTGGAAACGCACATGGAGCTGGCGCTCGCCATCGTGGTGCTGGGGCGTTCGGCGCGAAACGCCGCCGCCATCAAGAACCGTCAGCCCATCGGTCACATGTACGTCAAGGCGAGGGAAACCCTCCCCGACTTCTTCCGCGAGATTGTAGCCGACGAGCTAAACATTAAGGAAGTCGCTTTCACCGATGACATGGAACAGTACCTCACCTATACCTTCAAACCTGATTTTCGCGTTTTGGGGCCGAAGGTGGGCAAGGCCATCGGCGAAGTCAAAAAGAAACTGGCGGAAGTGAACGGCCACGAGGCCAAGAAAGAACTGGACACCACCGGCTCCTTAAGACTCGCTCTTTCCTCCGGCGAAGTCAGCCTCACCCCCGAAGATGTGGAAGTCAGCGCCACGCAAACGGCAGGTTTCCTCTGTCAACAAGAGGGGGGCGTGATGATTGCCCTCGAAACGACGCTCACGCCGGAACTCATCGAGGAGGGGTTTGTTCGCGAGCTAGTCAGCAAACTGCAGACCAT
The DNA here is from genome assembly GCA_017476005.1 of Selenomonadaceae bacterium. GTDB lineage: Bacteria > Bacillota > Negativicutes > Selenomonadales > Selenomonadaceae > RGIG5097. The sequence continues at coordinate 2,742 of JAFVEM010000017.1, read as the reverse complement.
GCGGAAGGAAAACGGTTTCGAGGTAACGGATCACATCAATGTTTCGGCCATGGGCAACGATAAACTGACGGACATCATGAGCCGTAACGCAGACTATATCAAAGGCATAGTTTTGGCGGAGACTATTAAAACGGGAGAAACCGCCGGTTTTGTCAAAGAATGGAACATCAACGGCGAAATCATAACTTTGGGCGTGGAAAAAGCCTAATTTTACTTTAATAAATCTATTATGGGGTGCAGGGGCGTAAGTCCCTGCCAGGGTCAAAGGGCAGCGCCCCTTGTGGGGCTTGGGGCAAAGCCCCGAGAATCATAAAGGATTGTGGTTTGATGGGGAGTAGATTTGCATGAATTTACCCGGAGTGAAGACGATTTGTTTGGCCTTCCTAGGGGTACTGGTCGGGGGAGCCGCCATCGCTTGCGCCGCCGTGTCGATTACGAATTACAACCGAGTCATTATGGGGGTGCAGACCGCCGATATGACCTTGGCCGGGATGACCAAAGGAGACGCGCTGACCTATTTTGAAAAAAAAGCCGCCCATCAGATGAAGGACGGCGCTATTCGCCTAGCCTACGGCGACCAAGAGTGGCTCATTACCCCGGAGGACATCGGCCTCAAAGCCGGCAGTGAAGAAGCGGCGGCGACGGCCTACGGTTTTGGGCATACCGGGCAGCCGCTGAAGGATTTGCAAACCCAGTTGCGTCTCGCGGTTTTCGGTCAGCAAGTGACCATGGAAGCCGCCTATGACAAGGACAAATTGGAAGGCAAACTGGCAGAGATAGCCGCCGCCATTCACGCTAGTCCCACCAGCGCCTACTGCACCATGGATGCCGCCACCGGGCTGATTCAAAAATTTCCGGGGGTAGTGGGGCGCAAACTGGATATTCCCCCCATTGTGGAGCAAGTGGACGAAAAACTTCTCGCCCTGCGTTTGCCGGTGAGGGTGGAATTAGAACCGACGGAGGAGTACCCTCCCGTGCAGGATAAGGATCTGGCGAATATCAACGGCATTTTGGCCTCCTACACCACCCGATTTTATCCCGGCGACCGAGGGGATAATATCGCCCTCGCCGCTTCTCATTTGAACAATGTCCTCCTGCGTACCGGGGAGACCTTTTCTTTTAACACCACGGTGGGGCCAAGGACAGCCGCCGCCGGTTACAAGGATGCGGGAGTCATCATTGACGGGCGCATGGCGCAAGATGTGGGCGGCGGTGTTTGTCAAGTCAGCTCGACGCTTTATAACGCCATCCTCCTCGCCAATCTCACCCCCACCGTTCGCACGTCTCATTTTTTCCCCTCGACCTACTGCCCTCCGGGACTTGATGCTACCGTGGCCGACGGCCTCATTGATTGTCAATTCCAAAATCGCTTGGCGCATAATGTGTATCTTATGAGTCAGGTAGGTTACGGAACGCTGACGGTGTATGTTTTGGGAACGGTGGGGGACTTAGCCGGCAATACGGTGTCGCTGACAAGCGACGGCAGTTATCTCACCCCCACGGTTTATCGCCTATACAGCCGGGACGGAACGGTGGTTGACAGAGAATATTTGCACACGGATCATTATTCGACACCGGTGACGGATTAAGCTCCCTCCGACAGCCTGACGGCTGCCACCTCCCTCTTAGAGGGAGGCTAGAGAGATGTGAAATAAATTGATTAGGGTTTCCAAAGGGGATTATCCCCTTTGGCCGCCGGAGGCAAAAATAGGAGGAAAGAACATGGCCGATAGATTTTACGATATTACGGTGGCCGGGTGTACACGGCGGCTATCCGTGCTGAATATCTCCGATAAGCTAGCCATCGCCGGTTTTATCATGTTGGGCGACGTGGAACTGACGGAGGCTTGCGCCGCCGCTTTGGCCAAAAAGGTTCCGCCGGAGACGGAGATTATCATGACGGCGGAAGCCAAGGGGATACCAATAGCGGCGGCTCTAGCGCGAAAGCTCAATCACAAGTACTACATCGCCGCTCGCAAGTCCTTGAAGGCGTACATGGAAAGACCCTTGTGGGTTGAGGACGAATCCATCACCACCAAGGGCAAGCAAATTCTCTGCCTGATGGATGCGGACATTGACAGGATTAAAGGCAAAAAAGTTTTGCTAGTGGATGACGTGGTCAGCACCGGCGGCTCCATGAATGCATTGCGAGTTTTGGCGGAAAAGGCTGACGGCAAAGTAATCGGCGAAGCGACTGTACTGGCCGAGGGAGATGCGGCGGAGCGACAGGATTTGATTTATTTGGAAAAATTGCCTTTGTTCGAGGCGAAATAAATAGCGAAAGTGATTGGGGCGGTTAGGCCGCCCCAATTTTGCTTTTGGGGAAAGATTTTTCCGAACGGCAGGAGTGGCACCGGCCGGCGTAGAATAGACAGACTAGAGAATGTAAGATGCTATGCGAGTATAATAACGGCGAGACAGGAGGCGAACCCAATGACTGCACCGCGTAAACCCATGCCCATAGGCGTGGACAATTTTCGTAGCTTGATTCGGAAAAATTATTGTTTCGTTGACAAGACGCGTTTTTTAAAAGAGATTATCGACGGACACAGCGAAGTCACTCTCATCACTCGTCCGCGCCGTTTCGGCAAGACATTGACACTATAATGAACCCCGGAAATCGGACAAAAAAATGGTGGAAAATAAGTCAGATGCTCGGTACAATGCGGAGTAAAGGAGTGACAGTATGAACCGCAAACCGCATACACCTGACGAAAAGGCCAAATTAGTCCTTGAAGCACT
>JAFVEM010000016.1 GCA_017476005.1 Selenomonadaceae bacterium | reverse complement strand
TTCGTCAGGCCAGAGGTTTGCCGCCGGCTTCCTTCAGATTCCACCTCACGATGGACACCCTTGCCCTTGGCTATATCCTTCCCACTACCGGGCGGATTCCGGACTTGCACCGGTTAGAAATGTGCGCCGCCGGGCGCACACTGAGAATAAAACGGCCAAACGCCCCGTCAAATTTTTGACGGGGCGTTTGGCCGTTTTATTCTCAAATTGGCATCACTCATGCGGCTGGGGAGAAGGGGATAAAGCTCCACTTTGATTTCAGCTTCCTCGCCGACCGCTCTCACTGCACCGACAAGTACCAAAAAGGCCGTCGCCAAAGCGACAGCCCCTTTGGGTAGGCTAAACCTACCAACTATTACACGCTCAAAATACCCAAAGCGTAGCCGATGATACCTACGGCGAAGAGACCGAAGATAATCCAAATGGCGTTGATCTTGTTTTTGAGGAGCGCCATGCAGGCGAAGGTCATAAGGAGGGGTACCAGACCGGGCATGAGCTGATCGAGGATGCCCTGCACGGTGGTGACCACATGCTCGCCGGCGGCGTTATCAATTTCCGATACCACCACGGGGATATTGACGTGCGTCCACTTATTAACCAGCGCGCCCATAACGAACAGACCGAGGATGGAAGCGCCTTCCGTGATTTTTTGAAGTTTGTTGCCGGCCACATCCTGCACCACATCGGTACCTTTGGCATAACCGTAGCTGATGCCATACCAACGAACGGCGAGACGTACCAAGTTGAAGAGTACGAAGAACAGGATAGGCCCGATGATGCTACCGGTCATAGCGAAGGAAGCGCCGAGAGCGGCGGTGATAGGACGGAGCGTACCCCAGAAAATAGGATCGCCCACACCGGCCAAAGGCCCCATCATACCGACCTTGATACCGTTGATAACGCCGTCGGGAACATCGGCGCCGTTGGCCTTCTTCTCTTCCAAAGCGGCGGTGATACCGATAATAGGCGCAGTTACGAAGGGCTGGGTGTTGTAAAATTCCAAATGGCGCTTGATAGCCTTTTTGAGATCCTCGCCCTCGTAGAGGCGGCGGAGAATAGGCACCATACCGAAGCAGTAGCCGAGACCCTGCATACGTTCCATGTTCCAGGATGCCTGCAAGAAGTTAGAGCGGATGAACGCCCAGAAAAAATCGTCTTTAGTCAGCTTCTTTTCCATTGCATAAACCTCCTTGTACCTTATCAGTCAAGTTCGTCGTCGGCACTGGCACCGCCGGCAGCAGGGGCAGCGGCCACAGCTTGATATTTAGGATTGAGCTGGATATAGACCACCGCGCTGACGAGACCAATGACACCCAAGGCCACCAAGTTGAAATCGGTGAAAGCGGCCACGACAAAGCCAAGGAAGAAGAAAGGCATGAGGTAATTGGCGCCCATCATGTTAATAACCATGGCATAACCTACAACCACGATGAAGCCGCCGGCTACCTGAAGTCCACCGGTGATAACGGGCGGAATGGCGTTCAGCATTTCTTCCACCACGCCGGTACCAACGGACATAGCCACGAGAACGGCGGGGATACCTACGCGCAGACCCTGAAGAATCAAAGCGCCGTAGTTGCAGAGGTCGATACCAAAGAGATTGCCCTCTTCGGCGTAGCTGTCAGCTTTATGTTGGAATACCACGGAAATGGTTTTACAAATAATGGCCAAAACCTGACCGGCAGCGGCCAGCGGCATGGCGATAGCGATACCGGTAGCCACGGTCTGATGACCGGCCACCACGAGAATGGTGGAGATAACGGAGGCGAGCGCCGCATCAGGAGCGATAGCCGCGCCGATGTTCATCCAGCCCAAGGCCATCATTTCCAGCGTACCGCCGATGATGATGCCCGTGGTCATGTCGCCTAAGATAAGACCCGTCACCGTGCAAGCGATAAGAGGACGATGCGTCTGCATTTCGTCCAAGCAGGATCCCATGCCCGCGATGGTCGCGAACAGGAAGATCAACAGCACTTGAAAAGTACCCATTGTGTTTCCCTCCATAACGAATAACTTTATGAATAAATTCTGCGAGAGGCGAGTATAACCCACCTCCACGCTTTCTGTCAAGGCAATGGCTAAAAATTACTTCAGCACATCCATGAGCATGACTTTCTTGTCGGTGTCAACCTTGCGGATTTCCAGTTCGATGCCCTTTTCGTTGAGCTTCTTGAAGGAATCAATATCCTTGTCATCCACGGAAACGGCGCCGGTGATTTGGTGCTTGCCCTCCTTGAAGCTCATGCCGCCGATGTTGACACTCTTGATGTCAACGCCATGCTCCACCATGTAGAGAACGCTGGTGGGATTGGTGAAGAGCAGGAGGCACTTATCGTCTGCATATTTGGGGTTGTTATAGACCTTTACGGCCTTCTCAAGGTCAACCACATGGGACTGGATACCCGCCGGAGCCACCTGCTTTAAAAGCGTGGAGCGGATTTTGTCTTTGGCCACATCGTCATCGCAAACGATAATGCGCTGGCAACCGGTCACTTTCGACCAGACAGTGGCCACCTGACCGTGAATCAAACGGTCGTCGATACGAGCCAATACAATCTTCATTACAAATCCTCCTCGTCTTCATCCGATACGGAGCTGGCATGGAAGGTCTGAATCCCGTTTTTGCCGGCTTCCACGGCCTTTTCCATGAGTTCTTTAATGTCCTCGCCGGAGTAGGCCATCTGCGCGCTGGCCATTTCGATGAGCATGGGGAGATTTACCCCCGTGACGATGCCGTACTTCTCATTGCCGATAACCAAACGGCAAGCGGCGTTGTAGGGGCTGCCGCCGAAGAGGTCGTTGAGGAAGAGAACCCCGTCCTCGCAATCCATCTCCGCAATGGCCTTTTCGTACTTGGCCACCACGTCATCGGGGCCTTCCCCGGGAACCAGCGTCACCGACTTGACATTCTTCTGTTCGCCCAAGATCATCTTGAGGGACTCCAAGATGCCCTCGGCAAAATGGCCATGAGTACCCACGATAATACCAAACATATTCTTGCCTCCTTCTGAAGAAAAATTTTACGTCCGGCGTGGTCAAAATAATTTACCTCGCCATCTAAAATAAATGCAAATGGCGTGCCAACTTTTTGTATTAGGGAATTTCCCCCGTAGTTTGGCCGATTTTTTTCGTAACAAGATAAAACAATACACTTTGATAATTTTAATACACAAGTTGTGAGGCTTGATACGCAAAAAATCCCTTGCGCCGCCGCTTTCTGCGTGTTACAATGAGTTCGACTTGCGGTTGTAGCTCAGCAGGATAGAGCAACTGCCTCCTAAGCAGTAGGTCGCGCGTTCGACTCGCGCCAATCGCACCATGGAAAATTATAGGTCTGCTGGACTTGGCAGACCTTTTGCTTTTATCTATGTATGGGAGAGCGTGTTCATGTTAGAGCTGAAAAATATTTCCTTTGCCGTCACCGAAGACGAGCGGCAAATAGACATCATCCGCAATTTAAGCCTCACCATCGGCAGCGAAAAATTCACGGTTATAACAGGCCCTAACGGCAGCGGTAAATCCACCTTGGCGCGGATTATCGCCGGCATAGAGCGCCCCACGGAAGGGGAAATTCTCTTGAATGGGGAAAATATCACCGAGCTTGGCATTACGGAACGAGCGAAACTAGGTATTAGTTTTGCCTTTCAGCAGCCTATTCGCTTTAAGGGTATTACGGTGTTTGACCTTTTGCAAATCGCCGCCGGAAAGAGCATCACCTTTGCGGAGGGGTGCAACTACTTGTCGGAGGTGGGGCTGTGCGCCAGAGACTACATTCGCCGGGAGGTAAACGATTCCCTTTCCGGCGGCGAGCTGAAGCGTATCGAAATCGCCACCGTCCTCGCTCGCCACACCCGGCTGTCCATATTTGACGAGCCGGAGGCGGGCATCGATTTATGGAGCTTCCAAAACCTCATCCAGATTTTCGAAAATATGCGCCGGGACATTAAGGACAGCTCCATCATCATCATTTCCCACCAAGAAAGAATCCTCAGCATTGCCGACGAAATTATCGTCATCGCCGACGGGCAAGTGACCAAACAAGGCCGAGGGCAGGATATTTTGCCCGAGATTTTAGGCACGGAGGCGGCTATACCTACCTGCGAGAAGTTAAAGTGAGGCGGTAAAAAAATGGCGGATAAACAGTTGCGTCCCGATTGGACGGAGTATTTTTTGGCTATAGCCAAGGCCGTAGGACGGCGCGCCACCTGTTTGCGTCGCCGCTACGGGGCGATTATCGTCAAGGACAATATCATCATAAGTACGGGCTACAACGGCGCCCCACGCGGCGAGGCCAACTGCATCGACACCGGCCTTTGCGAACGGGAGCGGCTAAATGTCCCCAAGGGGCAAAACTACGAACTGTGTGTGGCCGTTCACGCCGAGCAAAACGCCATCATTAACGGCGACCCGGCGCTAATGCAAGGCGCCACCGTCTATATCGTGGGCTACAACGCCGACGGCACTTTAGCCTCGGGCAAGCCTTGTTTGCTGTGCCGCCGGATGCTAAAAAACGCTCGCCTCGCCCATGTTGTTTATTACGAAACCGACGGTAGCGTAGTTAAATGCAAGCCTGAGGACATTACCGATTAAAAATATAATTTTATAATAAAAAATCCCCCGGATGCGCTAAACACATCCGGGGGATTTTTCTGCCGTTTACTGCACGTTCATGGAGAGTTCGATGAACTTGTTGGCGAGCTTGGCCTTTTGGAGGACTTCCTCCGTAATATCGGCGCCGGCTTCTACGATGACGATGCCATTGTCCATCTTGATGGTGCGAGCGGCCTTTTTGCCGAGGAGGAAACGACGATGGCGCTCTTCCGTGGCCTTATCCGCCGCCTGTTGTTTGGTGTCGGCGGCCTTAGGCGCGGCTGGCGCTACCGGTCTTTTTGCCTCTGCCTTGGGAGGAGCCGGTTTCGGCGGCTCAGGCTCCGGGATAGGCTCAGGTTCCGGCACGACTACCGGCTCCGGCTCCACCGGGGCAGGTTCCGGCATTGGCTCCGGCACCGTCACCGGCTCGGTCGCTACCTCCGGCACAATCTCGGGGCTGGCAGGAATCTCCGGCTCGGGCGCTACCTCCGGCACAATCTCGGGGCTGGCAGGAATCTCCGGCTCGGGCGCAACCTGTATTGCAGGTTCCGGCGCGGCCTGTACTTCAGGAGCGATAGCCTCCACGGGTTCCGGGGCAGCAACTTCCGGCGGCGCAACCGTCGGGGGGGCTACGAATTTAGTTTTTTTTTCCCCCATGGGGTCGATGACCGTGACCTGTTTACCAAAAATAGAAATCTGGTCGGCCATAACTTCGGAAGTGGTGCCGTCGGGGGCGGTAATCTCGCATTTTTCGATCTTGCCGTCGTCGCCGATGTAAAGCTCGGTGATATTGCCCTCGATGGTACCGTTCTTGGTAATGGCCTTGGTGCCGATGACGCGAATATTCTCGTCCAAGAGATTTTCAAAGTCCCCGGCCTCGTCCAGCTTCAAAATGTTCTCGCTGTTGGTGACGGTAACCGCGTCATCCCCAATAGCGATAACCGATTCGTAGGGTATGAGTTTAACGCCGCGATACCAATCCTCATCCTCGATGGTCACAGCAGCCACCGTGCCGTTTTTGGCGTCGATAAGGAGGGTTTTACTCATGCCCAGTTCGCGTCCCTCGGTGATGCTGATGATGGGGAGTCCCAGAATTTCTACACTTTTTTTCATTAACATACCTCCAGCTTTTTATATCACATTCGTGGCCAGCGGCTACGTTCCGGCGGCTATCGTCCGCTGGAACACCTGCTCTATTTCCCGGCGGTAGTCGCCCGGAATGTCGGCAAAAGGCGTCGCCAAAGCGTGGTGCTTGTTTAATATATACTTAACGGTGCGCAGGTACAAGAGGTTACGCTTAAATTCCTGATACATGGCATCGTCATCAGCAATAGAAGGAATGGAAAGAGCGTCTTGATAGGTGGCAATGGCCTTGTCGTAGGCCGCGTTGCTCTTGTAAAGATTGCCCAGTTCGATGGCGAGGAAGGGGGCGTAGCTATCATCCCGATAGCGTTCCAAGGCCTTTTGATAAGCGAAAGCGGCTTGCAAAAAACTGCCCTCGTCTTTTTTGGCGTAGGCCAAATCAATAATCTCGTCAAGACTGGTTAAATTCTCGATTTGGGTGCCAAGGAGTTGCTCCTCTTGGGGGGTAAGACCTACCATCCTAACCGGCGGCTCCTCGGCCGGTTTTTCCGACGGCTTTTCTGCTTGGAGGGGCGTGGGACGAAAGGGCTTAATAACCGTGGGGGGCTTAAAGGGAGCGGCTACCGATTTTTTCTCCGCAGTCGCGGTGGCCGCTATTTGGTCTTTTGCCTCGTTGGCGGTGGGCGGCGCGGCGGAAACCGGCGGCGCATCCGGCGGCGTTTCCGCCGCTAAGGTCGGAGTAGTTGCTACCGTCGGTTGCGGCGAGGGTAGTGGTTTTTTCGCTACCGTCACCGTTTGTTGTTTGGCCTCTTCTTCCGCTTGGGTTTCAAAGGCCAGTTTCGGCACTTGGTCGCGCGGCTTCTTGGCTCTGGCGGTAAGTCCCACCAGCCGTTGCAAAAAGGCGTGAACGCCTTCTAAAGCCCGGTCGCGTAGGCTCCCCGAAGGTTCTGCCTCCGCAACTGTCAGCTCCCCTCCCACCGGCTCTGCCTCGCCTCTGACCAGGTGTTCGTTATAAATAGTCACCACCGCCGCCGCCGCCAAGACTAAAAAAATCAGCCGCAGGTAGTGCGCCCTAGTTAAGTAAGGCGACAGCATGATCGCCGCGATGTTCACCCCAAAGGCCATAATGGCGCAAAGCAAGAGCGAGCGGTATTTCATGCGAAAACCAAAATAATTGGTGAGTTTATATATGAGAACAATGCTGGCAGCCATTATGCTGACTGTCACCAAGACAAATGTCAAAACTAACCCCCCCGTTCCGTGCCGTCTATTGTACAACGTCCGGCAGGATTTTTCCACTATTTTTTTGCGGCTCTCCGTCACGGCGTAAAATAAAGGCGTTGCACCTCTTCCACCACCGCCTCCAAATTATTGGGCAAAAAGTGGATATTGTACCCGATAAACAGGGGGGAGGTGGCAAAACGGGGCATGACCTTGACAAAAAAACTGTCGCCTTGGGGGTAGAAAAATATATTGTAGCTACGGCAACGGGAACTAAAGTGGTGCATGAGGTAATCCACCGCCACTTGAATAAAATCCGCCACGGTGCTTAAGTTAATTTTCTCCCCCGGCACGATGTTCAGCTCCCCAAAGCCCACTCGGGGGCAGGTAGATACATTGAGAATCGTCCCGGCTTCCTCGCGAATGGTCAGACCTTCAAATTCCCTTGGGGAAAACATCAACCCCGCATTTAATTCCCGAAAGCCCACCAACTGCATATGGGGGTGGCGGATGGTGCCGCCGGACATGGGGCCGTAATTTTTGAAATAAATGACGGCGGCGTATTTACCCGTGGCGATGAGCCGTTGCCAATGGCGAAAGCCGAAGCGAACGAGGCGGCGCATATGGTCTTTACTGTAGCCGGGCATATCTACCCGACAAGCGCTGCCCTCAATAATGACAAACTGGTCGGCGTTTTCAATGACGTTGTATTTATTTTTGAGGAGGATAATCCCATCCTCCGCCGTATCGATGATGTCGGTCAGGTGTTCCACGTCGCAAAAGGGGCAGGAGGCCTCCTCGCGAATGATATTTTCCGGCTTTGTCCGCCCCAAAGTAACGTCAAAACCTATGAGATTTATGTCCATGGTCGGCTCTCCCCCTAAATAAAAATCATTTTTCTTCAAGGGTATCACCTTTGGCGGCAAGTTTCAAGGCATGGACTCTCGCCCGGCAAAATTTTTCCGTTATTGATTTAACGGCCGGGGTTGATTATAATTTTAGGTAAAGATTGTCATAAAAAAATTTTTTTGGACAGGAGGATGACTATGTCGGATTTTGCCACCGTGGAGCAGGCTATCGCCGATATCAAAGCCGGTAAAATGATTGTCGTGGTTGACGACGAGGACAGGGAGAACGAAGGGGATCTTATTATAGCGGCCGAGACCGTTACCCCGGAGGCGATAAATTTCATGGCCACCTACGCCAAGGGGCTTATCTGCACTCCCATAGAAGGCAAACGCCTGACGGAACTGGGCATCGAGCAAATGGTAGCGAACAACACGGACAACCACGAAACAGCCTTCACCGTTTCCATTGACGCTTACGATACGGAAACGGGCATCTCCGCCTTTGAGCGTTGTCAAACTATCAAAAAACTCCTTGATCCCACGGCCAAACCTGCAAATTTTCGTCGCCCCGGACACGTTTTTCCCCTGCGTTCCGTGGAGGGAGGGGTGCTTCGTCGCGCCGGTCACACGGAGACCACCACGGATTTAGCCAGACTTGCCGGCTTCTATCCCGCAGGCTTATGCTGTGAAATAATGGATGACGACGGCCACATGATGCGCACGCCGCGCCTCATCGAGTTTGCCCACAAGCATGGTCTGAACATTATCACGGTGAAAGCCCTCATCGAATACCGTAAGCTCACGGAAACTTTCGTCAAACAGGTGGCGGATGTGGATTTTCCCAGCAAGTACGGCCATTTTCGCCTCAAAGCCTTTGAGAGCGAATTGGACGGCCAGTGTCATCTAGCCATTGTCAAAGGAGAGGTGGCCGGCAAGGAAAAGGTGCTGGTCAGGGTTCATTCCGAATGTATGACGGGGGATGCCTTAGGTTCCATGCGTTGCGATTGCGGCGAGCAACTGGCGGCGGCGCTAAAGAGAATCGAGGCGGAAGGCGAAGGGTTAGTTTTATACATGCGCCAAGAGGGCAGAGGCATAGGGCTAGCCAATAAAATTCGCGCCTACGCCTTGCAAGACAAGGGAAAGGACACGGTGGAAGCCAATGTCCTCTTAGGTTTTGCGCCGGATCTACGGGATTACGGGGTGGGAGCGCAGATTCTTTCTTCCTTGGGGCTGTCCAGTATTCGCCTCATGACCAACAACCCGGCCAAGCGCGCCGGCTTGGAGGGTTACGGTCTTACCATTGTCGAACGGGTTCCCATCGTCATTCAGCCCAACGAGTACGACGAAAAATACCTAGATGTCAAGAAAACGAAGATGGGGCATGTGTTTACCACTCGGTAGAAGTCATTTCTAAGAACTTGTTTTAAGGAGGTTTTACTGTGTCGGCACAACAGAAACTGGTACTCGGCTACATAGGCAACGGCAAAAGCACGAATCGCTATCATCTGCCCTTTGCCCTGAATCGTCCCGAGAAAGTGCTGGTAAAAACCATTTATCAGCGAACGCTTCGTCCCGGCGCTTGGGCGAAAATCCCCGGAGTTTACTACACGGACGATTTGGCGAAACTTCTAAACGACCCCGAAATTCAGGCGGTGGTGGTGTGTACTCCTTCGGCCAGTCATGTGACCATGGCGCGGCAGGTACTGCTAGCTGGCAAGAATTGCGTGGTAGAAAAGCCCTTTGCCACTAATGTTGACGAGGCGGCGGAGCTTTTTAGCTTGGCCAAAGAAAAAGGTTTAACGGTGCAGTGCTATCAAAATCGTCGTTTCGACAGCGACTTCCTGACTACCCAGCAGGTCATAGCCTCCGGGAAACTGGGCAGGATTTTCGAGGTCAATATGCATTACGATTATTATCGCGCTTATGTCCCGGAGGGGGAAAAAGAATACCGTCGGGATAACGCCTTTCTTTATACCCACGCTTGCCATACCGTGGATCAAGTGTTGTCCTACTGGGGGAAGCCGCTAACGGTAAAGGCCGACGTGCGGCAACTCTTGGGACGCGGTCGCATGAACGATTACTTCGACATTGATATGTTCTACGACGGCTTCAAAGTCTCGGTGAAGTCCAGTTACTTTAGAGCCAAGCCGCGTCCCAGTTTTGAAGTCTATGGCAGCCAAGGCACGTTCATCAAGGCCGAGCAAGACAGGCAAGAGGCTGATCTCAAAAAATTCTACTTGCCTCAAGGTCACGAGGATTTTGGTATGGATTTGCCAGAGCATTACGGCACCCTCATTTACTATGACCAAGAGGGCGGCTACCACGAGGAGAAGGTTCCCTCGGCGCAAGGCGATTACGCCAGATTTTATGATGCGCTCTACGAAACCATCATAAACGGCGTGCCGCCGCTGGTCACGGAGGAGCAAACCATGGAGCAAATGCGCATTCTGGCGGAGGCCGGGAAGGATTTAGGTTAATCTTTGCTTAAAACTTTATATCTGGGGCTTTGCCCCAGACCACAGCAGGTAAGCAGACACGGGGAGCTTTAGCTCCCCAGTGGTTGCTTATGCCTCTAGGCAGGAAATAATTTCCCCTTAGGTCAAATTTATGCGCTAGGATAAGGTGTGACACAAAAAACGTAAAAGAGATGTGATATGTTTGAATACGCAAGTAAAAAATATGTTGACAGAATACGTTGAGATAATAAAGAAAATATACGCCGATAAATTGGCGAAAATCATCCTTTACGGTTCCTATGCGCGCGGCGATTACAATGCCGAATCCGATATTGATATTATGATATTGATAGACGATGATGAAGTTTTTTCAAGAACAAAGAACGATGAGTTATATGCTAGGACTTTTGATTTCACTATGGAACACGATGTTTTTGTTGAGGCTTGCGTTAAGAGCAAGCATACATATGATTTTTGGAACGAGGTGCATCCTTATTACCGTAACATTAAAACGGAAGGCGTGATTTTATATGAGGCCGCCTGAACAGGATGTTGGGACTAGCATTGATTTAGCTATATATCGCATGGATTGTGCCGCGGAGGACTTGCGAGTTGCAAAACTGTTAATGGAAAACGGTGCCTATAAAACTACTATCAACCGCGCCTACTATGCAATATTTCATGCAATCACTGCGCTACATTCGTTGAATAATCGAGCATATAAACGCCACAAAGATACCCTGGGAAACTTCAACAAATTATACATTCATACGGGTGTATTCCCCAAAGAGTGGGGCGGAAAAGTCATGGAGGCAGAGGCGGCGCGTCATTCTAGTGATTATGGAGATTTCTACAATCCAACTAATGAGGAGGCACAAAAGCAGTTAGATTTTGCCAGTCATTTTGTTCATACTGTGAAAAGCTATTTTGAATCACAGTTAGCAGAACGAAATACTGAGTGTCTAGGTGAAGGAAAATAGCTGCTGGAATCCCACATGGACTATGTCCTATGCAAATAGGGTCGAGCCAGTTCATTGGGGGGGAAGTTGAGTATCATATCTTTTTTGCGGAGGTGCAATTTATGGCCAACATTTTGGAAGGCTATATCAGCGGCAAGGGATTAAAATTCGGCATCGTAGTGTCTCGTTTTAACGAATTTATAACGAGCAAACTTTTGGGCGGCGCTTTGGACACCTTGCATCGTCACGAAACCCGAGATGAGGATGTAGATGTGGCTTGGGTGCCGGGAGCCTTTGAGATTCCCTTGGCGGCGAAAAAAATGGCGGAGAGCGGCAAGTATGATGCGGTCATCTGCTTGGGGGCGGTAATTCGCGGCTCCACCAGCCATTATGATTATGTGTGTAACGAGGTTTCCAAAGGGGTGGCGCAGGTGGGGCTTACCACGGGAGTACCTACCATCTTTGGGGTAGTCACCACAGAAAACATCGAGCAAGCCCTCGAACGCGCCGGCACCAAAGCCGGCAACAAAGGCAGCGACAGCGCCGTCGCCGCCATGGAAATGGCGAATCTCTTATGTAAGTTGTAATTTTTATTATGGGGTGCAGGGGCGAAGTCCCTGCTGGGAGTCCAGAGGGCAAAGCCCTTTGGTCAGGGTTTGGGGTGAAACCCCAACAAAGGAGAGCAGCCAAATGAAAATTGGTATTATCAGCGATACCCACGGTCATGAAGGCCGGTGGCAGCTGGCTTTTGACAAATTTTTTCACGATGCGGATTTGATTATCCACGCCGGGGACGTGCTGTACCATGGGCCAAGAAATCCCATGCTGGCGGATTATAACCCGGCGAAATTGGCGGAGCATATCAATAGCTCTCCGGTGCCGGTGGTTATCGCCAAGGGAAATTGCGACTCCGAAGTGGATGCCATGGTGCTGGATACGCCGGTGGAAGCGCCCTACGCTTATGTGTGGGCGGATGGACTGAAAATCGTGGTGACCCACGGTCATACGGTGGAAAGCGACGCGGAAAAAGACGCGATGGCGCGTCACCTCAAGGCCGATGTGTTCATCAGCGGCCATGTTCACACGAACGTCTTGGAAAAACGAGGGGAAACTGTTTTTGTTAATCCCGGTTCTCCCTCTCTTTCCAAAAGGGAAGATAAACGCGCCACCGTGGCGGTGCTAGCGGGCAAAAAAATTGCCATCTATGACCTAGACAGCGGCGAAGTGCTTATGAGTTACGAAGGTTAGCGAGGACGAGTTCATGCCGGAAAAAATTACGGGGGATCATTTGGTGAAAGCCATCGCCCCCGGCGTAAAAATTTATGCCGCTGTGACCACCGCTCTCGCCGAAGAAGGTCGCCGCCGTCACGACGCTTCACCCTTGGCTGCGGCGGCCTTGGGACGTACCATGACGGGAGCCTTGCTCCTTGCCGGGAGCTTAAAAAATAAGGAGGCGCTCACCCTGCAAATAACGGGGAACGGCCCCTTGGGAAAGGTAGTGGCGGACGCTACCCCCGAGGGGGCGGTGCGAGGGTATGTGACCTTTCCCCGGGTGGAACTTCCCCTGAAGGATACGGGCAAATTGGACGTGGGAGGCGGTATAGGCGAGGGGCTAATTACCCTCACGCGCTTTACGGGACTGAAAGAGCCGGTACGGGGCAGTGCAGAACTTATTAGCGGCGAAATCGCCGAGGATATTACGAACTATTTGTATGTTTCGGAGCAGACTCCCTCCAGCGTCGGTTTGGGGGTGCTGGTGGGAACCGACCGAAAAGTGGCCGCCGCCGGCGGTTTCTTACTCCAACCCATGCCCGACGCCACCGAGGAAATTTTAACGCAGCTTGAGGCAAACCTTAAAACCTTGCCGCCGGTGTCCTCCCTGATAAACGACGGGGCGGATGCCCGAGGGATTATCGCTACGCTGCTGAAGGGCTTTGACGTGGAATATCTGACCACCACGACGCTCTCCTTTCGTTGTCAATGCTCGAAACGTCGGGTGGAAGATGTCCTCATGAGTCTGGGGGAGGCGGATTTGGCTTCCTTGGCGGCGGATGGACAGGCCGAAGTAAGCTGTCATTTTTGCGGCGAAAAGTACCAATTCAACGGCGAGGAACTTGCGGCGCTTCTCGCCGTGAGCCGAAAACTCAGGAGCAGAACGGATGGAACGCCCAGTGAAACCGACGGAAAAGAATAATAAGGGAGAGCTTACGGAAAGCGAGTTTGCCGCCGCCATTAGAATGCTCGGTGGCCGCGCCTTTATCGTGGGGGGCTACGTCCGGGATTTTTGGCGCGGCGCCTCTCCCCACGACCGAGATTATGTGCTTACGGGCGTAACCGAAGCGGATTTTTGTCAAAAATTCCCCACCGCTAAAAAAGTGGGACGCTCCTTTCCCGTCTATCTTTTAACAATCGACGGCCAGGCTTGCGAAGTGGCTTTCGGTCGCCGCGAGCGCAAGGCCGGAAGCGGCTACACGGGCTTTCAAGTGGATTTTTCCGCCACTGTCACCATTGAAGAGGATTTATCGCGCCGGGACACCACGATTAACGCCATGGCCATGGAGCTACCGGCGAAAAATTTGCTTGACCCCTACGGCGGTCGGGAAGACATCAAGCGCGGCCTCATTCGGGCGGTGTCGGAGCGGTTCAAGGAAGACCCGGTACGCGCCCTCCGGGCGGCGAGACAAGCGACGGAATTTTCCTATACCATCGAAGCAAACACCATAAAACTCATGGCCGAATGTCGGGAGGAACTGAAGAAAGAGCCAACCGAGAGAATTTTTCACGAAATGGAGCGAGCTTTGGCGGCAGAGCGACCCTCCCTTTTTTTTCGTTATTTGCAAAAAGCGAACCTCTTAGCCGATAATTTTCCGGAAATCGCCGCTCTGCGCGGTAAAACGCAACCGGCGGCCTTTCACCCCGAGGGGGATGCCTTTGAACATACCATGCTCCTCTTAGACAAAGTGGCCGCCCAG
The DNA here is from genome assembly GCA_017476005.1 of Selenomonadaceae bacterium. Classification (GTDB taxonomy): domain Bacteria; phylum Bacillota; class Negativicutes; order Selenomonadales; family Selenomonadaceae; genus RGIG5097. The sequence continues at coordinate 106,105 of JAFVEM010000016.1, read as the reverse complement.
ACTACTCGCCCCATAGCCCGTTTTGCCGCCCTCTGTCACGATTTGGGCAAAGGGACTACCCCCGAGGAGATGCTACCTCATCATTACGGCCACGAAGTCCGGGGGGCAGATGTTTTGCAAAGCTGGAACAGCCGCATGACGCTCCCTCACCGTTGGCTCAAGGCGGCTGTCTTCGTGAGCCAAAGTCACATGAAGGCGCCGCGCCTGAAAAAACCGGGGAAGATTAGAGATTTGCTTTTGGCCGTAAAGACCAGCTTTCTAACCTTCGCGGAGTACAATGCCATTATCTTAGCGGACAGCGGCGCCTTGCCTTGGTATCTCGCTTGCCATGCCGAGTGTCTCAGCGCCATCGAGTCGGTAAACGGTCGTCAAGCTCCCCCCAATGTAAGAGGCGCGGCCATCGGCGAGTGGCTGCGAAAGGAACAAATACGCCGTCTGGTTGCCGTCGCTTCCTCTGCTCGCGAACAGGGCAATTTATCGGAATGATAACGCTCGTGAGTATATACTGGATAACGTTAGAGCTTTCCGCAGGAAAGTCTTACGTTATCCGTATATACCGCGGACGAATTTTCCGAAAAAGGAATAGTTTTTCTTTCGCGAGTATAATATGCTAATTTACGCCGAAAAATTTCGGTTCCCTAGCAGGAATTTTTATCTCACCCGTAGAATGATAACACCGAAAAAAGAGTGCCGTAAAAGTATCGTTAGCTAACACGGTTGGCAAAAAACTAGGGAGAGTGGATTAGATGCTTGATTTTGACTCAATGAAGACTAGGCTCATCATGGTCATTGTGGGAGTTTCCATGGCTTCTACCCTGTGTATCGGCGGTTATTTTATCCACCGTTTCATTCAGGAAAACGATGAGCAAGTGCAAAGTTACCGAGCTGATTTAGAGAGAAGCGTGGAGTTCTCTTTAAAGGGCGAGACGGAAGTCGCCATGAGCATTTTGCAGGAGGCTCACAAGAAACAGCAGACCGGCGAAATGACCGAGCCGGAAGCCAAGATAATGGCGGCGGATTTAGTGCGTGATCTTCGCTATGAGGATGGCTCCGGTTATTTTTGGATTGATACCACCGAAGGTATTAACGTGGTGCTGTTGGGGCGAGATACGGAGGGGAAATCCCGTATCGGTCTCACCGACCCCACCGGCAAGCAATTTATCAAGGAAATGATAGAGAACGGCATGAAAGACGGCGGCGGCTTTACCGACCTCATGTTCGCCAAGCCTAATGAAACCACTCCCCTCCCCAAACGGAACTATACCGTCCTCTTTAAGCCGTGGAACTGGGTAATCGGTACCGGCGTGTGGATTGACGAGATTGATGAAAAAGTGGCGGAGCGGGAGGCGCAACTGGACAGCAACCTTTACAGCAATTTAATCAAGGTCATTATCGGTATCGTGATCCTCCAGATTCTTTTCATCATGTTTGCCGTCTATATCGGCAGGAGCATTGCCGAACCAATACAGCTGGCCACGGAACGGATTAAAGTCATGGGAACCGGCGATTTTAGGAAAACTCCCGAAGCGGAAGCAAACCTCGCCGTCCTCGCCGAGCGTCGCGACGAAATCGGGGTTATGGGTCGCGCCATGCGAGACATGAACGAAAAAATTCGGAATCTCATGGGCAGAGTGGTGGAGGCCGCCGAATATGTGGCCTCAGCTTCGGAGGAGCTGTCCTCCACCGCCGAGCAGTCGGCAGACGTCAGCCACTCCATCGCCGAGTCCGTGGTGAGCGTGGCCGGGTCTTGCAGCGAGCAGTTCACCGACGTGGAAGTCGCCAGCGAGAACACGGAAAAACTTTCCCACCACATGAAGACTTTTAAAGTCAGCATCGACCAATCCGCCGACAAGATCAAAGAAACCAGCCGGGTGGCCGGAGAAGGTCGTAGCAACGTGCAGAACGCCGTCAACAATATGCAGACCATCGACAGCACGGTGCAATCCATAGCCACCGTCATTGAAAGTCTCGGCAGCAAGTCCAAGGAAATCGGCCAGATAGTGGATACCATTTCGGCCATTGCAGAGCAAACCAACCTCCTCGCTCTGAATGCCGCCATCGAGGCCGCCAGAGCCGGGGAACACGGTCGCGGTTTCGCCGTGGTAGCGGACGAGGTGCGCAAACTTGCCGAGCAGTCTCAAGAATCGGCCAACACCATCTCCGGACTTATCGTCAATATCCAGAAGGAGACGGAAAACGCCGTTACCGCCATGCACAACGGAGTGGAGTTGGTTTCCGGCGGCACCCAAGCCGTACAAGGAGCCGGCACTTCCTTCCAGAACATCGCCGGCATGGTCAACGATATTGCCGGTGAATCGGCCAACATGGAAAAAATCGTGGTGGATCTGGCCAGCGGCGCGCAAAATATTTCCGAAGCCGTAGCCAAGATTAACGAGATGAGCCGCAAGGTGGCCAATGAAGCCCAAACCGTCTCCGCCGCCACCGAGGAGCAAACCGCCTCCATGCACGAGATTGCCGATGCCAGCCGTCGCTTGGCCGAGCAAGCGCAAGAGCTCCAGAACGCCATCGCTGATTTTAAGATCTAAAATTCACATTGGAAGCCAATAACTCCCTCTAGTGACGCTAGAGGGAGTTATTTCATAGGGAGGCCAAACAGATGATAAAACTAATTGCCGCCGACATGGACGGCACCCTCTTAAACAGCGCCCATCGCCTTGATGACAGGACGGTGGCGGCCATAAAAAACGCTCAAGCGCGCGGCGTCTCTTTTGTAATGGCCACGGGGCGCATTTTAAGCGACGTGGTGAGTTTTCTGGCCGCTTACGATATACATTGCGATTATCTCACCATGAACGGCGCGGAGTATTACGACGCCGCGGAGCGACTTGTGCAGGGAATTTACATACCCGAAGACAAGGCGCGAGAAATTTTGGCCATCCTGCGCAAGTTTCCCAAATTTAATGTGGAGCTATACACGAACCGGGGACATTTCAGCGCCGACCCCAAACGCAAAACGCTCAAGGGGATGTTTCGCCGCATGATTGCTCGCAGCGGCTCCATGAGCGTCTGCAAACTCATATGGAACGCCGCCCACGACAATCATTTCCGACAGATGCAATACATTGAGGACATGGAAGACTTTTGGCCAAAAAAACTTTCCATTGGCAAATTCATCACCTTCGGCGACACCAAAGAGGAAATGGATAAGTTGCGAGGGCGACTGGCCACCGTAAAAAATATCGCCGTCACCGCCAGTTTCTACACCAATATCGAGATAAACGCTGCCGCCGCCACCAAAGGCGAAGCTCTTCGCCGCTATATCGCCTCTCGTAGCATTAAGCCGGAGGAAGTCATGGTGCTGGGGGACGGCCAAAACGACCTTTCCATGTTTCAGGCTTTCCCCCAAAACTCCGTAGCCATGGCTAATGCCATCCCCGAACTAAAAAAAATCGCCGCCCATGTCACTGCATCTAACAATGAGGGCGGCGTGGCTCTCGCCATTGAAAAGTACGCCGGGTAGGAAAACCGTTCCCATATCTTCCTCAAATTTTTTTCATTTAGGGTCTTGACCTGTATTGTCAGTGTAGGATAATGTGATTGTCTTCGGGGGGGGACAAATGCGGAAGGAAACAGGGAAACTTCTCCAAATCCCCCTTTCCTCCGGGACACGGTAAAAATTTTCGTGTTCCTAAACAGGAGGAATTCAAAATGAAGAAAACTTTGGTTTCGGCTCTGACCACGGCTTTGGCGGTAGGCGTAGCCAGCACCACCTTTGCCGCCAGCAATCCTTTTTCCGACGTACCGGCCGATCACTGGTCTTATGATGCTGTGACCCAGCTCGCTCAAGACGGTGTTATCAACGGCTACGGCGATGGCACCTTCCGGGGCGACAAGAACATCACCCGTTACGAAATGGCGCAGATGGTCGCGAAAGCCATGGCCAAAAGCGACGTTTCCGCTAAAGACAAGGCGCTTATCGACAAGTTGGCCGCCGAGTTCTCCGACGAGCTGAACAACCTCGGCGTTCGCGTGGCGAATTTGGAGAAACACGCCGATATGGTGAAGTGGGAAGGCCTTGCCGAATATACCTATACCGATACCAAGGTAGTAGGCGGCAGTGACAATATCAACGGCACCGGCATCAGCGGCCACCATAAGAATTACGAGTTGGTATTCCGTCTCGAACCGACGGCCGAAGTGAACGAACACTGGAATATTCACGCTCGTATGGATGGCAACTACGCTCTTAACAAGGACGAACAGACCAGCAACGGCGTTGAGCTGAAACGGGCTTGGGCTGAGGGACAGTATGGTGACTTTAATGTGAAACTCGGTAAACTGCCTAATAGCATCAACCTGCTGTCTATCACTGATGATCCGTATTCCGGAGCGGAGGTTTCTTACGGTAAAGACTTGAAAGTTACCGCCGCTTACGGACGTCTTAGCGGCGACTCCATTATGGATCGCTTCAAAAAATACGGCGACCGAGTAGCCGATCGCTTTGGTGCCACCTATTCTTTTAACGGTCAAACTCCCTACTACGGTGTTGCCGTTCAGTACGACAAAGAAGATGCGCCTTTAAGCGGCGGTATCGCATGGCAACGCACGGACATCGAAGATGTTGGCCTGACGGTCAACGGTAATAATATCGGCACGGTAGGGCAAGGATTAAATGTTCTTAATGCCTTGGGAATCAACGGTCTGAATGTTAACAGTAAAAATGATATATGGTCTTTAAATGCCAAATATAAATTTGCCGATAAGGCATATTTTAAGGCCGAGTACGCTCGTTCTAACATGGATTTAGAAGTTCCCAATACCGACTTAGACAGCCAAAAGACGGCCTACAGCTTCCAACTTGGTTACGGTGAGGCAAAGAAAGAGGAGCCGGGTAGCTGGGGTGCTTATATCGCCTATCGCCGTTTGGGTTTTGCCGCCGCTCCCTGGTCAACCTATGATGATGCCCTAATGAGTGGTCAGAAGGGCTGGGAAATCGGTGCCGAATATACTTTTGCCCAGAACATCGTTGGTTTCCTCAAGTACGGTCGCGGTAGCGATATGTTGGTCAGCGATCTTAATGCTAATGGTATCGATGACGATTGCAGCAAGCTCTTTGGCCGCGTTGACTTCTTCTTCTGATAAAATTTTGTGAGTTCAATAACAAAGCCCCCGTCGATTGCGACGGGGGCTTTGTTTTAGGACAACTTTCTCTTGACTCTAGTAGCAAAGAAAAATATAATACCTATAGTGGGTATATCTCAGCCCTGAGTGAGATGTTTACACGCGAGCTTCTCTTGGCTCAAAACAAGACATTTAACAGCGAGTGTTTCGCCACTCTGAGTGCGAACGTAACGGGGGGGAGGCTATAATGCCGCCCCCCTTGTCTTGCGAGGAGGACGACATGGAAAATATCAAGTTCTACGAGATTCATACGGCGTATATCAATTATCTCGCGCCATATGCTCCACATCTTTTCCGCAATCGCCAAGAGGGACAAGGCCACGAACGCAAATACATCGGCATAATCCTGCAAGTAGGCGAATATGACTACTTTGCTCCTCTTTCTTCGTTTAAGTCCAAACATCAGCGCATGAAAGAAGGTTTAGATTTTATCAAAATTGCTCCTGCTGACCGCCAACGGGTATTAGCCGGGTTGTAAAAAAGATATTTGGAATAATTTCTTGGCAAATGGAAAGAGCCGTCTCACGGATAAGAGGCGGCTCTTTCCATTTCTTTCTCAGATGTTCTCCACCAGCTCCGTCAAACAAGTATGCTTCTTGGTAGCCACGCTGTAATTTATGCCCACCAACAAAACTCGCTCGAAATCCTTATAGCGAGCGAGGTAGTCCCGTTCGTGGATGCATTGCAAAGCGTCGGCGGCGGAGTGGCCGTATTTCAGTTCGAGGATAATGGCCGTCTCGCTTCTCTTCATGGGGGTGAAGGTAAAATCGGCGTAGCCTTTGCCGGCTTTGTCCTCTCGTGTAAGACGATACCTGCCAAGGGCGGCGAGATAACCCACGGTGACCACGCAGGCTAGGCTGTTTTCGTCGCTATACTTGAAGAAGGGAATTTTCTCGTTGTGGAGTTCCTCCAGGAGTCGGGCAACTTCTGCGTGGTTGCGGTCAAGGGTGGCGCGCAGGAGTTTTTTGGACTCTTCGATGGTTTGATTGAGCCCAAGTTCTTTGGAGGCTAGGGCTTGGCGGAATTTCAGCATCAGCTCGTGATTGGGGATGCGCAAAGTACCCTCGTGGTAGGTCAGAAAACCATAAACCACCATGGCGGAGAGGATTTCGTCTTTAGTGGAAATTTCCATTTTCTCGACGGAAAAGCCGTTAAGCTCTATGTCTAGGCTCTCGCCGCCTGCCATACGGATAACATCTTCTCTGAGCTCCTCCACATTATGCCGAATAATATCTCGCACCTCGTTCATAGGGCCTGTCCCAGTCCAGTGACTGCGGCAACTTCCTTCCGCTAAGGCGTTAGACACCGAAGTGGGATTAAAGACGTGGATTCCGTCTAAGCTCCTGATATAACCGTCATACCAAGCGGTCAGTTCTTCGATGGTAGGGCGATTTGTGTTGCACTTCTCCATTACCCCTTGTATTTCCTCCATGGTCAGCCCAAACCAAGGATAGAAGATACCGTCGCCGAAAGTATTAAACTCGCCGAACATATTAAGGGGCGAACCGCTGGAGTATTTGGCGATGGGGAGAATCCCCGTCATGTAAGCGAAATAAACGTAGCTTTTGTCCTTGAGCAGTGCCTTAAGGAATAGGATATAGCTCTCGTTGTCCTTCGGGGTCATAAACCGGGCTTCAAAGACGGCATCCCACTCGTCGATGACGAAGATGAATTTTTCCCCGGTTTTTTCTAATATTTCTGGGATATTGCCTCCCTCTTGGGAAACTTTAGGATAAGCCTCACTGATATCCTCTAGTAGCCGTCGGCTTAGCATACGGTAGAAATCCTTATAGGATTCCACTTCCGGGGGCATGATATCAATCATGTTGATACGGATAACCGCCCGTTTCCCCTGTTCAACCCAGCACAGAGGTTGATGCTCTCGCTTGCCTTTTAGCGCGCCGACAGCCAGTCCCGAAAAGAGCTTCCGGCTCTTCCTCGCCGTGTCGGGGTCAAAGAAGGCCGCCACCATGTTGGCCGCCGTGGATTTACCGAAACGACGGGGGCGAGTAATGCAGATATAAGGGTTATTTCGGTGAGCGTGTCGATACACGGCATCGATGAGCATGGTTTTATCAACGTAAAAATCCTTACGCGCTTCTCTGGCAAAAAGGTCGTAACCTTTGCCGCTGTTTAGAAAGTTCACGGCGGTACACCTCCTCAGGATGCGCTTGAACGTGAAGGCAGTTTCAGTTTCGGTGAGCGTATTCGACAAAAGCGACGGTCTTTCCTGCAAACGTGGAGGCTTTGGCCGACTTTACGCCACCCACCAGCCAACTATTCCGGCGATAAGTCCCACCGTCCAAAAAACCAGCACCACTTTCCACTCGCTCCAGCCTCCCAGCTCGAAATGATGATGCAGGGGACTCATGCGAAAAACCCGTTTGCCGGTGGTTTGGAAGGATATGACCTGAATGATAACGGAAAACGCCTCGCAAACAAAAATAAGGCCGATAACGCCCAAGAGAATTTCCGTATGCGTGAGGATGCCTACAGCCGCAATGGCGCCTCCCAAGGCCAACGAGCCGGTGTCTCCCATAAAGACCTTGGCCGGGTGCGCGTTGAACCGCAAAAAAGCCAGACACGCCCCCATTATGGCGGCGCAAAAGAGGGTCAAATCCCCGTGGCCAAGACTAAAGCAGACCGCGCCGTAGGAGGCCGCCGCTATAGCCACCGTCCCCGAGGCCAGACCGTCCAGACCGTCCGTTAAGTTCACCGCGTTGGAAATTCCTACCATAGCAAAAGGTACAAAAAAATAATAGAACAGCCCAAAGTCAACCGGCTCTGCCAGCAGGGGAATGGACACGGTGGTGTCGGTAGCCAACACCAGCGAGCCAATCACCATGGTCACTGCTGCGATAATAATCTGCCCCAAAAGTTTTTGCTTGGCCTTTAGTCCCAGATTTTGTTTCTTGACTACTTTTAAGTAATCGTCGATAAACCCCAAGACGAAATGCCCCAGCATGATAAAAAGGGCGAGAAAAATTTCCGTGGAAAAAGGAGCGGCGATAAGCGTCGCCAAGGTGATGCCCAAAATTATCATAATCCCCCCCATGGTGGGGGTACCGCTTTTGGCTTGATGGCTTTTGGGGCCTTCGGCGCGGATGCTTTGCCCAAATTTTAGCTTATGCAGTTCGGGGATAAAAAAAGGGCCGGTTAAGAGGACAAAGCCGGCGGCGACTGCCGCCGCCAAGGCCAAACTTGTAAATGTAACAGACATAGAACTCTCCTATAGCAATAGTATTAAATTTGGGGGCTTTGCCCCAAGCCCCAAAAGGGGAAATAATTTCCCCTTGCCCCTTTAATTAAAGTGTGCAGGGTGATTTAAGCAGACTCTAGGAGCTTCAGCTCCGTAGAGGTCGCTTATGCTTTAGCTATCCCCCTGCTGGGGTTTGGGGTGAAACCCCAAAATATTACAAAAGCTCGATGATTTTGTCCATGGCCATGCCCCGGGAGCCTTTGAAGAGGACGGTGTCGCCGGGGCGTAACGTTTCGCGCAAGACCTTGGCCGCTGCTTCGTGGGAGGGGCAGTCATAGACCTCGCTAACTCCGGCTTCTTTGGCCGCTTGGGCGATATAGGCGCCCATTTCCCCCCGCGTCACCACGACTGCAAATTGGTGTTCGGCCAGCTGTCTGCCAACTTTTTGGTGGGCTTCCACCGCCACCTTGCCCAGCTCCAGCATATCCCCCATAACGGCGATTTTCCGCCCCGTGGCCATTTGCGACACCGTTTCGATGGCGGCTTGCATGGACATGGGGCTGGCGTTATAGGCATCATTCACCACGAGGTAGTCGTTCATTTTGGCGCATTCCAGGCGCATGTGACTGACTGCAGCTTGCGCGAGGCCGGCGGCAATTTCCGCCGGTTTTACGTTTAGAGAAAGCGCCACGGCAATAGACGCCAAGGCGTTGCTGACGTTGTGTTGTCCCACCAAGGGCAGGGTGTAAGTTTGGCTTTGGCCTTGATAAGTGGCGGTAAATGCCGTGCGGCCTTCCTCCGTTACTACATTTTCGCCGCGCACGTCGGCCTTCTCGCTAAAACCAAAAGTTAAGATTTTTACCCCGGGTTTGGCCTTCCCGGTCATTTTGGCCACATATTCGTTGTCGGCGTTCAAAATAACCGTGCCGCCGGGGTTAATGGCCTCTACCATCTCTCCCTTGGCCCGAGCGATGTTGTCCATGGAGCCTAAAAGCTCCATGTGGGTTTCTCCCACATTGGTCACCACGCCGATGGTAGGTCTGGCGACTTTGGCCAGCGCTTCTATCTGATGCAAGCCGCGCATCCCGATTTCCACCACGGCGGCGGCGTGATTTTCCTTTAGCCCCAGCAAGGTCAAGGGCAAGCCGATTTCGTTGTTGAAATTCCCCTGCGTCTTTAGCACTTCGCCTAAAGGTGACAGAGCCGCCGCCGTTAAATCCTTGGTGGTGGTTTTGCCGTTGGAGCCGGTAATGGCCACGAGGGGCAAAGCAAATTTTTGGCGATAGTAGCCGGCTATGTCTTGGTAGGCCTTGAGGGTGTCTGCAACCCGCACTACCGTCCCCCCGGCGGTGGGCAATTTCTCCGCCGGACATTCTAGGCTGACCATTACGCCGGCGGCGCCTTTGGCGAGGGCTTCTTTGGCAAAATCTTCGCCGTTAAATTTCTCCCCTTTAAGCGCCACAAAAAGCGTCCCGGGGGTTATGCGCCGCGTGTCCGTCACTACGTCCGTTACCTTCTCCGAACGATCTGAGGGCGCGAGATATTCTTTGGCTCCGGTGGCCGTAATTATTTCTTCCCAAGTAAATTTCGGCATTACTTCCTCCCCCTGATGGCCTCTCTGGCCTCTTCCCTGTCGTCAAAATGAATGGTGCGGTCTTTCAAGATCTGATAATCCTCGTGTCCCTTGCCCAAAATCACCACCATATCGTCGGCTTCTGCCAGCTCCACGGCGCGTTTAATGGCCGAGCGACGGTCGGTCATTAGTTCCCAGTGCTTGTCCCCGATTTTTTCTTTGACTCCCACGGCGACTTGTCGCAGAATTTCCTCCGGGTCTTCCGTGCGTGGATTGTCGGAGGTAGCTATGACCACGTCGGAAAACTCTGCCGCCAGTCTTCCCATAATGGGGCGTTTGGTGGCGTCTCTATCGCCGCCGCAACCAAAGACGGTGATAATCCTTTTGGGCGTTATTTCGCGCGCCGTCTTGAGGACGTTCTCCACCCCGTCCGGGGTGTGGGCGTAATCGACAATGACGGCAAAATCCTGCCCTTCATCCACCTGTTCAAAGCGTCCCGGTACTCCCGTGAAGGCTTCCAGCGCTTCTTTTATTACCGCCGGGGCAATATTTTCCGCTAGTGCAATTCCCGTGGCGGTGAGCGCGTTATAGACGTTAAACTTGCCGGTAATCTTTAGGTTTAAGGGCAGGGCGATGGGAACGCCCTTCCATTCCCCCACAATGTCAAAGGCGGCGCCGCGAGCCGTCACTCGTGCCTTTTCGCCGCGCAAATCGGCCGCTTCCCTCAGTCCGTAGGTCAGCTTACGGCAGGAGGCCGCCGCCAGCATAAATTTTCCGGCGGCATCATCGGCGTTTACCACGGCGGTTTTGCTTGCCTTCTCCCCGGAGCGTGACACCAGCGTAAACAGTTTTTCCTTAGCCTGGCGGTAATTTTCCAAGGTATGATGATAATCCAAATGGTCTTGGGTGAGATTGGTGAAAGCCGCCGTGTCGAACTCGATGCCGGCCACCCGATTTTGGTCAAGGGCGTGGGAGGAAACCTCCATCACCACATAATCCATGCCCCGGTCGCGCATTAAAGCCAAAGTTTTTTGCAGTTCCACCACATCGGGGGTGGTATTGTGAATGACGAGGCTCTCATCTTCAATCATTATTTGAATGGTGCCGATAAGCCCCACTTTATAACCGGCGCGGCGCAAAATACTGCGCGTCAGGTAACTGGTGGTGGTTTTGCCGTTAGTGCCGGTAATGCCGATAAAGCGCATGGCCTTGCCGGGATAATCGTAAAAATACGGCACCATCGCCGTCAGGGCTTCATGAAGCTCGGGTACGCGCAAAATAGCTACGCCCGGCGGCGCCGCTATATCTCCTCGCGTGGTTAAAATGGCCGTGGCGCCTCTCTCTACCGCCTGTTCAATAAAATCGTGTCCATCTACATGGACGCCCGGCACGCACACAAAAAGGGTTCCCTCTTTCACCAAACGGGAATCTTGCTCAATGCCCCTGATGGGCATTTTTTGTTCGCCCTGTATAGCGGCTCCCGGCACCAAGGATGCCAATTCCTCCAGAGTTTTCACGCCTGTCATCTCCCAACGCAAGCTAAAAAATTATTGCCCCATTATTATAAAGCTCATACAAAAGAGGCTCCTTTCCAAAAGAAGCCTCCCTGCATTTATCTTATTTTTCGTGAGCAAAATACATCTTGTTCGGCACTTCCATTCCCAACTCCGTGGCGGCGATGGTTTTGATGCGTTGCGGTGACTTCAGTTTCGCTATCTCGATGCGCAGTCGCTCATTTTCTAACTCCAGCTGTTGCGCTTCCTGTTGGAGCGCCACCAAGGTATAGCCGCGACTGGCGCTGATGCCGCTACGTATCACGACGGCCATGGACAGCACCGCCAGCAGAATCAAGACCATCGAGCAACGGGATCTCAAATGGGTATTCAGGAGGGTGCGTTTTTTCTTGACCAGCGTCAGGTGACGCTTAGGCGGTACCGCTACCGCCGGTTGCCGTTCGGGCTGAGGGGCAAAGTACTCTTCCTCGTCCTCGTAATCCTCCCAGCGTTTCGCCAGCATCCAAAATCCCTCCCTGTTAGTAAACGACTTTTTTCTTGGGGTTTCACCCCAAACCCCAGCAGGGGGATAGCTAAAGCATAAGCGACCTCTACGGAGCTGAAGCTCCTAGAGTCTGCTTAAATCCCCCTGCACCCTTTAATTAAGGGGTCAAGGGGAAATTATTTCCCCTTGTGAGGTATGGGGCAAAGCCCCATTACTTATTGCGTTGATTATACTATCTTTTCTGCCAAGCGCAATTTAGCGCTTTTGGCGCGAGGATTCCGTTCTAATTCTTCCACAGTAGGCAAGATTGGTTTTCCCAATAATTTTACCTCCGGCCGATGATGACACACGCACACCGGCAAATGGGGCGAACAGATACAGCCTCTGGCCAGATCCTTCAGCGTTTCTTTGGCCAGCCGGTCTTCTAAAGAATGAAAAGTAATAATGGCAATCCTGCCGCCGGGGTTTAGACGCGACACGGCTTCGCGAAAGGTAGATGCGAGTATCGTCAGTTCCTGATTGACCTCAATGCGAATGGCCTGAAAAATTCGCTTGGAGGGATGCCCCGACTTTTCGCGGCGCACCGCTCGCGGAATGGCTTTGGCAATGATAGCGTTCAGCTCGCCGGTGGTGACGATGGGCTGCTTCTTTCGCGCCTCATCTATGAAGAGAGCCACGCGCTTTCCCCAACGTTCTTCACCGTATTCCCGGAAAATGCGCGCCAGCTCCTCCGGGGAGTATTCGTTCACCACTTCATAGGCCGAAAGCCTGTTATCTGGATCCATTCGCATATCCAAAGGGGCATCCTGCATATAGGAGAACCCTCGTCCGGCGGTGTCTAACTGGTAAGACGACACCCCCAAGTCAAACAAAACCCCGTCAACTTTCTCTACCTGTAACTCGGTTAATATATCGGCCAAACGGCAAAAGTTAGACCGCGCCAAATCCACTCGCGCGCGGCAACCTCGGAGGCGTTCGCCTCCGGCCGCAATGGCCGCCGGGTCTTGGTCGATACCGATTAAACGCCCACTCTCAGACAGTCCCTCGGCGATTTTTTTGGCGTGTCCGGCTCCTCCTAAGGTGCAATCCACATAAATTCCGTCGGGCCTAACATTCAGCCCTGCCACGGCTTCCTCTGCCAACACGCTGATATGGCGGAAATCCAAGCCATTTCCCCCCATCGTCCAAGGCACAAATCCTTACTTACATTACCTACCCCATTTTATACCAAAAAACTTCCTTCATTGCAAGTAAAAAATAAATTTTGGGTTTGACTTTTTGTTGTTTATGATTTAGTATAGATTCTGTTGTTAGCACTCTAAACTGCTGAGTGCTAAAGAAAACTTTCATTATATTATCTGCGTTAACGAAAGGTGACGGGAAATGGCTAAAGAAACCAGAGAATTTCAAGCTGAAACCAGAGAACTGCTGGATCTCATGATTAACAGCATCTATACGAACAAAGAGATTTTTTTGCGGGAGCTACTTTCCAACGCATCCGACGCTATGGACAAGTTGCACTTTGCCGCCCTGACGAACCGGGACATTTTGGGTGGGGACGATAACTACGAAATTTTCCTCGTACCCGACAAGGAGAACCACACCCTGACCATCGCCGACAACGGTATCGGCATGAATCGGGACGAGGTTATCGAAAATATCGGCACCATCGCCAAATCCGGCACTAAAGCCTTCCTAGATCAGCTCAAACAGGCCAAAGAGGAAAACGCCGATTTAAGCGACAAAGACCTCATCGGTCAGTTCGGCGTAGGCTTCTATTCCGCTTTCATGGTGGCGGAGAAGGTGGCTATTGTCACCAAAAAGGCCGGCGAGTCGCAGGCTTGGCGCTGGGAATCCACCGGGGACGGCTCCTACAGCATCGAGGAGTGGGACAGAGACCGTCGCGGCACCAGCATTATCATCACCCTGAAAAAGGAATTTTACGGGGACGAGGCGGAGAGCGATTTCACCGCCAACTACCAGCTACAGAATTTGGTGAAAAAATACTCCGATTATGTGCGCTACCCCATCAAGATGGATTTTGAAATTGAGGAAACCCCGAAGGACAGCGAAGGCAAGCCCATCGAAGGCGCCGAGAAAATCAAACGCCACGAGATCCGCACCCTGAACTCCATGCAACCCCTGTGGACGAAGAACAAGGCCGACATTAAAGAGGAAGAGTACCACGAGTTCCTAAAGAATCAGTTCCACGAGTGGGAAAACCCCATGGAAATTTTCCACACCAAGGCCGAAGGCAACGTGGAATACACCGCCCTCCTCTATATTCCCGCCAAGGCTCCCTTTAACCTCTACCACACGGATTTCGAGCCGGGAGTTCAGCTCTATTCGCGCCACGTCTTTATCATGGACAAGTGCAAAGACCTGCTTCCCGATTACCTTCGCTTCATCAAGGGCTTGGTGGATAGCCCGGATCTCTCCCTGAACATCTCCCGGGAGCTTTTGCAACAAAGCCAAGAACTCAAAGACATCGGCCGCGCCCTAGAGAAAAATATCTTAAAATCTTTGGAGCGGAAACTCAAGAACAAGCGCGAGGACTACGAAAAATTCTGGAACGAATACGGCAAGTCCATCAAAATCGGCGTCTATAACAGCATGTACTCCGGCCGGGACACCATCGACAAGCTGAAAAATCTCTTGCTTTTCATGACCTCCAAGGAAGGCAAGCTCGCCTCTCTCAAGGAATATGTGGAGCGGATGCCGGAGAGCCAAAAGAAAATTTACTACGCCACCGCCAAGGACAAAGGCACCATCGAACGCCTGCCCCAGATGGAACTGCTCAAGGAAAAGGGCATCGAAGTGCTGTATCTCCTCGACCCGGTAGATGAATTTGCCATTGAAACCCTGCATGATTACGAGGGGAAGGAGTTCCACTCCATCAGCCGGGGCGATCTTGGTCTGGACGATGCCGAGTCCCAAGAAACCAAGAAAGAAACGGAGGACATCGCCAAGAAAAACGACGACCTCATGAAGGACATCAAGTCCGTTCTAGGGGACAAGGTGTCGGATGTAAAGATCTCCACCCGGCTGAAATCCGGCGCAGTGTGCCTCGTGGCCGACGAACACGGCCCCTCCCTCTCCATGGAGCAGACCTTTGCCGAGATGAATAACCCCATGTTCAAAGCCCAGCGGATTTTGGAAATAAACCCCCGGCACGAACTCTTCACCCGGCTTCAATCCCTCCATGCGGCCAACAAGGAAGGTCAAGACTTCAAGGATTACTGCGATTTGCTCTACGCCCAAGCCCTCATCATCGAAGGCATCCTGCCGGAAAACCCGGTGGATTTCGCCGCGAAAGTGGCTCAGCTGATGGCGAAGTAAGTTAATATCGTTCGGCTAGTATAGCGCTTTACCACAAAAGGCTGTGAATACGATAGACTCATCATGAGTCGCCTGTATTCACAGCCTTTTGTCATTCCAGCCAGATACGCTGCATAAACTTGCGATAGTTTGCGTTCAGATAGTCGATGATGATGGAGAACATATTATAGACGGTGTCCCCCTTCAGTTCTTCCTCAATGACGAGGCACAGGTCAAGTATCCAATTAGCGGCACTGGCTAGGCATGAAGCCAAAATTTTGGACACTCTGTATCGAGAATGAGTAAGCGGTGATGCCTCCAGTTCCCTTTCGGTAAAGGTAATATCCGGATGACGACTGGCGAAATTTACGGATAAAATTTAAAAAGGACGGGAGCAGGTTTTTGGTTGACCTGCTCCCGTCCCTTTTTAGGCGTATTGCTCCCAATCAATTTTGTCATAGACCCGATGGAAAAATACGGCGTTGGTATCCTTGGGATTTTCGCGCCAAAAGTTAATGAGCTTTTCGGCGCTTTTGAGCTTTTCCTGAAAGAAGGGTACCAGTTTTTCGGCGGTAATGCTACCACCCATTTCCATCAGGAGATCCAGATTTTTTTGCACCAAATCCACCATTTCCGCCGGACACTCGCCCTTTTGCAGGGCGCGGACAAACTCTAACGCCTGATCCGGGTAAACGGCGTATTTTTTCGATATGAGCCATGCGGCCAATTCTTTTTCCATGAGCCATCCTCCTAGAAATTCACATTCCATCCTTTACATTTCATCTTTGACCATGGCGATCTCGTCGCAGTTAGGGAACTTGGGACATTCGATGCAGTCTTTCCATACCTTATGGGGAAGCTCGTCTTTGGTGATGGTGCGGAAGCCTAGGGTTTGAAAAAAACCCGGTTTGTAGGTCAGGGTGATGAATTTGGTGACGCCTAGGGCGCGGCCTTCCTCCAGCAAACGGGAGACAATGGCGGCACCTATCCCTTGCCTGGTATAATCGGGGGCTACGGCCATGGTACGCACTTCCGCCAAAGAATCCCAAATGATGTGCAGTCCTCCCACCCCCACTAAGCGACCGTCTTCGTCTTCCGCCACCACCATGTCCCTGAGAGTTTCGTATAGCGTATTCCGCGAGCGAGGCAACATAACGCCTTGCCCGGCGTAATCGTTGACCAAGTTATAAATATCCTCGATGTCGGCAAAAGTCGGTTTTCTGTATTTCATAGTGATTCACCTATTCCACTCCCTCACGGGGGCAAATTTCTTGCAAGGGACACTCGCCGCATTTGGGATTCCTCGCGCGGCAATAATTGCGACCGTGCCAAATTAGCCAATGATGCGCCGCCGACCACTGTTCTTTGGGGATGGCGGCCTTTAGCCCCTCTTCCACCTTTAAAGGCGTGTCTCCCATCGCTAATTTAAGTCGATTAGCCACCCGAAAAACGTGGGTATCCACGGCAATGGCCGGCACCCCAAATCCCACGCTCATAACTACGTTGGCGGTTTTACGTCCCACCCCGGGCAGTTCCTTCAAAGCCGAAAAATCTCGCGGCACCGCGCCGCCGTATTTTTCCTCCAACATCCGACAGGCGGCCACAATATTTTTGGCCTTGTTCCGAAACAGGCCGCAATCTCTTATATTCTCCGCCAAAACTTCCTCCCCCATGGCCACAATATCCGCCGGGGTTCTCACCTTGGCAAACAGCCGAGCCGTTACCAAATTCACCCGTTTATCGGTACATTGCGCCGACAGGATCACGGCAATCAAGAGTTCGAAAGGATTACTAAAAACAAGTGCCGGTTTAGCGTCCTTATAAACTTCCGCCAACACTGCCAGTTGAGCGGCTTTTATTTTTTTCGTTATGCGCATAATATTAGTCCAATAAAGATCAACTACAGGGTGCAGGGGGATTATCCCCCTGCTGGGAGTCCAGAGGGCAAAGCCCTTTGGCAGAGTATGAGACAGCGTCTCACAAAAACTAATTGGTTAAACTTCTTAAAGGCGCCGGGATGCGGCCGCCGCGAGCGATGAAGGCTTCGGAGCTGTAGCGGCTTTCCAAGGGGACAATGGGGGAGTAGCCCAATAGGCCGCCGTACTCCACCGTGTCCCCCACTTTTTTGCCGGGAACGGGAATGACGCGGACGGCGGTGGTTTTGTTGTTCACCATGCCGATAGCGGCTTCGTCGGCTATAAGGCCGGCAATAGTAGCGGCGGAGGTGTCCCCGGGGATGGCAATCATATCAAGCCCCACGGAGCAAACACAGGTCATGGCTTCTAATTTTTCGAGGGAAAGACTGCCTTGACGAATGGCGTTTATCATGCCCTCGTCTTCGCTGACGGGAATGAAGGCGCCGCTAAGTCCACCCACATGAGAGGAGGCCATGAGGCCGCCTTTTTTCACCGCATCGTTGAGAAGAGCCAAGGCCGCCGTGGTTCCCGGCACGCCGCAAGCTTCTAAACCCATTTCTTCTAAAATCCGCGCCACGCTGTCCCCCACGGCGGGGGTGGGCGCAAGTGACAAGTCGATGATACCGAAGGGAACTCCCAACCGTTTGGCGGCTTCTCGCGCCACTAACTGCCCCACGCGAGTTATCTTGAAAGCGGTTTTTTTGATGGTTTCGGCCACTTGGGTGAAATCCGCGCCCTTCAGATCCTCTAAAGCGTGTTTCACCACGCCGGGGCCGCTGACCCCTACGCTCACCACTTTATCGGCTTCGCTTACGCCGTGGAAAGCTCCGGCCATGAAGGGATTATCCCCCGGGGCATTGCAAAATACCACCAGCTTGGCGCAACCGATAGCCCCTTTGTCGCGAGTGAGTTCCGCCGTACGCTTTACTATTTCGCCCATTTCGCGCACGCAGTCCATATTGATACCGGCCTTCGTCGAGGCCAAATTCACCGAGGAACAGACTAAATCCGTACCGGCTAAGGCTTGGGGAATGGAATTTAAGAGCGTGCGATCCCCCGGCGTAAAACCTTTTTCTACCAACGCCGAAAACCCACCGATAAAATTTACGCCCACTTCCTTGGCGGCTTTATCCATAGCCTCCGCCACCGGAACATAACTGTCCGTGCGACAGGCTTCGGCGGCGATGGAAACGGGAGTCACGGCGATGCGCTTGTTGATGATGGGGATGCCGTATTCCGCTTCGATGTCCTCTCCCGTCTGCACCAAAAATTCTGCCGACCGGGTGATTTTTTCATATACATTGCGGCAGAACTGTTCGATATTGGGATGAGCGCAGTCCCGAAGGGAGATGCCCATGGTTATAGTCCGCACGTCTAGCTTGTTTTCCGTTATCATGCGGTTTGTTTCTAAAATGTCGTCAATCGTTATCACGGCGGTGTTCTCCTTAGATAATTAAATCTTGTGCATTACATTAAAAATATCCTCATGTTGAGCCTTGATTTCCACGTTGATGGCCTCGCCCTGCTCCTTGAGAATTTTTTGCAGCTCCGTGAGTTTTAGCTTGCTCTCGCTGATTTCGGCGATGAGGATCATGTTGAAGAAACCGTCCATGATGTTCTGATTGATGCTGAGTATATTCACGTTGTTTTCGGCGAGGATGCGCGTTACCATGGCGATGATGCCCACCCTGTCCCGGCCTACCACCGTTACTACTAATTTCATTTTAGCTGTCTCCCTTAAAAATAATCTGGCTTGCCCACCCTCATTATAGCAATCACGGAATAAAAAACCAATAGCTAGGCAGGAAAAAAGGAGCTTGACGTCGAAGAAGTTGCGGCAAGGAGAGAAAATTTTTCAAAGGGAGTCATCGCCGATGGAATTAGGATTTTTTGACGGACAGTTTGTGGAGCTTACTAAGGCTTGCGCTAGGCTGGAGGATCGCGGCTATCAGTTTGGCGACGGGATCTACGAGGTAACGCGAGTACACAAGGGAAAATGCTTCGCCCTAGAGCGGCATCTGGCCAGATGTCGCCGTTCCCTGAAGGAAATGCGCATCCCTATTACCTACATGGACGAGGAGCTTACCGCCATTCACACCGATCTTATCCACAAGAGCGGCATCGCGGAAGGCTACATTTATCTGCAAATAACCAGAGGCGTTGCGCCGCGAAATCACTATTTTCCCGACCAGGTTGTCCCTATCCTCTCCGCCACCATTCGGGAAGGAGGGCTCCACGATGGGCAGGACACGGGCATTAAAGTGACCTTGCAGGAGGATATTCGTTGGCTCCGTTGCGACGTGAAGAGCCTGAATCTTTTGGGGGCGGTTATCGCCAAGCAGGCGGCGCACGAGGGAGGATTTGGCGAAGCGCTGTTGTACCGCAAAGACACGAGGCACATCACCGAAGGTTCCAGCAGTAATTTCTTTGCGGTAAAAGACGGTCTGGTGTGGACGCACCCGGCGAATAATCTCATTCTCAAGGGAGTAACCCGTTCCATCATCATCGAAGAGATTCTGCCGCAATTAGATCTTACCCTAGTGGAAAAGCCATTCACTCCTGAGTGGCTCTATACCGCCGACGAAGCCTTTATCACCAGTACCGGCCACGAGGCCACGGCGGTTATCGCCGTAGATGAAAAACAAATCGGCGACGGGAAGCCGGGAAAGATTACCCAAGATATTTTGGCGGCTTTTAAGGAACTGACGAAGAAGGCCGTTGGTTAAAGTCAACCCACACGCGTCGCCCTGCGATGCGTTCACATAAAAATGTAGAGTAAAAAGAGGAGAGTGTAAAAACATGGCTCAAAATCCCGTAAAAATCACCGAAACTGTCCTGCGTGATGGCCATCAGTCCTTGGTGGCCACTCGGATGCGCATCGAGGACATGTTGCCGCAACTGCAAGCCTTGGACGCCATCGGTTACAACGCCTTGGAGGCTTGGGGCGGCGCTACCTTTGATACCTGCCTCCGTTTCCTTGACGAAGATCCTTGGGAGCGTCTCGACACCTTGAAGAAAAACCTCAAGACCCCCATTCAAATGCTCCTGCGCGGCCAAAACCTCTTGGGCTACAACCACTATTCCAACGACGTGGTACACGCTTTCGTTCGCAAAGCATCCGAACACGGCATCGGGGTCTTCCGCATATTTGACGCCTTAAACGACGTGCGGAATCTGAAAGTGGCCATCGAGGCGGCGCTGGAGTGTCCGGAAAAGCCCCATGTGCAAGGTTGCCTCGTTTACACCATCAGCCCGGTACACACCAACGAAAAATTTGTGGAACTGGCCAAGGAATTGGAGGACATGGGCTGTCACTCCGTCTGCATCAAAGATATGTCCGGCCTCTTAAAGCCCTATGTGGCGGAAGACCTAGTGAAAAAATTGAAAGCCGCCCTCCATATTCCCATTGAACTCCACACTCACTGCACCTCCGGCTTCGGTCACGCCACCTACTTAAAAGCGGTGGAAGCCGGGGTTGACATCATCGACTGCGCCCTTGCTCCTTTCTCCAGCGACACCAGCCAGCCCTGCACCGAAACCATGGTGGCGGCCTTGGAAGGCACCGACAGGGACACCGGCCTCGATCGTCAGGCCATGACCCCCATCGCCAAACATTTCCTCGGCGTAAAGCAACGCATCATCGGCGAGTTCAAACTCAAGGGATATTTTGACATTAACCCCAACGTCCTCGATTTCCAAATTCCCGGCGGTATGCTCTCCAACCTCGCCAATCAGCTGAAAGAAGCCGGCATGGAGGACAAGTACCAAGATCTTTTGGACGAAATGCCCAAAGTCCGCGCCGATGTAGGTTATCCGCCCCTCGTCACTCCTTCTTCGCAAATTG
This sequence comes from Selenomonadaceae bacterium, assembly GCA_017476005.1. Classification (GTDB taxonomy): domain Bacteria; phylum Bacillota; class Negativicutes; order Selenomonadales; family Selenomonadaceae; genus RGIG5097. Next base: position 85,115 of record JAFVEM010000016.1, on the reverse strand, counting down.
TGGGAACCATGGCCACATTCAACGTCATGAGCGGCGAGCGTTACAAGATGGTGCCGAAAGAATTTAAGGATTTGGCGCGCGGCAAGTTTGGCCGTACCCCCGTGCCGGTAGAGCGCGACTTCCTCATCAACACCTTGGGAGTAAAGCCCGAAGAGATCATCGAGGACTGCTCCATCGAAGACGCTAAGGGCATGAGCTTTGCCGATTTCAAGAAGGAACTCCAAGACAAAGGTTTCCTGAACCCCACCGACGAGGATGTTCTGTCCTACGCCCTCTTCCCCCAAGTGGCCGAAGAATTCTTCAAGAAACATTATCAGGCGGTCACGGCCTACAAGCGCTGAGGTTGACACTGGGGGTTCTATAGCTTAAAATCATTGGGGCTTCGCCCCAAACCCCAGCAGGGACTATCGCCCCTGCACCCCGTAATAATTTTCTGTTAAGGGGTGCAGGGGAAATTATTTGCACTGCGGATAGGAATGTAGAAGGAGGATTTCACATGGCGGTAAGTTTAACGAAAGGCCAAAAGGTAGATCTCACCAAGGGCAATCCCAATCTGTCGAAGATTGTGGTGGGGCTTGGCTGGGATACCAACAAGTACGACGGGGGCTACGACTTCGATTTGGATGCGGCGGCTTTCCTGCTCGGTGCCAACGGTAAAGTGACGAAAGACGAGGATTTTGTGTTCTACAATAATCTCAAGCACCAGTCCGGCGCCGTACAGCACATGGGAGACAACCTGACGGGAGCCGGCGAGGGCGATGACGAGCAGATTAAAATTGACCTTGCCAAAGTCCCGGCGAATATCGAGAAGATCGATTTCACCGTCACCATTCACGAGGCCGACGTACGCGGCCAAAACTTCGGGCAGGTGGCCAACGCCTACATTCATATCGTGGATGAGACGAACAATCAGGAACTGATTCGCTATGACCTAGGGGAGGATTTCTCCGTGGAAACGGCGGTGGTGGTAGGCGAGCTTTATCGTCGCAACGGCGAGTGGAAGTTCAACGCCATCGGCAGTGGTTTCGCCGGAGGTTTGGCCGCCCTCGGTCGCAATTTCGGCGTAAACGTGTGATTTTTGTCTTGGGGCTTTGCCCCAAACCCCACAAGGGGAAATAATTTCCCCTTGACCCCTTAATATATTTTACTATAGGGGTTGGGGAGAAGCCCCAATGTTTTGTATCAAAGGAGGAAACAAATGAACGAAAAAGGACTCACTAAAGCGGAGGTAGAGGCCTCCCGGGCGAAATACGGTGCCAATACCATCCCCGAGTCGGAACCTACCACCTTTAAGGAAGCCTTTATGGAAACCTTCGGGGATCCCATGATTCGCATTTTGTTGGCCATTGTGGTCATTATGCTCGTTATGTACGCCATGGGACAGGCCGAAATCTATGAGCCTATCGGCACCATTGTGGCGGTTTTAATCGTGGCCTTCGTCACGGCGAAAACCAGCGTGGCCAGCGATACCAAGTACCGGGAACTTAAAGAAAGCTCCAAAAAGGACACCGCCAAGATTTACCGGGACGGGAAAGTGGAAGTCCTCTCGGTGGATGAAGTGGTGGTCGGCGACCGTATCCTCTTGCAGGCCGGGGACAAGGTGCCGGCGGACGGTATTTTGATTCGCGGCAGTCTCAAGGTCAACAATGTGGCGTTGAACGGCGAAGCGGAAGAGTGCAAGAAAAACGCCGTCAGCGAGGATACTCCTTTCTCGGAAAACATTACCGGCGATGTGTTTGTGGACGGTCATTCCCTCTTTCGCGGCGCGGTTATCTTCGACGGCGAGGGCGTGATGCTCGTCGCTAAAGTTGGCACCGGCACCATGATGGGGAAAATGGCGGAGGAAATGCAAGAAGACGAGCCGGATTCTCCCCTCAAGGTTAAACTCAGCAAATTGGCCAATCAGATTTCCGTCTTTGGTTATGTATCCGCCGTGGCTATTGTCTTTATTTATATGGCCTATTTCATTTTCATTCAAGCCGGCGGCCTCGATCCTTACATGGCCAAGGGCGGTGCCAATATCCTGAAAGACGTCATCGAATCGGTGAGTTTGGCCATTTTGATTGTGGTCTGCGCCGTGCCGGAGGGTCTGCCCCTCATGATTTCCCTGGTTCTCATGCAAAACACCAGCAAAATGCTGGATCACAATGTTTTGGTGAGAAAAGCTATCGGTATCGAAACCGCCGGTTCCCTCAATATTCTCTTCAGCGACAAGACCGGCACCATTACCAAGGGCAGTTTGGAAGTGGTGGAGTTCTTCACCGCCGACGGCCAAATCATTCCGCTGGATAAACTTAAAGACCACGGCCAAATCAAAAACTTGGTGGATATTGCCATCGGCAAAAATACCGCCTCCCTGTTTGACGGAGAACACAACGTCATTGGCGGCAACGCCACCGACCAAGCCATGATGCGTTTTTTGGGCGAAGAAGCCTACCTAGCATTGCAAAAGGAAGGCCAATACGAAACGGGCAAGGTGCAGAGTTTCAATTCCGCCAACAAATTCAGTCAGGCGGAGCTGCCCAAACTACACCGCGTTTTCTACAAAGGCGCGCCGGAAAGAATCCTCGCCAAGGCCAAAACTTACGTCAAGGCCGACGGCAGTATCGCCTCCATCAATATGGACGTGCTGAATGCGGCTATTAACGATAAGGCGGTCAAGGCCATGCGAGTGCTGGCCTTTGGGTATTCGGAGAGTCCCTTCACGGAAAACAGCATCAATGACGACGTGGTACTCACCGGCCTCGTAGCCATTCGGGACGACGTACGCGCCGAGGCGAAAACCGCCATTAAAGAGGTGCAGGAGGCCGGGATTCAGGTTATTATGATCACTGGCGACCGCCTAGAAACCGCCGTAGCCATTGCCAAAGATGCCGGACTCATTAAGTCCGACAGCGATATGGCCATTGCCAGCGCGCAGTTAAACGAGATGAGCGACGAGGAAATCAAGAAGATTTTACCGCAAATTCGCGTTATCGCTCGCGCCTTGCCTACGGATAAAAGCCGCATGGTGCGCCTGTCCCAAGAGTTGAATCTCGTGGTGGGCATGACCGGCGACGGGGTGAATGACTCCCCGGCACTGTCTCGCGCCGATGTGGGGTTTGCTATGGGTAGCGGCACCGAAGCGGCCAAAGAGGCCGGGGAAATCGTTATTCTCGATGATAATTTCCGTTCCATTAAAGACGCTATCCTCTATGGCCGCACCATCTACCACAATATCTTGAAGTTCTGCCGTTTTCAACTGATGATTAACGTGGCCGCCGTGGTGGTCAGTGCCATCAGTCCCTTCTTCGGCATCGAAGAGCCGCTGAAAGTAACCCATCTTCTGTTTGTGAACTTGGTCATGGACAGCTTGGGAGCCATCATGTTGGGCAACGAGCCGGCCTTGGAGCGTTATATGCTGGAAAAACCGCGTCGTCGGGACGAAAATATTATTTCCGGCTCCATGGCGACCCAAATTCTTTTCATGGCCGGTTGGGTAACGCTCGTCAGCTTTGTTTATCTGAAAGCCGATTTCTTTGCCGCTTTCTTCAACGGCAATCAAGCCGAGCTTTACACCTCCTATTTTGTGTTCTTCGTGGTGGCAGCGTTGATGAACGGTTTCAACGTGCGTGACACGGGCTTTGGCATCTTCAGTCGTTTGGGCGAAAATCCCGGCTTTATGCGCGTGTGGGTAACGATCGTCGTAATTCAGGCCGCCATTGTCAACGCTGCCATCATTCCCGGCGGCGATGTCATCGGCAAAATGTTTAACTGCACCCCCTTCGGCATCACCGGTTGGGTTTTGGTCTTTGTGCTGGCCGCCACTTTGATTCCGGTGGATTTGGTGCGTAAGGCTGTGATGAAGTAAGAGTTTTTGGTACTCAATATTTAGAGGAGGGGCGGCGAAGTTCGTCGCCCTTCGTTCAACGTTATTTTGAGAGGTCGCTCATGAAAAAAGATGTTGCAGGCAAGGTTATACTGAAAAAAGAGAATAAATATACGATCAAACTCTCCAAAGAGGAGAGTTACAAAGTTGTATTGACTAAAGAGGAAAATGTTGGCAAGGTCAATCTGTTCAAAGAAAAGGTTGTTACCACCATGTCGGCCCCCGAGGTTCCCACAGCGGAGCCCAGGCCACAACTGACGCAACCACCGCCTGCGACACCGTCAATCTATGGCATCGTTAATTCCAACCCTACTCCGATTCTATCTGATTATGTATCTGCACCAACCCCACATCCCACGCCGACTTCACAAGTCAGCCAAAGTACAACACACCCCAGTCCCCCTCCGCCTAGTCCGCCCTCCGGTTCACCTCCTCCCCCTCGACAAGATTCTGGCGGCAAGAGCAATAAAGGTGTATTTTTATTAGCTATACTGGCAGTACTGGCGGTGATTTTCTTTTGGCAAAACAGCGGTGGAAAAAATACGGAGGATGCGTCAGCTTCAAATTCAAATTCAACGGATATCGCTAATACGCTCAAGCAACAGTATAAGAGCCAACTTCCCAGCAAAATAGATCAGCAAGGGATGGCACGGCGCAATTTTTCCTTGGGGGGACTTGATATAGGTGACAGCGAACAAGACGTGCATGATTGGCTGGGCAAAGAGCTGGAAATCACTGACCCACAAAACAGCGGTCATCGTCATTATAACTACCCGGACATGGAAGTGGTTATTACCAATGGCCGAGTGACTGGCTTTGTATCGCGCACCGATAAAGTATATACCAAGCAGGGCATTCACCAAGGAAGCAGTTGGCAGGAAGTGCGGAATATTTACGGCACCACGCCTTTTGCCGAATCAGAATATGATGGAGCCGTTCTCAAAGAATATCTTTACGAGATAGATGGGAAAGAGTATCTACTGCGTTTTGCCATCAAACAAGGAGTGGTAGAGTATATAAGCGGTCGCATGTACGAACGAGAGAAACCGACCACCTCCACATCGGTATCGGCTAACGGCAATCAAGCCGTCCAAGCCATGGTAGATTATCATAAAGCAATCACCGACAAAAACTTTTCTCGCGCCATGAATCTGCTATCGACGCCGCGACGCCAAGCCTTTCGCAGTCTCGACCATTTCCGTGAAGGTTATCGAACGACGCTCTCTAGCGTGATGGACAGGGTTACTGTGGCGCAAGAAAGAGACAATGAGGTAGTTCTTTATTATCACATAACGGCCAGAGACCGCACTGATAACGGCAGAACAATAATTCAAGGCTTTGACGGCACGGTGACTATGATTAAAGAACAAGGCGAATGGAAAATAGGCCCGGCCGAGAGCCGCAAAACCAGCGAGCATTGGGAGTGATTGTGATGTGAAGAACGCAGAGGGGAGTTAATGCTTATGGACGAAGAAGCAGGACGAGTACAATTTCATCAGGGATTTTATGCGGCTATGAAAGTAGAGTATGACCTCGCCAAAGCCCCGGTAAGTTATGACCAAGAGAAAGAACTGGGCGAAAAACCGGTCAAATTGGACTTTCTTATTATCAAAAAGGACAAAAATGTTACTTTGAGCGATCCCATAGGCAAATTTTTTCGGAGGGAAAACCTGTTTGAGTATAAATCGCCGGAGGACGGCCTTAGTATTGACGACTTCTACAAAGCGCAGGGATATGGGCTGATGTATAAATCCTTCGACCGAAAGGTAAACTCTCTTCCCATAAGTGATTTGACCCTAACGCTGGTGCGGCATGCCTATCCGCGAGAAATGGTTAAGGCGTTAGAAAATGATGGCTTTGCCGTAGTCAAATCGCACTCCGGTATCTACAGGATAGAAGGAAAAATCAGCATACCTACCCAACTGGTGGTGACGTCAAGACTACCCAGCGGAGAATATGCGGGGCTTAAACTCTTAGCCAAAGGTTGTACTGCGCAGGACATTATCGATTACTCAACCAATGCGGTAGCCAGTAACGATGAAACAATCAAAGACAACGCCAGCGCAGTCATCAGAATTTGTTTACAAGCCAATGAGACCTTAGGTAAAAAATTAAAGGGGGCAAACGCCATGAACGACGTGATAGCGCGAATCTTCAAGCCGGAAATTGACGCAGCAGCAGAGGCAGCAGCAGAGGCAGCAGCAAAGACGGCAACCAAGGTCACTAGAGATCAGGAGAGAAAGGAATTTGCCAGCGATCTGCTGAGGGACGGCATGCCCTTACCCAAAATCGTCAAGTTCAGCAAGCTTTCCGAAGCTACCGTCAAGCAGCTCGCACGTTCTTTGGGCGTGGCTGTTGTGTAGGCGCAAGGCGAGTGAAAAATGGGCTCGGCAGAGAGCCGCAAAACCAGCGAACGTTGGGAGTGAGCGTGTAATGTCGGCTTTTTCGCGGAGATTGCCAGTGTATCTTTTGCTGGACTGCTCCGCCTCCATGTCAGGGGAGCCGCTGGAGGCTGTTCAACAGGGACTGAAAACATTCGTGAACGAATTGAAGGGCGACCCCCAAGCTTTGGAAACAGTTTGCCTTTCCGTTATCACCTTTGGCAGTGTGGCGCAACAGGTCAACTCCCTCACTGAGCTGACGCTCTTTAAGGAGCCAAAACTGAAAGCTGACGGATTGACAGCATTGGGGGGAGCCTTGAAAGTTCTCCGGGGGTGCATTGCCAGAGAGTATCGTAAAGCTACGGACACGCAAAAAGGAGATTGGTTACCATTGGTGTTCATTCTCACCGATGATCCTCCCACCTATTTAGAGGAGTTCGACCGTCAGGTGAAGGACATAAAAACTTTGAAAGCGGCCAACATTATTGCGATGGGTGTAGAGCCTTATGTTGATCAGGCCAGCTTGAAGCGCATCACCGACAATGTTTTGCTGATGAATAGTGCCTCGGCGGGAGATATGGCCAAGTTCTTCGCATGGGTATCCGATTCAATTCGTATTACTACGCTACGGTTTGGCGAATTGCCTCCGTTGAGTACATTGCCTAGGCCGAAGAAACTTGATCTTAAACCGGGAGCGAACATTCAACTGGCACCACCGCCTCAAGGGTTTACGATTGTTCCGTGATACCACGTCTAAAGACCTAAATGCAAAAAATTAGAAAATCTTAGCAGGATTTATTAAATTCATGGCGAATATCCCTATCCGAAACAACAATTAAGGAGTGAACAAACAATGTCATCTTTTTCGCGCAGATTGCCGGTATATCTTTTGTTGGATTGCTCCGGCTCCATGTCTGGGGAGCCTATTGAGGCCGTGCGGCAGGGGATTAAGACTCTCCTAAATGAGTTGAAGGGCGACCCTCAGGCTTTAGAGACGGCTTGCCTATCCGTCATCACCTTTGCTAGTGTGGCGCAGCAAACTTCGCCCCTTACGGAGCTCATGCTCTTTAAGGAACCGAAGCTGGAGGCCAGCGGCATGACGGCTTTAGGGGGAGCTTTGAAAGTCCTCCGGGAATGTATCGACAAGGAAGTGCGGAAAACCACGGACACCCAAAAGGGCGACTGGCGTCCGTTGGTGTTTATCCTCACCGACGGCTTGCATACTGATGAAGATGAATTTGACCGTCAGGTTGAGAACTTAAAAACCTTGAAAGTGGCCAATATTATTGCGGTAGGCGCAGGCCCCTATGTTGATCAGGCCAGCTTGAAGCGCATCACCGACAATGTTTTGCTGATGAATAGTGCCTCGGCGGGAGATATGGCCAAGTTCTTTGCTTGGGTGTCCGGCTCCATCAAGGTTTCCTCCAAGAGTCTCGACGCAAAACCTGGGGCGAACATTCAACTGGCACCTCCGCCGCAAGGATTTACTATTGTTCCTTAATGTTTTCTATGGGAATGCAGGACATGGAAAACAAGAACAAAACTTTGATAGAACTCGCCATGTATAAACGGTCGAGTGGCAGTAACATAATGAAGCTGGTCAATGGGACGGGCGACGCTCAACTGCTAGGTGGAACAGGAAATAACATACCGCCTTTGCAGAAAAAGGTAATCCCCCATATCACTCATGATGCCGTAGGCCAGAGAGTAAATCTCGATAAAGGCGCGCCTCCAAATTCACCTCATGTTAAACCAAAGTTTTCTCCTTCCTCCGATGCATCAGCTCAATCGTTTACCGCTTCAAATGATTATGCGCATCCTACTCCATCCGTCACGCGCGCTGACCCCACCAAAGAAAAAACGCCAACAGAAATAAATCCCTCGACAGAACAATCTGCAAACACCGAAGAAAAGAAGCCTTTGTCCGACCGCGATGTATTGGCGCATACAGCCAGCCTTTGGCAATATAAGCCAGTACCCAAAGACGAACCAGAGCCTTATTCTGAAGACACACAAGAAAGTGCCACTATTGGCTGTTACCATGTGACGGCGGGGAGAGTGCGAGGCAAGAAGCACAAGCACGAGGGGACTAACTGCGACGATTGGTTTGAGACTTTCGGAGTAGATGAATTTGTGGTGGTGCTAGTCTCCGACGGCGCAGGCTCCAAAAAATATTCTCGCATAGGAGCCAAAGTCTCTTGCGAGAGTGCCAAAGAATTTTTGACACGGGGACTTCCCCAAATGGTGCGAGAGGAAATCGATTTTTTTGCGGCCATCGCCAAAGATGTAAATGCCCCACAGTTTCAAAATGCCGCCGCGAGACTCGCTAAGACGGCCCAGGAAGCGGTGAGGGTTGCTAGAAAGGCCGTGGAGACCGCTTTCGATATTCGAAAAAAGGACGCTAAATATAGTGAGCTTTTAGGGAGAGATTTAGCACTGGCGGATTTTGCCGCTACTTTCCTCTTGACCATAGCCATCCCTCTGGAAAAAGACAGAGAAACCCTAGCGGTGACAATACAGGTAGGGGACGGTTTAATCGTGGGCTTAAACACGAGGGGAGCCTACGATGGAGCTGTAACCTTGCTGTGTCAGCCGGATAGCGGTGCTTTTGCGGGGGAAACGGAATTTTTGGTAAGTCCCGGTGTGGACAGTGACAACTCCCTCATGGCGCGAACTAGAATTTCTCGAAAACCCTTTGATTTTATCATGGCTATGACGGACGGCGTAGCGGATGATTATGACCCTCCGGAGGCGCAAATCCCACGGCTGTATTTTGATCTGAAAGCTAATCGCATTATCGAGTCGCCGGAGTTGACAGAGAAACTTCAGCGTATTGAGGATAAACGATTTGAGTTAAACAAAAAAGTGCCCGAACCGGTAAAGTACCCACCGAATAATTTCCCCGTCCAGTACACCGATGCCCTGTGTAAGGTGTGTAACGTAACACTAAAAGACCTCTGGGAGGATAACGTGGGTTATTTGGCGGTAATGACCAGCTCAATTAAAATGGGTAAAGAAGATGTGGGGGCGCGGCTCGTGAAGTGGCTGGATAGCTATGTTATTCGCGGCTCCTTCGATGATCGGACACTGGTCATCTTGCAACGAGGTGACAGCTAGTGGCCAGAAAAAAGAAAAATGTAGCCAAGGCCATTTTGATGGATGGTTCCGAGTTGGAATATGTGGTCAGTGATAATCCTCCCCGGGGCGGCATGAAACATACCTATTTCACCCCTAACAAAAAATTTGCCGTCCAGTTTTTCAACGAGGATAAGGATGCCAACTCACCCCTCATCAGAGCGCGATTAGAGAACATTATTGGCTTGTATAACCCCACTTTGCCGGAATCTGAAGGTGGTGCCATGGGCAATACGGAGCAGACGGCGAAATATTTTTCTAGGCTCTTTTGCTGGCCGGTGGCTCTCGTAGAGTTACCTGAGTTTGGCATCGTTTGTCCCACATACCCTCCCCAATTCTTTTTCGACAAGAAAGCTTCCAAGGCCGGGTTGAACCTAGCCGGCAAGGACAAGAAAAGCACATGGTTTACCTCTCGCACCAGTCGCTTTTTGGAGAAAGGGGAACTTGGGACGTTCCAAACCATGCTGAGGCTGTCCATTTCTTTGGCTAGAGCTGTGCGACGGCTTCATGCAGCGGGACTTTCTCACTCCGATTTATCAAGTAATAACGTGCTGATCGATCCCAAAACAGGCTCCTGCGTGGTCATCGACATTGACTCTTTGGTGGTGCCGGGGCTTTTCCCACCGGAGGTGGCCGGTACAAAAGGCTATATAGCGCCGGAAGTTTCAGCCACCATGGAGCTTCCCCTTGATTCGCCGGACAGAAAACTTCCTTGCGCCGCCACTGACCTTTTCGCCCTGCCGGTGCTTTTGTACGAATATCTGCTCAAGCGTCATCCCTTAGACGGACCGAAGATATATTCCACCGCTTCTACGGAGGAAGACGAATTTTTGCAGTACGGACCGAAAGCCACCTTTGTTGAAAACCCTCAAGATACGTCGAATCGTCCCCCTGATTTGCAAGTTACCATTCATGACTTGGGGCCGCTACTAGAGAAACTTTTTTTGCAGGCTTTTGTCGATGGTATGCACGACCCGGACAGACGTCCCACTGCCGCTGAATGGGAGCGGGCTTTGGTCAAAACTTGGGATTTGTTGCAGCCATGTCCCAATGACCAATGCTCGGCGCAGTGGTTTGTTCTCCACGATGTCAATCACCCGGTTTGTCCCTTTTGCGGAGCAAGAATCGCCCCCCAAGATGTCCTGCATTTACGACTAAAACGCGCCATAAGGGGACGGCGTGGACAGTGGAATCCCGTAGGGGAGATAAATTTATACGATCAAATGCCCCTTTTCGCTTGGCATTTTTTGGCTAATACATATCCCGATGAGAAAATGACCGACCGCACCATGCGAGCCTATGTCAGTCATCAGAACGGCGAATGGTATCTCGTCAACGGCAGTTTGAGCGGTATGCTCTCCCCGAGGGGAAGCATGGTGCCGCCCGGACAGGCGGTGTGGCTACGACAAGGGGAGATGTTCCCCGCCTGCAATCATCAGGATGCCCTGTTGCTAGAAGTGTTGAAGGGGTAATTTTTGTGAGGAGGCGCTTAATGTGGCGGTAAAACTTACCAAAGGACAGAAAGTCAACCTAGACAAGGGCATGCAGATGGCCTTGATTGGCCTCGGCTGGAATACCAATCAATATGACGGCGGCTATGATTTTGACCTCGATGCATCCGCCTTTATGTTGGGTGCCAATGGCAAAGTACACCAGGATGAGGATTTCATTTTTTATCATAATTTGGACAGCCCGGATGGTTCCGTACATCATACTGGGGATAACTTAACTGGAGGCGACGGGGTTGACGATGATGAAGTCATCACCGTAGATTTCTCCAAGGTACCCTCCCATATCGAAAAAATCGCCTTTACAGTCACCATCTACGATGCTCAAATAAGGGGACAGAACTTTGGGCAGGTGTCCAACGCTTACGTTCGCTTGGCGAAAATGGCAGGCCCCCAAGATATGGTCGGCGAAGAAGTCCTGCGGTATAATTTAATGGAAGATTTCTCCACTGAAACGGCGTTAGTGGTGTGCGAGCTATATCGCAGCGAGGGGCAATGGCGCTTCAATGCCGTGGGAGCCGGTTATCAGGGAGGCTTGGCTGCCCTGTGCCGTTCCTATGGAGTCAATGTTTGAGCCGTTGGCATTTTTCTTGGTAGGAGGCCATCGTGGCCTCTTCTGTTCTTAAAACGTAGGGAGCAGTGTTGAAGATGGCATCTATCACAGATTTATTTAAGAAGCAGAGCGCGAGTATAGACTTGCCTCCGGGAGAACATGAAGGGCCTATCGTCATCAATCATCCCTGCGTAGTGAACGGAGGAGGTGCTACCCTTTGGACGAAGCAAGGGCCGGTGCTGACTGTTGTAGCTTCGGACGTTACGTTAAAAAATATACGTATTGAGCTTACGGAAAAAGCTGATAACGCCGTGGCGGTAAATTTGGAAGGAAAAAATATCCGTTTGGAAGAGGTGGAAGTTTACGGACAAATCCAAAGGCCAGAGGGCGTTTCCCAGTGGGATTTACCACGCATGGTAGATTTCGGCTCTTTTGCGGCGGATAAGCCCAATGAGTATTGCCGCCATGTGAGAGTGGCCACTCCCTGTCGCTTGGAATGCGAAATGTACGGTCTTACCGTCACCCCCACAGACATCAAGGTGGGGGATAACGATATTATCTTTAGTCTTGCCCCCATGGCGAGCAATACGGTCGTCTATGGCAGTTTTTTGCTCCGAGCTGCGGATGGAGTTATAAAACGAATTTATCTATCCGGTCAGGCCATAAAAGGTGCTAGGGAATTTCACGAAATTGCAAAGCAAAAAACAGTACATCCTGCCGCCGCTAAACCTAAAACGTCCCAAGTGAGAAACGGAGCAGTTCTAGGCATCGTAACCCCACCACTGGAGCCAAAGGGTAACTGGCAAACAGCCGTTAAGGGACAGCGGCTACCTTTGACAGCGGTTAAGGAGTGTCTGGTGACGCTGTGGGGAGATGTGGGTAGTTTGCAGATAGATCCCTACGCCTTTCAGCTGTATGCTAACGGAAAGACCCGAAGCGATAGTGACTTGATATTCTTTGGCAACCCTCAGGATAGGTCTATGGGGGTTTACCAAGGCGACAAGGAAGGCAAACCAGGAATTGGTGTCTGCCTGTCCAGCGTTCCCCCAAATGTGCATCGCATTGTGATTTCCTTTGCGGTCTATGATGAAGAGAGTAGACCCGGCAACGACTTCTCTCGTCTGCGAGGGGCGCAGGTGCTTCTTTTTATCGACGGAGTTCCGGGATATAAATTACCCTTGAGTTTGGGAAATGAAAGGGTAATAAACGCAATGGAAATTTATCGCTATAAGAGCGATTGGAAGGTAAACTTCATAGGCGCCGGCTTTACGGCAGGACTACGGAAAATGTGCGAAATCTACGGCATAGAGGTGGTGTAGCGCCTCACTTATCACAAAAAGAGTTCCCCTTAATAACAAATAGCCAACGCGCAATAACGCACGTTGGCTATTTGTTATTCCTCTTCGATAATAAAAATTTCCAGCTCCTGTCGCCCAAAAGCCAAAGCCTCGGCGCGAGTGTCAAAGGCCACGTCGATGAGGTTGCCCTTGATGTCGGCGCCAATATCTTCGGCTATCGCCTCGCCGTAACCGGGAATAATTACTCTAGTTCCCAAGGGAATAAACCTCGGATCAACGGCGATAACGCCGCGCCTTACCCTAGTGCCGCTGGCGGTGCGATGGGATAGCCCCGGATCCTCCGGGCTGTAGGCCGTGGCTTCCACATAGACCACATAACCCTTGTGGGTGAAAATCTCTTCCTCCGTTAGCGTGGTTTTTTGCCAAGGTTTTATTACGGTCGTAGGCTTTGTTTCAGGCTCGGGGGCAATTTCAAAGCTAGTCTGTGGCTGCGCTTGAGACGGTGCAGGTTCGACGGATGGCGACGCGTCATCTTGGTCAAGACTTAACTCCAAGTAGGTAAGGGAGCCGCAGACACCGTCGTCCTCCATCCCATGTTCTTTTTGGAACTTCTTGACGGCGGCCACCGTCATTTTCCCATATACGCCGTCATCCTCTCCCGATTCCAAATAACCTTTTTTGATGAGCAAACCCTGCACTAGGCGCGCAAAGTCGCCTCTGTCCCCTTCTTCGAGAGCCTTAAATCCTTGAGCGCGATTTAGGGCTTTGAAAGTTGCTACGCCACAGATACCGTCGTCATCCATGTCGTGTTCTTTTTGGAATTTTTTGATGGCCGCCACGGTAATTTGGCCGCAGACACCATCATCATCTCCTGCGCTAAGATAGCCTTCTTTTATGAGCAGTTCCTGCACCCGGCGTACTACCTCGCCTCGCTCACCCTCTTTCACCGGCAATTTGGCGGCCAGTGCCGTGGAAGTCAAAAACGCGAGTAGCAGGGCGATAACGGCCGCCGCATACAGCCTACTCACCGCTAGCCTCGGCGATAGCCGCGACGTCTGCCGCCTCTGCGTAGTCATCCACCACTTTGAGGCTCCGATAGCGGCTCATGCCGGTGCCGGCGGGTATCAGCTTACCGATAATGACGTTTTCTTTGAGTCCCACCAAAGGGTCAACCTTACCCTTAATAGCCGCATCCGTAAGCACCCTCGTGGTTTCTTGGAAAGAGGCCGCCGACAGGAAGGAATCGGTGGCAAGGGAGGCTTTAGTTATCCCTAGGAGGATGGGTTTGGCCACCGCCGGTTCCCCACCGGCCTCGATGGCTTCCGTGTTGGCCGCTTCGAAGGCGTTGATTTCGATATATTCTCCCGGCAGGAAGGTGGTGTCCCCGGAATCTTCGATTTTCACTTTGTGGAGCATCTGGCGCACCATGACTTCAATGTGCTTGTCATTTATCTCCACACCTTGAGATTTATAGACTTTCTGTACCTCATAGACCAAGTAACGCTGGGTGTCTTTAAGGCCGCAGACCCTTAGAATATCGTGGGGGTTAATGGAGCCTTCGGTGATTTTATCTCCCGGTTTTAAATGGGCGCCGTCGCGAATGGCCATGCGCGCGCCGTAGGGTACAGCATATTCTCTGGGGTCGCCCTTTTCCGGCGTGACGGTGACTTTCTTCATGCCGGTGCCGTCATCCTCCACCGTAGCGTCGCCTTCCACCTCGGCAATAATGGCGTTATGTTTGGGCTTGCGCGCCTCGAAAAGCTCCTCCACTCGCGGCAGACCTTGGGTAATATCGTCGCCGGCCACGCCCCCGGTATGGAAGGTACGCATGGTGAGCTGGGTACCCGGCTCACCGATGGATTGCGCCGCGATGATGCCCACCGCTTCCCCGACTTCCACCTCGGACTGGTTGGCCAGATCCCGGCCATAGCACTTGATGCAGACGCCAAACTGGGATTTACAGGTGAGAACGCTTCTGATGGAAACTTTGTCGCGTATGGCGGCAATTTTTTTCGCCAGTTCCCCATCGACGCTATCGTTGATAGAGGCGATTTTCTTCTTGGTCTTGGGGTCAATGATGTCTTCTGCCAGCACTCGCCCCACAATACGGTCTTCCAAGGACTCGATGGTGCCGTTGCCTTCTTTGATGGCCTCCACTTCGATGCCTCGCACGTTGTTGTTGCGAACGTGGATTTCCTTGGTATCTCCTGAAAGGATGGCTTTGATGTTGGTTTTGGTGAGCTTTCCCCCGGCTGCCAGCAATATTTTTTCCCCGCTGATTACGTCTTGGGTAACGACCTTGCCCAAGATTTCGCGCACAAAACTGTCGCCTACCTTTTTCCGTTCCTTGGCGTCCGGCTCCCCTAAGACGATGTTCTCTGTCACCATGGCGTTGCTGATGGCCGTGTCAAATGACAAGGAGGAACCGCGTACCATGACTTCTCGCAGTTCGTTTTCCCCGATAAGGGTAAGCTCGTCTTCGCCTAAAGTAGTGTCTCGTTTCAGCAAAACTTCGCCGGTATCGGTCTTTTTGACATCCGCCGCTAGGAGCCGCCCTATCAGCATATCGTGGAGTATTTCTAGGGCATCGAAGGTATTGGTGGCTTGCTGGGCTCTGACGCGTACTAGGTTGATGGTGGTAACGTCGCAGTCATCCTCCCGGACGATTACGTCCTGCGCCACATCCACCAACCGCCGAGTGAGATAGCCGGAGTCTGCCGTACGGAGCGCCGTATCCGCCAAGCCCTTTCTGGCGCCGTGCGAAGAAATGAAGTAGTCGGAAACGGAAAGACCCTCACGGAAATTGGCGGTAATGGGGAGGTCGATTATCTTGCCGGAGGGATCAGCCATGAGGCCGCGCATACCGGCCAGCTGTCTCATCTGCTGCTTGTTACCGCGCGCGCCGGAGTCCGCCATCATGAATATGGGATTGAAAGCATCCATGTTGTCCATCATGGCATCCGCCACATCGTCGGTGGCTTTGCCCCAGAGGCCAATGACCTTTTTATAACGCTCGTCTTCGGTGATAAGACCGCGGCTGTATTGTCGTTCTACCTTGTTGACAATAGTTTGGGTCGCCTCGATAATATCCTTTTTGGCGGGGGGGACGATAACGTCGGAAATGGCAACTGTCATCCCGGCCACACAGGCGTAGTGATAACCTAGGTTTTTGACGTTGTCGATAACCTCCGCCGTCTTGGTGGCGCCGAAATGGTCGAAGCATTTGGCCACCAGCCGCCCCAGCTCTTTTTTGTTCATCAGGATGCCCAGACACCACTCATCGGTCTTTTTATCCCGGTGATAATAACGGAGTTCCTCGGGGAGAATTTCGTTAAAAATCATGCGTCCCAAGGAAGTTCTGACTAAACCGTAGCCATCCACCCGCACTTTAATTTCCGCCTGCAAGTCCAAAGCCTTTTCTTGATAAGCCAAGAGAGCTTCGGCGATACCCGTCAGGACTTTGCCTTCCCCTTTGGCGCCGGGTCTTAAAATGGTCAGGTAGTAAGACCCCAGCACCATATCTTGGGTGGGAACGATGATGGGTTTGCCGTCTTTGGGCGCCAGAATGTGATTGGCCGCCAGCATCAAAATACGGGCTTCCGTCTGGGCTTCCGCCGACAGGGGGAGGTGGATAGCCATCTGGTCGCCGTCGAAATCGGCGTTGTAAGCGGTACAGGCCAAGGGGTGAAGTTTTAGCGCCCGGCCTTCGGTGAGAACCGGCTCAAAGGCTTGAATGCCCAAGCGGTGCAAGGTGGGGGCGCGGTTTAAGAGAACGGGATGCTCTTTGATAACGTCCTCCAACACATCCCAGACTTCCGGCTTGGCGCGTTCCACCATGCGTTTGGCGGATTTGATATTATGGGCGGCTTGCGAGGCCACCAATTTTTTCATCACAAAAGGCTTGAAGAGTTCCAAGGCCATCTCTTTGGGGAGGCCGCATTGATGAAGTTTCAGCTCCGGCCCTACCACGATAACGCTGCGGCCGGAATAGTCAACTCGCTTGCCCAAGAGGTTTTGCCGGAAACGCCCCTGCTTGCCTTTGAGCATATCAGACAAGGATTTTAAGGCGCGATTCCCGGGGCCGGTGACGGGACGTCCTCGCCGCCCGTTGTCAATGAGGGCATCCACCGCTTCTTGGAGCATCCGCTTTTCGTTGCGGACGATAATATCCGGCGCCCCAAGGTCAAGGAGTCTTTTTAGGCGATTATTGCGATTGATTACCCGACGATAAAGGTCGTTTAAGTCGGAGGTGGCGAAACGGCCGCCGTCCAGTTGCACCATGGGACGAAGTTCCGGCGGTATCACCGGCACCACGTCCATGATCATCCACGAGGGTTTGTTCCCGGATTTTTTGAAGGACTCCACCACTTCCAGCCGCCTAATGGCGCGGATTTTCTTCTGTCCGCTGGAACTGTGGAGTTCGGCTCTGAGTTCTTCGCTCATGGCATTGAGATCCAGCTCTTCCAGCAGGTATTTCACCGCCTCGGCGCCCATCCCCACTTTGAAGGTGTCGCCGAATTTTTCTCTGGCCAAGCGATATTCCTGTTCCGTCAGGAGTTGCTTTTTGTTTAAATCCGTCTCGCCGCTGTCCAGTACAATGTAGGAGGCGAAGTACAAAACCTTTTCCAAAGACCTAGGGGATACGTCAAGGATAAGCCCCATGCGACTGGGGATTCCCTTGAAATACCAAATGTGGGATACCGGCGCCGCCAGCTCTATATGCCCCATGCGTTCCCGGCGCACTTTGGCGCGAGTAACCTCTACGCCGCAACGGTCGCAGACGATGCCCTTGTAGCGAATGCGCTTGTACTTGCCGCAGTGGCACTCCCAGTCCCGGGTGGGGCCGAAGATACGCTCGCAAAAGAGGCCGTCCCGTTCCGGTTTCAACGTACGATAATTGATGGTTTCCGGCTTTTTGACCTCGCCGTAAGACCACTCCCGAATTTTATCCGGCGAGGCCAATCCGATGCGCATCGAATCAAAAATGTTTACATCCAGCAAAGAGATGCCACTCCCTTCCCCTTACTCATCGATGTCCTCTTCTTCGTCCTCATATGCCTCGCGAGCCTCCCGGACGTATTCGCTCGCGTCGCTGCTGTCCTCGTCTATTTCCGCCACGTCCTCGATCATGTCGTCGTCGTCTCCTAAATTGCCGATTTCGGCGATGATGTCGTCATCCGTATCGTCGCCATCCTCTGCATCCTCATCGTCGCCCTCGTCCTCTTCCACGTTATCGGAATCATAATTTTCGGGACTAGCTCCTTCGGGGGGGGCAGGATGCCTAGGGTCAACTCCGGCCACGTCCAAATCTAGGTTCTTAGCTTTCTCGTTAATATCTTCTTCGTCCTCTTCGTCTTTAATCATAATTTCCTTGGCATCTTCGGACAGCACTTGAATATCGAGTCCGATGGACTGCAATTCTTTGATGAGAACTTTGAAGGACTCCGGCACCCCGGGTTCGGGGATGTTTTCGCCCTTGACAATAGCCTCGTAGGCCTTGACGCGACCTACCACATCGTCGGATTTTACCGTGAGAATTTCTTGCAGGGTATAAGCGGCGCCGTAAGCCTCCAGCGCCCACACTTCCATTTCGCCGAAACGCTGGCCGCCAAATTGCGCCTTGCCCCCCAAGGGTTGCTGGGTTACCAAGGAGTAGGGGCCGGTGGAGCGAGCGTGAATCTTGTCATCCACCAAGTGATGCAGTTTCAGCATATAAACGCAACCTACCGTGACCCGATTTTCAAAGGGTTCGCCGGTGCGACCGTCGTAGAGAATGGTCTTGCCATCCTCCGGTAAGCCGGCCGCTTTAATGGTGCCAAAGACTCCCGCATCCCCGGCGCCGTCAAAGACCGGCGTAGCAATGTGAATCCCGGCCACGTCGGGGCGAGGCATCCCGTTGGCGTCAAAATTATAGCCGGCCTTCCGCAGTCTCTCCTCCACTGTGGGGTCACCGTCTTTGATTTGTTGCCCCAAGGTTCGTACCGCCATGCCCAAATGGGTTTCCAGCACCTGTCCGATGTTCATTCGGGAAGGCACTCCCAAGGGGTTCAACACAATATCCACCGGAGTGCCGTCCGGCAGGAAAGGCATGTCCTCTTGCCGCATAATCCGCGACACCACGCCCTTGTTACCGTGACGGCCGGACATTTTGTCCCCCACGGAAATTTTCCGCTTCTGGGCGATATAGACCCTCACCAAGCGATTTACCCCCGGAGGGAGTTCGTCATTGTTATCCCGGCAGAAAATCTTCACATCCACTATTTTGCCGGCCTCGCCGTGAGGTACGCGTAGTGAAGTATCTCGCACCTCTCGCGCCTTCTCGCCGAAAATTGCCCGAAGGAGCCGCTCTTCGGCGGTAAGCTCCGTTTCTCCCTTAGGAGTCACTTTACCCACCAGAATATCCCCGGGTCGCACATCGGCGCCCACCTTGATGATGCCCTCGTCGTCTAAGTCCTTAAGAGCATCTTCCGCCACGTTGGGAATATCCCGGGTGATTTCCTCGGGGCCAAGCTTGGTATCGCGAGCGTCGCACTCGTATTCTTCGATGTGAATGGAGGTATATAGATCTCGCTTAATGAGATTTTCCGACAGTAAAATAGCGTCCTCGTAGTTATAACCTTCCCAAGGCATATAGGCCACAATGACGTTGTAACCCAGAGCCAACTCCCCATGGTCGGTAGCGGGGCCGTCGGCGATGGGTTGCCCCTGCACCACTTCTTCCCCCTTGACCACGATGGGGACTTGATTTATGCAGGTACCTTGGTTGGAACGCACGTATTTTTGCAGTTTGTAGGAATCTTTGCCGTGGTCGCCGGTTATTTCGATGTGATTGGCCGTAACCTTGCTGACGGTGCCGCTGTTTCTCGCCAGCACCATAACGCCGGAGTCACAAGCCGCCTTGTACTCCATCCCCGTACCCACCAAGGGCGCTTGGGTTCTGAGGAGCGGCACGGCCTGACGTTGCATATTGGCGCCCATAAGAGCGCGGTTGGCGTCATCGTTTTCCAAAAAGGGAATCATGGCGGTGGCAATGGAGAAAACCTGCCTAGGAGATACGTCCATATAGTCAACTTTATCCCGGCGCATTTGGGTGGTTTCCTCGTTGTAACGCACCGTCACGCGCTCGTTGGCGAACCATTCGTTTTCGTCCAAAGGCTCGTTGGCCTGCGCGATGACCAGTTCGTCCTCCTCGTCCGCCGTCAAATAGCGGCAATCCTCCGTTACCCGTTGATGTTCCTTATCTACTCGCCGGTAGGGAGTTTCCATAAAACCATACTTATTCACCCGAGCGTAATTGGCCAAGGAGCCGATGAGGCCGATGTTCGGCCCTTCCGGGGATTCCACGGGACACATGCGACCGTAGTGGGAATTATGCACATCCCGGACTTCAAACCCCGCACGCTCCCGAGAAAGACCGCCGGGGCCCAGCGCCGACAGGCGGCGCTTGTGGGTCAGCTCGGAGAGGGGGTTATGTTGATCCATGAACTGAGACAGCTGGGAGGAGCCGAAAAATTCCTTGATGGAGGCTACCACCGGGCGGATATTCACCAGCGCCTGAGGGGTGATAACATCCACATCCTGAATGGTCATCCGCTCCCGAATTACCCGTTCCATACGGGTAAGGCCGATGCGGAACTGATTTTGCAGGAGTTCTCCTACGGCGCGTACCCGGCGATTGCCTAAGTGATCAATATCGTCGGTATTCCCCAGTCCGTCCATGAGATTCAAGAGGTAGCTGATGGAGGCCACAATATCGTTACGGGTGACGGTGCGCCGATAGGTATCCAAGGTGGGGGAGCAAAGGAGCATCAGCGGCTCCCCTTCCTTTTGATGTACCCAGAGCCTGATTAACAGCTCGTCCCCGAAAAGTTCCTTTTCTTTCTCTATATCTATAGCAGCCAGCATGTCCTCGGTAATAATCTCATCCGCCGGGAGCATCACTTCCCCCGTCTGCTGATCCACCACGGGTTCGGCCAAAACCTTGCCTAAAATCCGGCGTTTCCAGCCCAATTTTTTCGTCAGTTTATAGCGACCCACTGTGGCTAAATCGTAGCGTTTGGGGTCAAAGAAGAGGGATTCTAAGAGCTGCTGGGCGTTCTCCGCCGTAGCCGGTTCGCCGGGGCGCAGACGGTGATAAATCTCCTTTAGCGCCTCGTCCCGATTGTTCACTTCCCCATCCCGTTCCAGCGTGAGGCGAATGCGTTCGTCATCTCCAAAAAGCTGGCGTATCTCCTCGTTGGTAGAAAAGCCCAAGGCTCGAATGAAATAGGTAATGGGCATTTTGCGCGTACGATCGATGCGCACGGAAATAGTGTCGTTAAGATCCGATTCCAGCTCTATCCAAGCGCCACGATTGGGGATGAGGGTGGCGTTATAGAGGCGTTTGCCCGTGGGGTCGATTGTTTCACCGTAGTAAGCCCCGGGGGAGCGTACCAGCTGGCTGACGATAACCCGTTCGGCGCCGTTTATAATGAAGGTACCGGTGTCTGTCATTAAGGGGAAATCCCCCATGAAGACCTCCTGCTCCTTTATTTCGCCGGTTTCGCTGTTGATAAGACGCACGTTGACGCGCAGAGGGGCAGCGTAAGTGGTGTCCCGTTCCTTACTCTCGTCTAATTCATACTTGGGGTCGCCTAGGGAGAAACTCTCAAAGGAGAGTATCAGCTTTTCGGTAAAGTCTTTAATGGGCGAAATGTCACGAAATATCTCCGCCAGACCTTCGTCCAAAAACCATTGATAGGACGTTCGCTGAATGTCCAAGAGATGGGGCATTTGCATGACTTCTTTTATTTTAGCGTAGCTATATCTGGTTCTCTTGCCCACCGGCACAGGATTAAACATTAAATCCTTCACCCCTTAAATACTTGCGTCACAACAAAAGGAAAAACGGAAAGAACAAGTCCATCCGTTTTTAAAGCGCAGTTCACCTACCTGATTAGAGTCGTAGTAAGCTACTATATCATATTCAATTTTTCGCTGTCAAGAAAAATTTATTTCTTCTTGGCCAGCCCTCGCTTCACCTGGTCTAGCGTCCAGCCTTTCAGATCTGCGCAGTGAATATAACAAGACAGCTCGTCGATGGTTTTTAATATGTTTTTGGCCTCGGCCGGACTGAACAAGGTTAATAATTGGGGTATGGCCATGAGCAGGAAAGCCCTTTGCGTCTCGGGGGCAGCCTCCCTCTCCGGTGATCTAATGGCCAGCACTTTATAAATCGTGATCATGGTGGCTGCTACGTCGTCTTTCTCCATTTTCGCCGACAGCTGTTTTTCCAATTTTTCCGCTAAGTCTCGCCTGTCCAAGAATCTGGCTTGACCGTGTCCTACGCCAATGACATCTACTCGCGGCAACCAGTAGTCTAGATCTTGTCGCACATATTGTCGCATATTTTCCCCGGATTCCAAATCCAGTTCTAGATCCCATATTTCGTCGTACTTTTCGACGTAATGATACACCTGTTGGTTGGGGGCTAGCTCTGCCAAAGCTCCCCGTATTTGTGCTTCGGTGTAATCGCACCCCTTTTTCAGGACGCAAAGTCGTGCTATCAAGGAAATCGGCACGAAAGTATAGAGACTCACCGCCGTTTCCGCGCAATCCCTTATCCAGCTTATTTCCTGCCGTCTTTTGCGGAAAAAGGGGTCTTGATCCAGCCGGGGGAAAATCTCTCGGAGTTCGTCGGTAATTTCAATTTCTTCAAATTCCGTGATAAAGACGAAACCCTCCGTCAGCATCCGATGAAAGTCATCCTCCTCAGGATCGATGTAATAACGCCACGATTCCTTCCACTCTACGGCGTTTTTAATGCTTTGCCACTCCGCATCGCTAACGCAACGCAAGTAACGTTCTATCATGCCCGGTTCTTCGTATTTTTTTGCCAGCAAATCCACGCGCGCCGCCGTGTCCAAGTCCCGATAGTCCTCGGCGGTAAATTTCCAAATTGCTAGGAGCCGCTCTAGGCTCTCATCCTCAAAATCTCCCAAAGCATCGCGGTAGGAATAATGCTCCGGTACATCGGCATCTCGCTCCTTCATCCATTCCATGAATTTATCGATCATTTCGTCTTCGTTAATTTTTATTTTGTAAATTTTTTCAGGCTTGTCGTCGCCGGTGGCTTTTACATTGTAGTAATCTTTGAGCCGTTGCTGGATCATATCCGGCCGATAAGGTATAAAACCGTCCCTAGCTTTCCTACGCTCCTTGGGAGAAAGACTTTGGTAGCTGAAAATTCCCCCCTCGTAGGTCGCCGGAGGGCATTCCCCGGAATGGGCGATAATTTCCGGGTAAGACTTCGCTTTCTCCGCCACTTTTTGCACCTGTACCCGATGCTCCCATTCAACTTTCCCCGGCAACATGGTATAGGTAAAGACCTTCCCCCCGGCGGCCGCCGCCGCGAACAGAGGGTCGGCCAAAGGCTCGTCGGGGCTAAGATCCCGGCGTTCCAACACTTTAGCCGTAACGCCTACGATACCCTTCTTGTTCGCATCTTCCTCCACCCAGCGCACGCTTTGTCCGTCGGCGGATTTGCCGTCGGTTTCAAAGGTCTCATTGCTGTCGGGAAAATAAAAACGCGCCGCCCGTACCGGGTCATGCTCGCTGTTCCGCCATCCCATAATCCGCGCAAAAACATCAGGCAACTCGCGAAGTGCAAGTCCCTCCGGCAAAACGCAGGTTCGCCAAATGGGGGGCCTCGAGCCGTTTAGGGTTATTTTCAATTTATAGCCGCGCACCATCATTCCTCCTTACAGTTGACCTGCTTATAATTCTGCAATGCCGCGCTAATTTCCTGCAGAAAAAATTTCGCTTCTGGCAGGAAAAATGTTATAATAGCGGCAAAATCTCCATTGGGATTAGTTTTAGGAGGAAAGAAAATGGCCTTTATAGAACCCAGAAGCGTGCAAGCTAAAGAAAAAGCCGGGGGCAAGGGCGAGATCACCATTACTCACCTGCTTACTCCCGACGAATTGAAGGACAAATGCAGTATGTTCGCCAAGGTGACGCTCCCCCCCGGCACTTCCATCGGCACTCACCGCCACACCGGCAACACCGAAACCTACCATATCTTGAGCGGCGAAGCCCTTTATAACGACAACGGCACCGAGAAAAAAATAGGCGTGGGCGTCACCACCTATTGTCCCGACGGTGAGGAACACGGTATCGCCAATCCTTCCGCCGATAATGATTTAGTGTTTATTGCCCTGATTATTCAAAGCTGAGATTTGGCATAAAGCTCCGGTCTCCTGTCGGCATAAACGGTAATGGCACGGCGAGCGCGGTGGATGGCTCTCGTGTCGCAGACGGCACGAACGACCATTTCATCCTGTGCGGCAGCGGCCAGAAGTTCTCCCCACGGATCGATGATGGCGGAATGCCCACCTAGGGGAAGATCGCCGGCAAAGAAACCAACGCCGCCCACGGCGGCCACAAAGCACTGATTTTCGATGGCTCTGGCTCGCATCAATACCTGCCAATGGGTTAGGCGTTTTAGCGGCCAAGCCGCCGGAAGAAAGATTATTTGCGCGCCCCTACGCGCCATGACGCCCATGATTTCCGGAAACCGCAGGTCGTAGCAAATGGCCGTGGCGCATTTTACCCCGTCCAGCTCGAAACCAGCTATTGCGTCACCGGGGGTAAACTCCCTGTCCTCGCCGCCGGGGGAAAAAAGGTGAACTTTGCGGTAGGCGGCTATTTGCTCTCCCTGCCGATTGAATACAAGAGAAGTATTGTAAACCTTATCGCCCTCCAAGGTAGGGATGCTCCCCCCCACTATATGCACCCCGTATTTTTCAGCCGTGGCCGCAAGTAGCGCCACGGCTCTTTTTTCTTCCGCTGCGGCAAAGTCACGAATGGGGCTGGGGTAAAAGCCCGTGTTCCAAAGTTCCGGCAGCACAAGGACATCCGGTTTTTCCTCCATGGCCTCTGCCGCCAGCCGCTGAAAAGTTTGATAGTTTTGCGTTGCCTCCCCCAGTGCTACTTTCATTTGGAGAAGGGCGACCCTTAACACTTTGTTGTCTTCCATGGTGTCTCCTTTGGCTTTTGCCGGTCATCAAATCTCGCTGTTTCCCTCCGATTATAGCAGAAAACCTTATATTGGCCAACGGGAAAGAAAGATTCACAGCACATACTCAATGGGCGATAGTCCCCAATCCCCCAATTTTGCCAGAGCGTCAAAAAACTGCTGGAACCGCGCCTGTTGTTCCTTTTGGCACACGATGTAGTAAGTCACATTGGCCTCCACATCGAGAATCGGCACATGGATGCGATTCTTTTGGGCGTACCCGTGATGAATCAACACATCGGTGGTGAAGGAGGGTAGCGCAGACACATCCGCCAATTCTTTAAAAACCTCACGCTCATGTTGCATCAAAAACTTGGCGCGAGGCATTTTTTTTACGCACAGTTCGTACCAAAAGCCAATCTTGGCGTAGAGCAAAATATGCTCGCCGTCCAAATCACCAAGACGAATGCCTTGCCTTTTTGACAGAGGATGTGCGGGCGGGAGCGATATAAAGAGACGTTCGCTGCCGCACGGCTTGATATATAAGGCTTCGTCTGTGGGTTTTTCGTGCAGAACGACAAGCTGAAAGAAATCATTTTTCAGTCCGCTCAACAGGGAGGAGTCGCTATTTAATTCTGCGGAGATGGAAAAATCTGTGAAATGCTCAGAAAGAAGCTTCATGACTTCGTTTTGGGGAACGGGAGCGCAGCAGCCCAAGGAGATGGTGCGCCGTTTGCGGTCAAAGGCACGGACTTTCTCAATCATATCCCTTTGCTCCCTGAGCATTTGCTTGGCATACTCAGCGGCAATCTTTCCGTTCTCGTTCAGGGCGATATGATTCCGTTTGCGCGAAAAGAGGGGGACACCGATAATGTTTTCCATCTTTTGCATGGAGCGGGAGAGTGCCGACTGGGAGAGATTCAGCTGCCGCGCCGCATCGGAAAGAGTGCCGTACTCGGCAAAGGCGGCCAGTTGCTCTAAGAGGTATGTTTCCAGCATAATGGTTACTCCTTATAACAGTATGCGTGTAAATCATAACAGTATGAGAAAATAGAACTGTACTTTTCCATGCTCTTATTATAAACTATCTTTAGATTTTAGGGAACAGAAAATATGCGAGGCGAAAAAGAATGCGATTAAAATCTGTTGGCATCACTTTGCTGGCTATGAGTGTCACGGCGAGTTATGCACTGGCCTTTGAGCGTCCTGTCATGCTTGAGGAACAAGGCAGCTTTATGGCAGGAGGCAAAACCATCACCGCCGAAGGAAGCTACAATAGCACGGAGCCTACGAACTTTGCTGGCCATACGCTGCATGGCGACCACGCCTATGTGTTCTATCAAAAGCCGATGCAGGCAAAGAAATATGGCCTGGTGTTCCTGCATGGCTACGGGCAGTCGGGCAAGACATGGGAGACAACGCCCGATGGACGCGATGGGTTCCAAAACATTTTCCTTGAGCGTGGCTACGCCACCTACCTCGTGGACGAGCCGCGTCGCGGCAAGGCTGGCCGCTCCACAGTCCCCCAGACAATCACGGCACATCCCGACGACCAACTTTGGTTCAACACCTTCCGCATCGGTGAGTGGCCGAATTTTTACGACAATGTTGCCGTTCCCAAAGATGAGGAAGCCCTATCGCAGTTTTTTCACCAAATGACGCCGGACACGGGCGCATTTGATCCGAAAGTTGTCGCCGATGCGATGGTGGCGGTGTTTGAAAAAATAGGCGAAGGCGTGCTCGTGACCCACTCGGCCGGCGGCGGTCCCGGCTGGGAAACGGCAATGCGTTCTTCTAACGTCAAGGGCATTATCTCCTTGGAGCCGGGAACATTCCCGTTCCCGGAGGGCGAAGTGCTGGAAACGGAAGCGACGACGAGTCCCTTTCCTGCCATCGGTACTCCCGTACCGATGGCTGATTTTCTAAAGCTCACCAAGATTCCCATCGTGGTCTATTTCGGTGACAATATCCCGGTGGGCGATACGCCGGTGGCGAACTGGGGTCAGGATAATTGGCGTGTACGCTTGAACCTTGCAAGGAAATGGGAACAGGTGATGAAGAAATACGGCGGCGATGTGCGCATAGTGTATCTGCCCGACATCGGCATCAAGGGCAACACGCATTTCCTCATGGCCGACCTCAATAACGAAGAAATTGCGGAGCTTATGGAGAACTGGCTCAAAGAAAAGGGATTTGATGCTAAATGATGGTACTCCAGCAGATGCTCATTTTCCTCTGCCTGATGCTTTTGGGTGTTTGGGCGCGGGAGAAAGGAATGCTCACCGAGGACAACCAAAAGCAAATATCGGCTCTCGTGGTGAACATTGCCTATCCTGCCATCATCCTGTCCGGTGTGTCAGGCAACGGAGCACATATGGAGGGTGCGGAACTCGTCTTTGCTTTTGGCGTGGCCATCGTGGTTTTGGCAGCGGCGGTGGCTTTGGGAAAAATTACGCCATATATCTTGGGCTATGAAAAAAAATACCACGGCATCATCAATGTCATGGTGGTCTTTACCAATATCGGTTTCATGGGAATGCCGATGATTCACGGTATCTATGGGGCGGATGCGCTCATCTACATGACCGTGTTCCTGATTCCCTTCAATGTGCTGTTTTATTCCTATGCCATTCAGACGATGCAACCCGCAGGGAATGACAAGAAAAAGTTTCGCCTGAGCGACTTGGTGAATGTGGGCATGGGGGCTTGCGTCCTTTCGGTCATCATCTACTTTTCCGGGATTCGTTTGCCCTATGTGCTGAATACAACCATTCAAATGGTCGGTGGGCTGACAGCTCCCTTGGCGATGATGCTCATCGGCGCATCGTTGCCGGATATTCCTTGGAAATCCGTCTTGACAAATGGGCGGTTGATTTGTTTTGTGATGCTTAAAATGCTGGTATTCCCCACAGCGGTTCTCTTGACATTGGGACAATTTGTAGAAAATCAAATCCTTTTGGCAGTCGCGCTCTGCGCTCTTGCGACGCCTTCCGGCAATATGCTCGCCATGCTTGCTGCGCTTTACAACAAGGATTCGTTTCTTTTGGCAACCGAGGGCATATCGCTGACCACGGCGGTTTCCGTCGTAACGATGCCGTTGGTGGCGTATTTGGTGGGAATCGGTTAGGAGGCTAAATATGAAGTACCGTACCTTAGGCAAAAGCCTGAAAGTGTCTGCCGTGGGATTGGGGTGCATGGGCATGAGCCATGCTTACGGCGCACCTGCCGACAAAAAAGAAATGACGGAGCTTATCGCCGCCGCCGTGGATATGGGCTACACCTTTTTCGACACAGCCGAAGTTTACGGAACGCCGGATAATCCCCATGACAACGAGGAATTGGTGGGGGCTGCCTTGAAGCCCTATCGAAAGAGTGTTGTCATCGGCACAAAGTTTGGCATCCACTTCGATATGACCGCTACGGCAACGAACAAGCCCATAGTTCCCGATGCACGTCCCGAAGCAATAAAAAAATCGGTGGAGGAATCCTTGCAGCGCCTCCAAACCGACCATATCGACATCTATTACCAACACCGCGTTGACCCAAAAGTGCCGGTAGAGGAAGTGGCCGGGGTCATGCAGGAACTTATCCGCGAAGGGAAAATCCTCGGTTGGGGTATGAGCGAGGTGGGAGAAGAAACCATTCGCCGCGCCCACAAAGTTTGCCCACTGACGGCGGTGCAGAATCGCTATTCCATGATGGCGCGGCATTATGAGTCGCTCTTTCCCGTTTTGGAGGAGCTTTCCATCGGTTTCGTGGCGTTTTCCCCCATGGCTAACGGCCTGTTGACGGGCGCATACGGCAAAGACGAAAAATTCGACCGAGAAACGGATTACCGCAGCGCCATGCCCCAGTTTACGCCGGAGGCAATGGACAAGAACCGCGACTTGTTCCGCTTCCTCAAGGATACCGCCGCCGCGAAAAATGCAACGCCGGCGCAGACTTCCTTGGCTTGGATGATGGAGAAAAAGCCGTGGATCGTGCCGATTCCCGGCACGCGCAAGTTGGCGAGATTGAAGGAAAATGCCGGAGCCGCCGATATTTCTTTGACCAAGGCGGAGTTGCAACAAATGGATGAAATGCTATCTACTATGGAGATGTCTGAGGTGTTCGGCGGCTCTCAAGTAAAATCCCGATGAAAGGAAGGAATCTCAATGAAGAAAAGTATTGCCAAAAAATTATTGGCGGCACTATTGGTAGGAGGAATGATGACCATGGGAGTAAGCGGACAAGTTTCGGAGGCAGCCAATAAGATTACGAACCCCTTTGGCTTGGTCTATCAAAACGCTATCACGCAGAACGAGGCGGGCAGAGTGAATATCCGCCCCGTTTCGTATGAGGTGAAAGGCATAAAGGTAGCCGCCAACCTCTACTTGCCGGCGGATTATGACGAGGCGAGCAACAAAACTTACGCCGCCGTGACCGTCGCCCATCCCAACGGCGGTAGCAAAGAACAGGTGGCGGGACTTTACGCGCAAAAACTGGCGGAGCTTGGTTACATCGCCCTAGCCGCAGACGCGAGTTTTCAGGGAGCAAGCGGCGGCGAGCCGAGACTGCGAGACTATCCTGCCAATCGCATTGAGGACATCAGCGGTATGGTAGATTACCTCTCCCTGCTCCCCAAGGTGGATAAAAATCGCATCGGCTCTCTTGGCATTTGCGGTGGTGGCGGTTATACGCTGGCGGCGGCGCAAACCGACAAGCGCATTAAAGCGGTGGCTACCCTTTCCATGTTCAATTCCGGCAGAGTGCGTCGTAACGGTTTCTTAGACGCAGATATTGCCGGCATCCCGAAACGGTTGCAAAAAGCGGCAGAGGCAAGAGACAAGGAACTGCGCGGGGAAATTGTCTATGAAGGCTTTTTACCTCCCAACTCTACCGACGATGAACTGCGAGCGAAAATGAACGAGCTGCCGGAAAACACCCTTTATCGCGACGGCATCGAGTATTACGGTCTGACCCATCGCCACCCCAACGCTACGGGGAGTTACACCACCGAATCTTTTATGAAACTCATGGCCTTTGACGTGGAGGACAGGATGGATTTAATCGACCAGCCGCTCCTGATGATTGCCGGGGAAAAAGCGGATACCCTTTATATGACCAATGATGCCTACGCTAAGTCAACCGGCACGGAGAACAAAGAACTCTTTTTGATAGAAGGCGCCAGTCATATCCGCACCTATTGGGTGCCGGAGTATGTAGATAAGGCGGTAAAGAAGCTCAATGATTTTTACGGGAAAAATCTATAATTGATTTTCCTACTTCGGCAAGATTTTCTCCGCGCCTAATGTTGCGGACGCTCCGGATTTTGTCTATGTTTACTTCCCTAAAGGCGTTTACAACAAATGGCATATGCACGGGGAGGGGCAGATTTTGATTGCCACGGACGGCATTGGCTTACATCAAATGAAAAACGGTGAAGTGCAAATCATGCGCCCCGGCGATGTAGCCTTTTGCCCGCCCGGCGAGACCCACTGGCATGGCGCAGCCCCCGGCAGCAGTTTTGCCCATATAGCGGTGTCGCCCTTCGGTGAGCACGTTGTGGAGTGGTATGATTTTTGGGATGATAAGGAGTAGCAACAAGCCGCCGCCATGAAGCGCAAAAAACTTCATGCGGCGGCTGTTTTCTATTATTGTTTTGCGCAAAAGGGTCTGCTACACGAAATTTTTCGTGCGCAGACCCTTTTGAGGGCAGTTATTCAAATTTATCTACCTTCAGCGAGTAGCCCATAATTTCCCCTACGTCGCTTATTGTTCCATAGGCGGTTACAGTTTGCCCTTTGTGCGCGTTTAGCAAATAATCTTCCTGTGCTTTATCCTTATTGTTTATATCACATCGAACACCGACAATCGAAAACTGGTCGCCATGCAAAGAAATGTACTTACCGTCAGAATCAATGACCTCCAGCGTGCCGGTCACTTGCAAGTCTTTGCCTTTGTATTTTTTCGAGGCTGCAGCGGCATTGCCTTCTAAATCTTGCATGAGCTCAGCCACGGTAATCGGCGTATACTCTTTCTGTTTAGCCGGAGCGGCTTCCTTTTTCTGTTCTACCTGCGCCACGCCGGACGAAGATTTAGAAGCGTGATCCGAGCCGCCACCTCCGATTGCACCTATTATCCCGGCTAATACAACCAAGCCAATGATACCGAGACATCCCATTTTTAATTTTCCCATGAGCAATCCCTCCTACAGAAATATATTGGAAATTTACAAGCCACTGATGAGTATAACACGTCTGCCCCCCCCAGCAAGACATTTTTGTGCGAAACTTTTGCCTGCCCGGCGAAACCCACTGGCATGGCGCGGCTCCCGGCAGCAGTTTTGCCCATATAGCGGTGTCGCCGTTTGGTAAGCACGTTGTGGAGTGGTACGATTTTAAGGACGAAGCGGAATATAAAGAAACAGCATATTAGGGGTTATTCATATGGCATCATTTATGTCATTTAAACTTCACTTATTCAAGGTAACTGCTTGTGAAAAAAGGTTCTAATTTCATTGTACAAAAAAACCTTCGCCCCAACAAAAAGGCGAAGGTCTTTTCTTTAGCCGGAACCGGCTTAGCGAATGAACACTACGTTGGTTTGCTCAAGGAAATGGGTGGCGTTGTTCTCGATGAGGATACGGTTGGCATCCGCTACGGACACTACCGGATTGAAACGATTGTCAACGGAGACGGCCTTCACTACCAAGGGGTTGTTGCCGGCGCGATCGATGCCGGAAGTGAGATCTCTGGTGTAAGCGGCCATGCCCTTGGATACTACATAATCGGAATCGAGATTCTTGTGGCCGTAAATCTTCTCGCCGCTGTCGTTTTTGATAACGGGACTCATGGCGGCCTCTAAGCCAAGACCGCGGCAGTCAACGATAACCCCGGTGTAACCGCCGATGGCGTTGTTGTTGGGGGCAGCGGTGACGCCGGCAGAAGCCGTCACGTCGATACGCACGCTGACGGAAGCGGAAGCGTCATAGGCCGGCATGGAGGGAGCTACCGAGGGAGCAGGAGCCGGGAAACTCTCGCGAGCATAGTTCTTGGGCATAACGGCGCCGGCCAAGCTACCGGAAGTACCGTACAAATCAAGAACCATGGTGACTTCGCAACCGCCGTCGGGGTA
Source organism: Selenomonadaceae bacterium (assembly GCA_017476005.1). GTDB lineage: Bacteria > Bacillota > Negativicutes > Selenomonadales > Selenomonadaceae > RGIG5097. Next base: position 53,261 of record JAFVEM010000016.1, on the reverse strand, counting down.
GTATTCCTCGTTAATGACGCGAGCGCCCTTGATTACACCGTTCACGGTGGTCTTGATAACGTCGTCTTCAATCATGGCCTGACGTACCGTGGTTTCGGAAGTCAGGTTGACCCCCTGCGCGGTTTCCAAAAGGTCGCGCTGGGCAACGGTGATGGCGGCGCGTTTAGCCATGGCGCGCGCCTGGCTGGGAATGGTGATACGCGGATTGGCCACGCCAATCGCCTTAACGGTGATAACGCCGCGTTCAAAATCCACCTCGCCCGTCGCTTCCGCCGACACGCTGGCCACCATGGCGATCATGAGGCTCATGACCATCGCCGCGAGGGACACCAAGTGTTTCATGTGCTTCATTTTGTTCACTCCTTCTAAAATTTTGCAGAACATACAACAAATCCGACTCATCTGTGGTGCCTTCTTGCGCTGCATCCTTGCAGGATTCACCATTGCACCTTATTCGCCGCTGCCGCTCCAAATCCTTCTTTGCCGGGCAAATTATTTTTTTACACACCTATATCGTCTTAACAGCTCGATTCCTTAAAGGGAAATTGGTCTCAAGGAAAAAAATTTTTGCCAAAAGGGGCTGAAAGGTGTATGTTGTCGCTATCCAGACAGTAGAGGTGAATTTTTATGCAAAATTTAACGGCTTCCCTCAGCGAAATATTTTCCTCGGTGCAAGGGGAGGGAAAATATGTGGGCTATCGGCAGCTCTTTGTCCGCTTCGTGGGGTGCAATCTCGTCTGCGGCTACTGCGACACCAAAGAGCCGACCGCTGTCCCTTGTTGCCAAGTGGAAACAGCGGCCGGCAGTCTCCATTTTAAAGCGGAGGCCAATCCACTGACGTCGGAACGGGCGGCCGCCCTCATCAATTCGTTGCTACGCGAGACGCCCCATCAGGCCGTGAGCTTTACCGGAGGGGAACCTTTGCTCCAAGCCGATTTTTTACGGGAGTTAATACCGCGCCTTACGGCCAAAATCTTTTTGGAAACCAACGGCACTCTGCCGGAAGCGCTGGCCAAGATCATCGGCGGCGTGGATATTATCAGCATGGACATAAAACTCCCCGGGGATACCGGAAAGGAGCTATGGGAACGGCATGAAGCGTTTTTGCGCCTCGCTGGCGCCGCCCAAAAAGATGTCTATGTAAAATTAGTTATCTCCCAAGGTCATCCGCTGGCCGATTACCACCGCGCCATAGACCTCGTCGCCCAAATTTCGCCGCAAACTCCCCTCGTTTTGCAACCGGTGACACCTATTCCCCATGGAAACTACGCGCCGCCCTCACCTCGGGAACTAATGGCGCTGATGGACTACGCCGCCGGCCATCTTGCCGATGTTCGCCTAATTCCCCAGACCCATAAAATGTTACAAGGGATGCTATGATTCGCCGTACACTTCGCATAGCACCTGCCGCCGCTTGTCGATATACCTATCGATATCCCTTAGATAAGTGGTTAAATCCTTGGGGTGAAAGGCGGCTCGGATCCGTTTGTTTTTGTGGTCAACGGCCTTGGTGGTAGCGGCTCCGCCGAGGCCGATAATGGTCTGGGCTTCTTCGATAATCTCGATGTTATAGAGGCTTTCGGCTCCCGGTTTAGCCCAGCCGATATTCTCCAAATTGCCGCGCATGTAGCCCTGACGGTAAAGGTAATAGGGGCTGTAGCCGCTCTTTCGCAGGTAATCATGGGCGAAGGCCGCCATTTCTAGGACGGTTTCGTCGGAGGGTAGTTCCGTCTGCTCATTTTCCTCCAGCAATAGTTTCAGCCTAGAACCCTTTTTTATAGCCAAAGCGTGGAGGGTGATGTCGTCGGGATTTAGCGCCGTCACTTTGGCAATGGTATCACGAACGTCGCCTACGGTTTCCCCGGGCAGTCCCAGAATAACATCCATGTTGATGTGGGGAATTTTCGTCTGTCTGAGCCGTCGATACATGGCTACAATATCCTCCGGCGAGTGGCGGCGGCCGATTCGTTGCAGGGTTGCGGCCTTCATGGTCTGAGGATTGACGCTCACCCGGGTGACTTTGGCCTGTTCCATGGCCAAAATTTTCGCCTCCGTCATGCTGTCCGGCCTACCGGCCTCCAAGGTAAATTCCGCCAATCCCTCATGGTAGAAAGACCGATAAACCGCTTCCAGCATGGCAATAAAAAAGGGGTCGGGAAGACTGGTCGGCGTCCCCCCACCCACATAAATACTTTGCACCGTAAATCCGTACTGGTCGATAAGCTCTTTGGCCGCCGTCAGGTCTTTTAGGAACACCCTCATAAATTCCGTCAATTTCTGCTCTCCGGGCAAAACATGGGAAGGGAAGGAGCAATACAAACAACGGCTCAGGCAAAAGGGGATGCCCACATAAACGCTGACGGTTTTTTCCGTGGAAAGAGCCATGAGGGGGAGTTGCTTCACGGCAATAGCGGTAAGTAGTTCCGCTTTAGCCTCGCTACAGGCGTAATCCTGCTTAAGTCGCCCCTTTATTCCCTCAGCCTCCATCCCTGCCGCCAGCCAGCGATGCGCGATCTTGGTCGGCCTCACTCCATGGAGGATACCCCAAGGCGCCGCCGTTAGCTGGAATCTTTGGCGCAAGATACGATAAAGATGCAGTTTAAAAAGGCGGTGTTTGGCGCCGCTGGGTTTTTCATCTGCCGGGGCGGCGGCGCTTTGGGTCAGCGGCGGCTCATTATCGATGACTAAAGTGGTGGTGACTTGCAGGGGCGAGGCTGCCACCTCGTTCCGCACCCGAAAGAACATGCCCTCCTCGGCCGTCTTAATGCCGAAGAGATTCATTAGCTCCTTAAAGAGCTTTACCATAACCTCGGTATCATCGTTTAGGGAAAAACCCCTAATAAAAAGTTCCAAACTACTCCCGACACTCCTTACAAAGACCAAAGAATTTCACCTGATGGTCGAGAATATGAAAGCCGGATTTTTTTTCAATGTGGGCTTCCAAGTCCTCCAGCAGGTCTTTGTCGAACTCCGTTACCTTGCCGCATTTGACGCAGATCAGATGATGGTGATGATGGGTACTGGGGTCGGTGGCGTTTAGCTCGTACCGACTGCATCCGTCGCCAAATTCTATCTTTTGCAGAATCCCCAGCTCGCTGAGGAGTTCCAGACTGCGGTAAACCGTGGCCAGCCCTATCTCCGATTTCTGCTCGCGCAGTATATAATGCACGTCCTCCGCGCTCAAATGCTCCCCCGGCCTGTCCAGTATTATCTGTAAAACCAGCTGTCGCCGGGGGGTCAGTTTGTGCTGACCGTCGTGCAATTTTTGTTTTAAATCCTCCAGCGTAAAATTATTAGGCACGGTTTCTCCTCCCTAGGGGTTAGTCCTCTAAGCCCATGCGGCGCGACACGCTGAACACATCCTTCATGCGGCGCAGACGCGTAATAATCTGGGTCACTTGAGTGGAACTTGCGACATTTAGTCCCAAGTGGATGACCGAGGTTTTATTGAGTCTGTTTGGCTTGGCGGTGACGGCGCTGATATTGAACTTCATCTCCGCCGGTATGGCCATGATTTCCGACAAGAGGCCGCTGCGATCGTTGCAGATAATCTCCAGATACACGGTGTAAGTATCGCCCTGCGCCACGTCCCAACTCACGTCGATCATGCGCGAAAACTCCGTGTCGTTTAAGATATTGGGGCAGTCCGAGCGGTGTACCGACACGCCGCGTCCCCGGGTGATGTAGCCGGTAATGGGGTCGCCGGGAATGGGATTGCAACATCGGGCGAGGCGCACGGCAAAACCAGTTTCCCCTTCCACCAAGATACCATGACTGGATTTTTTTCCGGCGGCGCGTTGCGGCTGCCTCAGCTCGCTAAGGAGTCTGGATGCCTCCTCCGTCGGCGGTGGGGTAGTATCTTTTTTGTACAGCTCGATGAGTTTGGCCAAGATGCCGTTAAAGGGCAAGCCGCCGTACCCTAAAGAAGCCAATAGATCGTCCGTGGTGAGAATATTCAGCTTCTGCGCCACTTTTAACAGGTAACTGTCCTGCAAAATCCCCTTGGGATTATAGCCTAGGTGCTTGGCCTCTTGCATGAGAATTTCTCGGCCGCGCTCGATATTCTCTTCTCGCTTTTCTTTTTTAAACCAAGAGCGAATCTTACTGCGAGTTTCCGAGGAGGCCACGATGTTTAGCCAATCCCGGCTGGGGCCGGCGGTGGTTTTACTGGTGATGACCGCCACTATATCCCCGTTTTGCAGTTTATACTCTAGGGGGACGATTTTTCCGTTGACTTTGGCGCCCACGCAATGATGGCCGATTTCCGTATGAATGCGATAGGCAAAATCCAGCGGCACGGAACCTTTGGGCAGATTGATCACATCCCCCTTGGGGGTAAAGACAAAGACCTCGTCGGAGAACACATCCACTTTTAAGGCTTCAAAGTACTCCTTGGAATCGCTCAATTCCTGTTGCAGACTGACCATTTGCCTCAGCCACGACATTTTTTGATCCATGTCGCTGACGGCGCCTACGCTACGTCCCGTTTCTTTGTACTTCCAATGGGCGGCGATGCCGTATTCCGATACCTTGTGCATCTTGGTGGTGCGAATCTGTATTTCCAAGGGGTAGTCTTCGGTCATGACCGTGGTATGGAGGGATTGGTAGCCGTTGGTTTTCGGCATGGCGATATAGTCTTTGAAGCGTCCGGGAATGGGCTTCCAAGTGGCGTGAATCACCCCCAAGACCCCATAGCAATCCTTTTCCGACTCCACCAGTACCCGGACAGCGGAAAGGTCGTATATCTCGCTGATGTCCTTTTGATCCCGTTTCATCTTCTTGTAGATGCTGTAAAAGTGCTTGGCGCGACCGCTGATTTCCGCTTCGATTTGCGCCTCCTTGAGTTTTTGGCGTATCTCGTCAATGCAACGGTCGATAAAAGCCTGCCTTTCCGCTCGTTTTTGCTTGACGCTCTCCACTAGGTCGTAGTAGGTTTCAGGCTCTAGGTAGCGTAGGCATAAATCCTCCAGCTCCCATTTAATGTTGGAAATACCCAAACGGTTGGCCAGCGGCGCATAGACCTCGATGGTTTCTTGAGCGATGCGCTTTTGTTTGTCCTCCGGCATGTATTTTAGGGTGCGCATATTGTGGAGGCGATCCGCCAGTTTGATGACGATGACCCTGATGTCTTTAGCCATGGCGAGGAACATCTTACGATAATTTTCCAGCTGCTGCTCTTCTTTGGATTTATACTCGATGCGGCTGAGTTTGGTCACGCCGTCGATGAGCATGGCCACCTCCGCGCCGAAACGCTCTCGCATTTCCTCCAAGGTATAGGTAGTATCCTCCACCACGTCATGAAGCAGGGCGGCGCTGATGGTCACGTCGTCGATGTGAAAATCGCAAAGAATTTTGGCCACATGCAAGGGATGAATGATGTAGGCTTCCCCCGAAACTCTGGTTTGCCCCCGATGAGCCGACTCGGCGAGAGCGTAAGCCCTCCTTATAAGGTCAATATCGGCTTTCGGTTGATAACCTTGCACTGCCCTTATGATGTCGTCGATAGTCACCGAAGCTCGTTCCAAGTCGTTCATCAGCTTCACCCCTTTTTCGGATAAAATCATTTATCCTACAAAATAACACAAAGGGGGAAAATTTTCAAGACCGCTTAAAATTTTTCTTGGTGCCGCCGAAACAAGGGCGAATCCATGAGATTCATTTTGTGTTGGGGAGGCAAGAGGATATAGCGATTTTCTTCGTCCCTGCCCAAAAGATTCAACTCCGTGAAAATTTGCAGGGCGCACTCCATGGTATAGAGGGAAATGGGGTGCCGCCGGGAAAATTTTACCGTGAGGGTACACTTGTCGCCGTTGATGTGTCCCCGTTTTTCCTGCAATTCCCTAAGGAAGATGTAGATGTGTTTTAAAATTTCTCGCTGGGGAAAAACCCGATTTTCTTTGGTGGGGGTTAATTCCTCCAAAAAACATTCGATGGAAAGCGTTCCTTGCCACTCGTTGACTTTGGGTACATACACTATGTCCATTGGCTCGGCGGTGACTACCCCGGCGTAGCTGGCCTGATTCCACAGGATGGCCGAAACCGGCACTTCCCCTCCGGGCAGGTCATAAGCCAGATGCTGTTCGTCCCTGCCGATAGCTCTGGCGTTTACGCCCAGAACGGCGGAGGCGGCAAACAGAGGTTTGGGATTGCCCATGCCGTAAGGTTCCAGCCGGGTGATTTCCTCCGCTATTTCTAGGGTAAGCTCTTGAGGTTGCAAGGGAAATTCGATGTCAATGGTAGGGGTAAAATCTTCGGCGGTGAGATGACTGGCGGCATATTTTTCCAGCGCCTCCCGGAAAGCCGGAATATTTTCGGTCTTGAGATTTAAGCCGGCCGCTTGGGAGTGGCCGCCGAAGCCGGTGAGATATTCCTTACAAGCGTCCAGAGCTTCATATATGTTAAAACCTTTGATGCTACGGCAGGAGCCTTTGCCGTTTTCTCCCTCCCGGGTAATGACCACGGAGGGGCGGTAATATTTATCCACTAGGCGCGAGGCCACGATGCCGATAACTCCGGGGTGCCAATCCTCCCCATCCACCACGATGGAATGCGCATCATTGGTATTTAAAGCGGCCATTTTTTCCTCGGCCATGGCCACAATGTCGCGCTCTATTTCCTGCCTATGCAGGTTTTCCTCGTTCAGAGCGGTGGCAATCTCTAAGGCCTCGCCCTTATCCTCCGTGAGTAAAAGTTTTACCCCTTGATTGGCGTCGCCAATGCGTCCGGCGGCGTTCAGTCTGGGCGCTAAGAGGAATCCCACTTGCCCCGAACCGATATTTTTTCCCCTCAGGCAAGCTACGTCGATTAAAGCCGCCAGTCCCGGATTCGTCGTGTCCGGCATTATCTTAAGTCCCATCTTGGCTATTTTGCGATTCTCGCCCAATAGGGGGACGATGTCGGCGATGGTACCCAAGGCGACTATATCCATATCCCCCGTGTAATGAACGCCGCGCAATTTTTGCCACAACCCTTGGCAGAGCTTAAAAGACACCCCGACGCCGGCTAAATATTTACAGGGATAGGGGCAATCCTCGCGATGAGGATTCACTACGGCCACAGCCGGCGGCAATTCCTCCCCCGGCAGGTGATGGTCGGTTATTATAACGTCCAGTTTATCCTTTATGGCGGCCACGTCCTCTACGGAGGCGATGCCGCAATCTACCGATACCAAAAGCGAATATTCTTCAGCCAGCTTGGTCAGCGCCTCGGCGTTAAGTCCGTAACCCTCGCTTTGCCGGTCGGGAATATAAAAATCAACCTTTTTCGCGCCTAAAGCTCGGAGGTTCTTGGTCAAAAGGGTGGTGGCTGTTATGCCATCCACGTCGTAATCCCCATAGACCACGATGCTCTCCTCATCGGCAATGGCTTTTTGGAGTCGGCGGACGGCTTTATCCATATCGCGCAGGAGAAAGGGGTCGTGAAATTCTTGCCGGGTTTCCGGCTGGAGAAAGGCTAAGGCTTCTTCCTTGATGCGAATATGGCGATGCCAAAGGAGCCGCCCCATGATTTTTGACTCCCCCAGCTCGGCGGCTAGAGCCTCAATCTCCACCCTTTCAGCGCTATAATCATAGAGTTTCCACTTTTTATCCATAAAGCACGTTCCCATCTTCCTGTTTATTGCGTGGCGTCAATGTGGGGGAAAGCCTAGCCACAGAATATAGGGGTCTAGCCTTTACCTCTTCAAAAATTCTCCCGATATATTCCCCCATGATACCCAAAAAGACCAACTGGATGCCGCCGAACAGTAGCATCATGCCCACAATGGTAGCCCAGCCTTCCACGGTTTGGCCGCTGTAACGCTCGTAAATAACATTGATGAAGTAAAGTATGCTGGCAAACCCCAGCAAAAAACCGGCGTAGAGCGAAATCCGTAAAGGCACGCGGGAGTAAGCCAGAATCCCATCCACGGCGAAGTTAAGCATTTTCCGCAAAGAGAATTTGGAGGTGCCGGCGAAACGCTGGGGCGCCACAAAGGTAAAAAGTTCCTGACGATACCCCATGGAGCCGACAATGCCGCGAATAAAGCGAGCGTGTTCCCGGTAGCGACGGAACTCCAGCACCACTTGTCTGTCCATCAGACGGAAGTCCGACCCCCCGGCGCGAATGGGAACCTCCGCCAAAAAATTCATCAGCCGGTAGTAATATTTAGAGGTCAGGCGTTTAAAGAGGGAGACGCCCTCGGTGGTTTCACGAATGGTCTGTACCACCTGCGCGCCTTTTTCCCAACGGGCGATAAGCTCCGGCAAAAGCTCCGGCGGATGTTGCATATCGCCGTCCATGGTAATGACCGCATCTCCCTCGGCGTAATCCATGCCGCAGGTAAGAGCCAGTTGATGACCGGAATTTTTGGCCAAAAAAATGGAGCAGACGCGCTTATCATCCTGCTCCAGCCGTCTCAAGATCTCGCGGCTACGGTCTTTGGAGCCGTCATCCACAAAGATAAGCTCATAATCATACTTTTGCGCCGACATGACTTCCTTTACCTTGGCGGTAAAATGTTCTATGTTGTCCTCCTCGTTGTAAACGGGTACAACGAGGGAAATTTTTTTCATTATAGCGGTTCCCCCCGTTAAGTTTCTGTTGGCTCCCATTATAACCTCATGTACGGGTTTTTGCCAGACGGATTTTTGCAAAATCAAAAAGCCCACGCCTCAGCGTGAGCTACTCCCCCTTGGGGGGATTTTTTTTGGCCAGTTCCAGCGGTTCTATCTTGGCATCCTCGGCGGTTTTCTTGGTGAGGTAGCCGTGAGCTACCATTGATTCCAGCACGACGAACTGTCGCTTCTTGGCCAGCAGAAAATCCACATAGGGAGAATACAGAGAAGGGGCGTTGGGCAGTCCTGCCAGCAGTGCGGCCTCCGCTAGGTTTAAGTCCTTAGGTTCTTTGCCAAAATAACCGCGAGCGGCGGCGGTGATGCCGTAGAAATTTGAGCCGAAGTAAATGCTGTTGAGATAAAGCTCTAAAATTTCTTCCTTGTCGTAATGCGCTTCCATGTCGAGTGCCAATAAAAGTTCTTCGGCCTTGCGCCCTAAGGTTTGTTCCGGGGAGAGAAAAAGATTTTTTACCAACTGCTGGGTGATGGTGCTGGCTCCCTCCGCGACCTCTCCTTTTTGCAAATTAACCAATGATGCTCTGGCGATGCCGGTCAGGTCAAAGCCCCGGTGTTCATAAAAACGATTGTCTTCCACCGCCACCACTGCATTCTTTAGGTATTGCGGCATTTGGTCAATGGTCGTATAATCATGGCGTTGCAATTTGTTTTCCACGGCATCGCGCAAGAAAATGATGCGCCCCAAGCGGCTACCTAAAGAAGCAACGGCGGCTTTCTGCTCGGTTGTGGCGTCGCTGTCCGCAAACAAACACAGTGCCGCACCGCTACAAGCGGTGATAAAGAGAACGCCTAATAAAATGCAGAACAGAAATAAGCGCTTGAAATTTAGGCGACGTTTTCTGCCCTTATGGCTGGGTCGCGCACCTTTTGGGTTTGTCATGGGGGCTTGCTCCTTTTAAACAGTTTTGATTGCATTATAACATACTCGTTTAATGACAGATATGTTGAAAAGGAAATAAGTTTATGGCCATTAACGACAACGATACGGACGTTTTTCCTACAGGCAATAATCGTTTTCTGGTACGTGGATTCAAGAGCCGTCAAAAATTGATGAATCACTGGAGAGAACACGGTTTCCAGTATTTAGGTTTAACGGCGAGACAGTATGAGGAAAAAGCGGTTGCTCTGGCGGAGTCGGCGGTGGGTGGAGACATTCTCGGGCATATCGACAAAGATGGCGTTGTCATTCGCTACGACATATGTAGCAATGATTTTGTCAAGGGTCGGCCAGCCAAGGGCATATTCACTATGTTCAAGCCATCAGACGGTATTCGTTATTATTGGTTGCAAAAAAAGGAGGATTTGGAACATGGCGGAAGAGCATGAAACCCTAGTTCCCTGCCCTTGTTGCGGCGATGGCATGGTTGAGGCTGGACACGAATTTGATATTTGCGACGTGTGCGGATGGGAAGATGATAACTACCAGTTTGCCCATCCCGACTACCGCGGCGGAGCAAACGCGATGAGCCTGAATGAGGCTAAGGCGGCGTATCGTGCCAGTCAGAGCAGAGTAGCATAAAAATGATGAAGAAGGTAACAAAATGAAAATCAGCGTAATCGGCGCTACGGGTTATGCCGGGGCGGAACTCCTGCGGCTCCTTTACGGCCACCCGGAGGCGAAGCTCGTTCATATTACTTCGGAAAGCCACAAAGGGGAGAAAATCGCCTCCCTCTATCCCAATTTGCGAGGGCTGTGCGACCTGACCCTCGAAAGTATGCAGGACATGGAAAAAATCGGCGCGGACAGCGATTTTGTGTTTATCGCTTTGCCCCACGGTCACGCCATGGAAGTGGGCAAAGGGTTGGCGCATCTTCCCGTGCGAATTATTGACTTGGGGGCGGATTACCGCTTTAAAGATACCGCCGTTTATGAGGCTTGGTATCATGTCCCCCACACCCACAAAGAAGCCGAACGGGTTTACGGCCTTGCCGAACTGTACCGCGAAGACATTCGCCGCGCGAAAATCATCGGCAATGCCGGTTGCTTCACCACGGCGAGTATTTTGGCCTTGGCGCCTCTTGCCAAAGAAAAACTCGTCGATATGCAGAGCATTGTTATCGACGCCAAATCCGGCGTGTCGGGAGCCGGTCGTTCCCCCAAGCAGGGAAATCACTTCCCGGAACTCTACGATAATTTCAAAGCCTACAACGTAGCGCATCATCGTCACACTCCGGAAATTGAACAAGCCTTGACGGATTTATCGGGCGAGACGACCGTCTTAAACTTCACGCCCCATCTTGTCCCCATGTCCCGTGGGATTCTTGCCACGTCTTACGCCCACCTGCGAGAGGGTGTTACCGCCGAGGAGGTGGGGGCGGCTTTTCACTCCCTGTATGACAACGAATATTTCATTCGCTTGTTAGGCGAGGGCGGCTACCCCTCGACGAAAGAAGTTCGCGGCTCCAACTTCACCGACTTAGCTTGGCACATTGACGACCGCACCCACAGAGTTATCGTCCTCTCCGCCATTGACAACTTGGTGAAAGGCGCCGCCGGTCAGGCCATACAGAATTTTAACATCGCTTGTGGGTTCGACGAAAAGACGGGCTTGGATTTTGTGCCTATGTATCCTTAATTTTCTTGTTTTGTCAGAGGGCTTTGCCCTCCGACACCTCCTACCAAAGGGCTAGCCCTTTGGAAACCCGGTTGATTTTAGATTGAAGAAGTTTGAGGCAGAGCCTCAAGGAAAGGAAGAATATGTTTAGCGAAAAAAATGCCCAAAGGGGCGTAACCTATCCTAAAGGTTTTAAAGCCGCCGGAGTGAGAGCCGGGATTAAGAAAAGCGGCAACTTGGATTTGGCCGTGATTTATACGGAGAGAGAAGCGGCGGTGGCCGGGACTTTCACGCAAAACGCCGTGGCGGCGGCGCCGGTTTTTGTGTCGAAGGAAACTGTTGCTACCGGGACGGCGCACGCCATTACCGCCAACGCCGGTTGCGCCAACGCTTGCACCGGCGAAGAAGGTATGAAGAGCGCCAGACAGATGGCCGCTATCACGGCGGCGGAACTTGGGTGTAGGGCCGATGATGTGATTGTGGCCTCCACCGGGATTATCGGCGTGAATCTCCCCATGGATAAAATGGAAGCCGGTATCAAGCAAGCGGTAAAAGAACTGTCGGAAGATGGTAGCGTCAACGCCGGCAACGCCATTGTCACCACCGATACCTATTCTAAAGCCGGCGCCACCGAAGTGGAAATCGGCGGCAAGCAGGTGCGCTTTGGGGTTATCGCCAAAGGCTCCGGCATGATTCAGCCCAACATGGCCACCATGCTCTGCTTTATAACCACCGATGCCGCCATTGACGCTAAATTATTGCAAGAGGCATTGTCGGAGGTCGTGGAAGTATCCTTCAACATGATTTCCATCGACGGGGACATGAGTACCAACGATATGGCCGTGATCCTCGCCAACGGGGCGGCGGAAAATCCTCGCATTACCGCCAAGGGGGAGGACTACCAAAAATTTTACGACACCCTCCTTGCTCTCTGTCAAGGCATGGCGCAGCGTATTGCCGCCGACGGCGAAGGGGCTACGAAGTTCCTTACCATTCATGTCACGGGGACTAAATCTTTCACCGACGCTAAGACCATCGCCATGAGCGTGGCCAAATCTCCCTTGGTGAAAACCGCTTTCTTCGGGGAAGATCCCAACTGGGGACGGGTTATTTGCGCCGTAGGTTACGCCGGTGTGCCTATGGATCCCAATAAGACGGTGGTGAAATTCGGGGACATTCCCGTTTACTGGCGCGGCGTAGGGGCAGCATACGACGGAGAAGCCCTCAAAAAAGTCATGGCCGACCACGACATCCTAATCGACATCGACATGGGCGAAGGCGAGGCGGAGGCTACGGTGTGGAGTTGCGACTTCTCCTACGAGTATGTGAAGATTAACGGGGAATACCATACCTAAGTATATAAGTCTATTAAGGGGTGCAGGGGAAATTATTTCCCCTGCAAAAAAAAGAAAAAAGAAAAAACGGAGGCCAAAGATTTGTTTTCACCGCAGGATAAAGCCACGGTTTTGGTGGAAGCCCTGCCCTATATTCAGGATTTTTACGGGCGCACCGTGGTGATAAAATACGGCGGCAACGCCATGATAAACGACGACCTCAAGGCGAAAGTCATGCAGGACGTGGCGCTCATGAAATATGTGGGCATCCACCCGGTGATTGTTCATGGCGGCGGCCCGGAGATAACGGGATTTTTAAAGAAAGTGGGCAAGGAATCCTCCTTCGTCAGTGGGCTGAGGGTTACGGATGAGGAAACGGTGGAGATCGCCGAGATGGTCTTGGACGGCAAGATTAACTCCGAAATCGTTACCAAGCTGAATCAAAGCGGCGTTCGCGCCGTGGGACTCAGCGGCAAAGACGCGGGACTCATTACGGCGCAGAAAAAGTTGGCCACGGTTTATGAAGAAGGGGACAAAAAGAAGGTTGACATCGGCTACGTCGGCAAAGTCACGCAGGTGGATATAACCCTGCTCCAAGACCTCATCGCCCATAATTATGTGCCGGTGATAGCCCCTATCGGCGTGGGCGAAGACGGGGAGAGCTACAACATCAACGCCGACTATGTGGCCGCCGAAATCGCCGGCGCTCTAAAAGCTGAAAAACTTTTGCTCCTCACCGACATCGAAGGCATTTACAAGGACTTCAACGACAAAGCCAGTTTCATTTCCACCCTGAAGGCCGACGAGGCCAAGTCCTATATAAAAGACGGCGTTATCGCCGGCGGCATGATCCCCAAGGTCGAAGCCTGTCTCAGAGCCTTGGAAGCCGGCGCCAATAAGACCCACATCATCGATGGCCGGCTCCCCCACTCCATCATCTTGGAAATTTTCACTTCTGCCGGTATCGGGACGCAGGTAGTAAAGTGAGTACGCCCCTCGCTCCACCTAATAAATGGTATAAACCTTCCAAGGAATTTGCTCCAGCCTGATGGTCTTCAAAAAATCCACGATGTCCTTGCGGCCGTAATAGTGAGGAGTGCCGGAGTTATCTTGGGACATGAGGATAATGGGCATGTTGGGAAAAAAATAGGATAGTTCTTGCCTAGTTTGTACCAAACGGGTGGTATATCTGGTCACCGACTGTTTTACCGCGATGATGGCAAAGGTGACCCCTTGCTCGATAATCACTGCCCCGTGAATTTTCATGGTCGGCACTCCTTTCATTTAAAATAGGCCATGACTTTTTGGGCGTACTTGGTCTGAATGAAGAGAATGGCGCGATCCCCCGGTTGGAGTTCGGTGAAACCGTTGGGAATGTAGGCCACTTCGTCCCGAACGTAGGCGCACACCAAACACTCTTTCGGTAGTTCGGCCTCCATGAGTTTTTTGCCTACCACCGCCGCTCCGGGTTGTACTATGACCTCCACCGCCTCGGCTTTGGCGCCCTCCAGCAAAGCTACGGACACCACGCCGCCGCGCCGTGCGAAGGCCAGCACCTCGCTGGCAGACAGGAGTCGCGCCGAGACCACTATATCGACGCCCACTTTTTCCATGAGTTCCACATATTCGGTACGCGTTACCCGGACGACGGTTTTTTTTGCTTTTAAGTGTTTGGCGATGAGCGCCAACATCAAATTCAGTTTATCGTCTTCCGTGAGGCAAACCACCACATCAGCTGAGGCCACCCCCTCTTCCAACAGGAGGTCAATATCGGTACCGTCGCCGTGGAGGGCAAGCCCTTGAGTGAGAATTTCTCCCACTTGCAAGCACCGTTCCTCGTCCTGCTCGATGACCTTCACCCGAACGTCTTGCCCGTCGAGGATTCTCGCCAGCGCGCGGCCGGTACGTCCGGCGCCGATGATGATAACCCGTTCCGGCTTTTTGGTGTCTCGCGGCACAAAATTTTTGCTGAATTTCTCAATCTCCGAAGGCATGCCGATGAAGTAGGCGTTATCGTGAGTCATGAGAACGTCGTCCCCGTGGGGGATAATCATGCGATGGTCGCGAAAGATCATGCCGGCCAGCACCCCTTGGGGTAAGTTCAGTTTTTTGAAGGGAATACCGATGAATTTTGATTTGCGGCGTACCTTGGTCTCAAAGAGCCGCACCTTACCGTGGGCGAAATCTTCCACGTTCAGCGCCGCCGGGGTCATGAGGATGCGTTCAATCTCCCGGGCGGTGATAAGCTCCGGGTTTAGCATGAGGTCAATATCGAAGTTCTGCTTGAGATAATCCTTGGCCTCCGACAAAAACTGCATATCCCGAATACGCGCCACGGTGTGTTTGATGTCGTGCTTTTTGGCTAAGATGCAGGCCACCATGTTCACTTCGTCACTGGCGGTAACGGCGATGAGAATGTCGGCTCCCTTCACGTCGGGGTCGTTCATGGTAATGGGGCTGGCGCCGTTGGCGGCGATGGTCATGACGTCCAGCGAATTTTTGGCGGCGTTTAGTTGCTCCTCGTCGTGATCCACCAGCACCACATCAAATTGTTCTTGGGAAAGCAAATCGGCGATGCTGTACCCCAGTTTCCCCGCCCCCACTATGACAATACGCATCTTTCCACCTCGTGTACATAAATAATGGGGCTTTGCCCCATACCCCACAAGGGGAAATAATTTCCCCTTGACCCCTTAATGAAAGGGTGCAGGGGGGTGTGTAAAACCCCAAACTAAAATTCGTTTACTGTAATTATAACACGGTAGCCCTATGGGTACAAGAAAGAAGGAGGTCATTTCGTGCTGATATGTTCCATGTGCGGACGTGAACTGTCCGAACAGGAGGCTTTAGTGCATAAGACCGAACAAGGAGAGAAAAAAATTATCTGTCCGGCTTGTTTTGAAAAGGCCACGGGAGTTGATTATAAAACCTTTGCTTTTCGCAAGGAAAACGCCAAACAGACCCTGCTCGCAGTGGTATTGTGCCTCGCCGGCACCGTTTACGCTTTTGTGGAGCGAGGCCCCCTATGGGGACTTTTGGGGATCGTGCTGACCGTACTCGTGTATCTTTTTTCCAGCAAGCTAAAATAAAGGAGCATAAATGTTAGCGCTGGGAATAGATCCGGGAACGGCTATATGCGGTTATGGCTTGGTGGAAGCGGTGGGGAGTCGCTTGGTGCCTCGGGAATACGGCGCTATTACCACCAGCCCCAAGGCCAGAATGCAAGACCGCTTGCTGAAAATATACGATGAACTGGACAGTATCATAAAAAAATACCACCCGGAGGTCATGGGGGTGGAGCAACTGTTTTTTAATCGCAACGTCACCACCGCTATCCCGGTGGGACAGGCGCGAGGCATTGTACTCTTGGCGGCGGCCAAAAATAATTTGGAGCTGGTGGAAAGAACCCCTTTACAGGTAAAACAGGCCGTGACCGGCTACGGCAACGCCACCAAAGAGCAGGTTATCTATATGGTAACAAAACTGCTGCACCTTCCCCAGCCGCCCCATCCCGACGATGTGGCAGACGCGCTGGCGGTGGCCATTTGCGCTGTCCATTGTTTAGACAGTCTGACTTGGCGAAATAAATTGTAAAGAGGGTGGCAGCCTGATGATTGGCTATTTGCGCGGCAAAGTTTTTCGCTTGCGAACGGACTACGGTTTAATAGATGTAAATGGCGTGGGCTATCGGGTCTTTGTGCCGGAAACCACTCGCCGGAATTTGAAACAAGGGGAAGAGGCTTCTCTCTTCGTGCATACGGGCGTCAGGGAGGACGCCATTATTCTCTACGGTTTTGGCACCGAGGACGAGTACGAGATGTTTCAGCTCCTCATTTCCGTTTCCGGAGTGGGGCCAAAGGTGGCCTTGGGGATTCTTTCGGCCATTACCGTGGATAAACTCAGGCAAGCCATTCGGCAAAAGGAGACGGGGCTTTTAACCAAGCTGCCGGGTATCGGCAAAAAATCTGCGGAGCGTTTGGTACTGGAGCTAAAGGACAAGGTTGGGGGGGAGACAGAGGCCGTAGCGGCTGAGTTTATTGATTTACCGCTGGACGCCGATGTTACCGCCGAGGCAGGCGCCGCACTTGTGGCCTTAGGATATTCGACGGCGGAGGCGACGGCGGCCTTAAAGAAAATCCAGCCCCCCCCAAATGCCACTTTGCAGGACACCATCAGGCTCGCCTTAAAGGAGCTGTACTAACGCCCGAAAAAAGAGCTGCTTACGACTAAGCGTCGCAAGACAGCTCTTTTTTTATGTCTCACCCATCCTCGGGGTGACAAGGGCGAAGAATAAATAAAATTTTCGCCACAGCAGGCAGGAATCTTGGCGAGGCCGTAGAATAGTAACAACAACGAGTTCGACACAAAGCGTTAAAAACTTAATTCCACAAAAAATCCAGGGGGGAGATTTTTCATGAGAAAGACTGAATGCTTGGGAATGATCTTGGCCGGCGGACAGGGTAGCCGTTTGGGCGCCCTTACCAAAAAGATCGCCAAACCCGCCGTACCCTTCGGCGGCAAGTACCGCATCATCGACTTTCCGCTGAGCAACTGCTCCAACTCCGGCATCACCAAGGTGGGCGTTCTCACCCAGTACCGTCCGTTGGAACTTCACAACTACCTCGCCTCCGGTAGCTCGTGGGATCTCGATTCCCGTGACGGCGGCGTCTTTATCTTGCCGCCCTACGCTCGGGAAAAGGGCGCCGATTGGTATCGCGGCACGGCGGATGCCATCTACCAGAACCTGAACTTCATCGACATGATCGATCCCGAGTATGTCCTTATTTTGTCCGGCGACCACATTTACACCATGGACTACTCTTGGATGCTTCAGGCTCACAAAATGAACAACGCCGAAGCAACCATCGGAGTCTTTGAGGTTCCTTGGGAAGAGGCGCCTCGTTTCGGTATCATGAACACCGATGACACCGGCCGCATCCACGAATTTGAAGAGAAACCGCCCCAGCCCAAGAGCAACCTTGCCTCCATGGGTATTTACATCTTCACCAAGAGCTTCCTCAAGAAATATCTGGAAGACGATGCCGTGCTGGAAGATTCCAGCCACGACTTCGGCAAGGACATTATCCCCAAAATGCTAAACGACGGCGCGCGTCTCTTCTCCTATTCCTTCGACGGCTACTGGAAAGACGTGGGAACCATCGAAAGCCTCTGGCAGGCCAACATGGATCTCTTGCAGGACGAGCCGCCCTTTGAACTCCAAGGCGACTGGAAGATTTATTCCTCCAATCCCTCCTTGCCGCCTCACTATGTAGGCCCCGAAGGCTCGGTAAAGAAATCCATGGTCAGCGAAGGCGCCATGATTCTGGGCGAGGTGGAGAATTGCGTTATCTTCCCCGGCGTCCGCGTGGGTAAAGGCGCTAAGGTGACCAACTCCGTTATCTTCCCCTACACCATGATTGACGATAACGCCAGCATAGATTACGCCATTGTGGCGCATCGTTGCCATATTTGCGATGGCGCCAAGGTGGCCGGCTCCATGGGAGCAATCGCCGTGGTAGCCGAAGAGGAAACCGTATCCGCCTAACGCTGTTTATACTTGCGAGGAAAAAACTCGCTTACGGTATATACGGAGAACGTTGGCGCAAGTACGCGTGCGTGAAGGTAGAAAAAGAACAAATAGCGGGGTGGATAACAGTGAAAACGGTTATGGGTCTCATCAATTTGCACGAGGACGGCAGCTTAATCCGCGAACTGGCGGAAAAGCGGGCGGTAGAGTCTATTCCCTTCGGTGGGCGTTTGCGCATCATTGACTTTACCCTCTCCGGCATGGTCAACGCCGGTATCCTGAACGTGGGGGTTATGCTCCCGGATCAGGATCGCTCCATTTTGGATCACCTTCGGTCGGGAAAAGACTGGGATTTGGCGCGTCGCCGCGACGGTATGTACTATATCCCGGCAGTGAAGGTTGACAAAGAGGCGCGCAGCGGCGATCTCAAAAACTTCTATTATAACCTCGATTTCATTGAACACAGCAAGCAGAAATACGTCCTCCTCACCAGCGGCAGTTTCATTTACAATGTGGATTTCAACAAGACCTTGGCTTTCCATCATGAACACGAGGCGGAAATTACCTTGGCCTATTACACCGCCAAGGAAGAATCCACCGGGAGAAACGCGGTCTTGAAGACGGACGACGGCGGACGCGTAACGGATATTGCCGAAAAATCGGTGGTTTACGACGGCACCAAGATTTGCATGGGCATTTACTTCATGGAGAAACATCTTTTCGTGAATTTGGTGCGTCACGCTTACGAGCGGGGCGGACAAGATTTCTTGGTGGATGCTATCATGCGCCGCTTGAACGATTACAAGATCTGCGCCTACGAACACCAAGGCTATGTGGCGCATATCGCCACCACCGGCGCCTACTACCAAGCCAACATGGATATGCTGAAGCCCGAGGTCTGGGGCGAACTCTTCCTCAATCCTCAGCGTCCCATTTACACCAAGGCTTACGACAGCGTACCGGTGCAGTACAAAGAAACCGCTAAGGTGAAAAACTCCCTCATCGCCAACGGTTGCATTATTCAGGGCGAAGTGGAAAACAGTGTCCTCTTCCGTGGGGTCAAAATCGGCAAAGGCGCGAAGATAAAAAACAGCATCATCATGCAAAAGAGCGAAGTCAAAGAGGGCGCCGTGGTCGAAAACAGCATCTGCGACAAGAACGTGACCATCTCCGAGGGCAAGTGGCTCAAGGGCGCGGAGAACTACCCCTACATTTTGGAGAAGGGCGCCGTTATCTAAGGGGTTACTATTGGGGTTTCACCCCAAACCCCACCAAAGGGCTTTGCCCTCTGGACTCCTAGCAGGGAGCACTGCCCCCTGCACCCCTATTAAATTTATTAAAGGGTGCAGGGGGATTATCCCCCTGCCGGAGTCAAGAGGCGGAGCCTCTTGTGGGGTTTGGGGCAACGCCCCAACATAAGGAAACAAGGCAAGAAAAGGAGTTGTTTTGGTTGGCAGCGAAAGTAAAGAAGGGAAAAAAGGGTACCCAGGACACGGAATACGATAAGCTGAAGGAAAATCTGAAATTGCGTTTCGTGAACTCGGCTCACGTTCTGTGGGGGCGAGATCTGAATGAACTGACGAAAAACGAGATCTATCAGACGGTGGCATCCGTTGCCAAACAATACATTAGCGAAAATTGGATTAAGACTAATCGCGCTTACACGGAACGACAGGAAAAGCAGATTTATTATTTCTCCATTGAGTTCCTCATGGGGCGGCTTCTCAAGTCGAATCTCATCAACTTAGGCATAAAAGATGCGGTGGAAGAAGTCCTCGCCGATTTTGAGCTGGACTTGACCAACATCTGCGAGGAAGAGCCGGATGCCGGGCTGGGCAACGGCGGTTTAGGGCGACTGGCGGCTTGCTTCATCGACTCCATGGCTGCCCATCGTCTGCCGGGGCATGGGTGTAGTATCCGTTATCAGTACGGACTCTTTGAACAGAAAATCATCAACGGCAATCAGGCGGAAATTCCCGATAACTGGCTCAAGCACGGTTTTGCTTGGGAATATCGCAAGCCGGATAAGGCCATCGACGTTAAATTCTACGGCAACGCCTACATGAAGGAACAGCCCGACGGCAGTCTGAAACTGGTACATGAAAACACCATGACCGTTATGGCCGTGCCTTACGACGTTCCCATTGTGGGGTATCATAACAACACGGTGAACAACTTGCGCCTGTGGAACGCCGAGGTGAATCGAGATTTCTCCGATTACGCCACCCTTACTCACGACCAAATTCGCCAGAAAAACGAGTATCGCAATTTTGTGGAGAGTATTACCAATTATCTCTACCCCGATGACAGCTCCCATGAAGGCAGAAAAATGCGCCTCATTCAGGAATACTTCATGACCTCCGCGGGAGTCCAGAGCATCGTGCGGCACTTCAAGCGTACCGGCATGGGGCTTCATAACTTTGCCAAGAAGAACGCCATCCACATTAACGACACTCACCCGGCGGTGGCGGTGGCCGAACTCATGCGTATTTTCGTCGATGAAGAGGAAATGGAATGGGCAGAGGCTTGGGCCATCACCAAGAACACCATCGCCTATACCAACCACACCATTATGCCGGAAGCGCTGGAAACTTGGCCGGTAGATATGTTCCGGGAACTCTTGCCGCGCGTCTATATGATCATCGAGGAAATCAATCATCGTCATTTGGAAGAAGTAAGAAAACGCTATCCCGGCAACGACGACAAGGTACGGGCTTTGTCCATTATCGAAGGCGGCCTTGTACACATGGCGCGGCTGGCCATTGTGGGCGGTCACAGCGTCAACGGCGTGGCCAGACTTCACTCCGATATTTTGAAGGCCTCCACCCTTAAAGATTTCTATGATCTTAATCCCCGTACCTTCAACAACAAAACCAATGGTATCACCCATCGCCGTTGGCTCATGGCCTCCAACCCGGAATTGGCTGATTTAATCGACGCCACCATCGGCAGTCGCCGTTGGCACCGTTATCCGGAACAGCTCGACCTTTTGAACGATTATGTGGATGATAAACCTTTCTTGTCGGAACTGGCCAAGATTAAGCAACTCCGCAAGGATGGTCTGGCGCAATATATCCTGAAACACAACGAACTGGCGGTGGATCCCAACACCATTTTCGACATTCAGGTAAAACGCATCCATTCCTACAAACGGCAACTCATGAATATCCTCCACATCATGTACCAGTATAACCGCTTGAAGCACGACCACTCTTACAAGATTATCCCCACCACCTACTTCTTCGGCGGCAAGGCGGCTCCCGGTTACTACATTGCCAAAGAGACCATTCGCCTCATTAACGCCGTGGCCGACAAGGTAAATAAGGATAAGTCTATCGACGGACAAATAAAAGTGGTCTTCATCGAGAATTTCGGGGTGTCCATCGGCGAAATCGTCTATCCGGCGGCGGATGTCAGCGAGCAAATTTCCACCGCTTCCAAGGAAGCCTCCGGCACCGGCAACATGAAGTTCATGATGAACGGCGCCATTACTTTGGGGACTATGGACGGCGCCAACGTGGAAATTCATGAGGCGGTGGGAGATGAGAACTGCGTCATCTTCGGTCTGTCTTCCGCCGAAGTCATGGCCTACTACGCCAACGGTTCTTATTCGGCGTGGAATGAGTACAATTCCAACGATAAAGTTCGCATGGTGATGAATCAGTTGGTGGATGGCACCTACGGCGACTTCCGTTCCCTCTACGATTATCTCATTCACGGCAACGACGAGTTCTTCATCTTGAAAGACTTCAGTTCTTACGCGAATGCCCACGAGGAGATCCAGCGTCGCTATCAGCAAAAATTTGAGTGGCAGCGCTCTTCGGCCATGAACATTGCCAACTCCGGGCGGTTCTCGTCGGATCGCACCATCGACGAGTACGCCAGCGAAATTTGGCAGGTGAAACCGGTTATTGTGCAGTGAGTTAGCCGGCAAGTAAAACAGGCGAGGAGGTAGTTCTGTGAAAACGGCTGAACTGAAGGATTTCGGCTTGTACCTTTTTCATCAGGGAACAAATTGCCGCGCCTATGAAATGCTCGGGGCTCACTTTACAAAATACAAGGGCAGAGTGGGGGTGCGTTTTGCCCTATGGGCGCCTCACGCCGCGAAAGTCAGCGTGGTGGGGGATTTCAACGCTTGGGATGAGGAGCGTCACCCCATGTTCCGCCGTCATAACGACGAAGTTTGGGTTTTGTTTGTGGAGGGGCTGGAGGCCGGCGCACTCTACAAATACGCCGTTACCACCCAAGACGGCGCGGTGCTGTATAAAGCGGATCCCTATGGGTTCTGCATGGAAAGGCGACCGGGGACGGCTTCGCGCCTGTATGATTTGGGTAGTTATAAATGGCAGGACGGTATTCACCAAGCCAAAAAACGTCGTCATCCTTCCTACGGTCGCCCTATGCTGATTTACGAAGTGCATTTAGGCTCGTGGCGGCGCGGCGCCGACGGGAATTTTCTCACCTATCGCGACATGGCGGCGGAGCTTGTCCCCTACGCTCGGGAGATGCGCTACACCCATCTGGAATTTTTACCCTTAATGGAGCATCCCTTGGATGATTCATGGGGGTATCAGGTGACGGGGTTTTACGCCGTGACCAGCCGCTTTGGTACGCCGGATGATTTTCGCTATTTGGTGGATGTGGCGCACCAAAACGGGCTAGGGGTCATTATGGACTGGGTACCCGGCCACTTTTGCCGGGACGATTGCGGCCTGAGGGAGTTTGACGGCGAAACGCTGTACGAATCGGCCAGCCCTGAACGGGCGGAAAACCGGGGTTGGGGGACGCTGAATTTCGATTACGGTCGCGCCGAGGTGCAGAGTTTTCTCATTTCCAACGCCATGTTTTGGCTGGAGGAATTTCATGTAGATGGTCTGCGCATCGACGGCGTGGCCAATATGCTGTACCTTGACTACGGTCGCGGCGAAGGGGAATGGACGCCCAACAAGTACGGCGACAAGGGAAACTTGGAGGCCATGGCACTCCTTCGAAAACTCAATGAAACGGTGTTTCGCCACCATCCCCAAGCCTTAATGATCGCCGAGGAATCCACGGCTTGGCCGCAAATTTCCCGGCCGGTGCAGGTGGGGGGCATGGGTTTTAACTATAAATGGAACATGGGCTGGATGAATGATATGCTCTCTTATCTCGCCCTTGACCCCGTTTATCGTAAATGGAACCATGACAAACTCACCTTTTCCTTCATGTACGCCTTTTCCGAGAATTTTGTCCTGCCCCTGTCCCACGACGAAATGGTGCATGGCAAAGGCTCCCTCATAAGCAAATTGCCGGGGGACTACGCGCAAAAGTTTGCCGGTCTCCGGGGCTTCTTGGGTTACTTCATGGCGCATCCCGGGAAAAAACTAACCTTTATGGGCAGTGAGTTTGCTCAGTTCGCCGAGTGGAACTTTCGGCAGAGTTTGGATTGGCATCTGGTGGAGGAGTACCCCATGCACGCCAAAATGCTGGATTTCACTCGCGCCCTCAATGAATTTTACCAAGAAAACAAGGCTCTCTGGCAGGTTGATTTTGATTGGAACGGCTTCCAATGGATAGAATGCGACGATAACGAAAACAGTGTCGTCACTTTCCTCAGGAAGGCCGAGGACGAAAGTGATTTTCTCTTGGTGGTGACTAACTTCACCCCTAAGGCAAGAGAAGGCTACCGGGTGGGGGTGCCTATGCGAGGTATTTATCGCGAGGTTTTTAGCACCGATGCCGAGGAGTTTGGCGGCGGCGGCATGGTAAATACCGGGGTCTTGCCGGCGGCGGATACCGTCTGGCATGGGCGTATGCAGTCGATTCTCATCAAGGTGCCGCCTCTCGCCACCCTGTATTTTCGTCTGCAAGCGACCGTGGATGCCGGAAAGGTGAAAATTAAATCCTTTAAGCAAGTTGACGCTCTGCGGCGCGACAGCCTGAACAATGCGGAAAGAGCCGTGGCGGTGGCTTCACTTTGAATTTTATGATAAGCGCAAGCGAGGAGGATATACTTCATGAAAGTATTGTATGTTGCATCAGAGGCCGTACCCTTTGCGAAAACCGGCGGCCTTGCGGATGTGGCCGGGTCTTTGCCCCAGGCTTTGAAGGCTGAGGACGTAGATGTGCGCGTGATTATGCCCAAGTACGGACAGATCTCCGAGGACTTCCGGAGCAAAATGGAGCACATTTACGACGGCGAGCTGAACGTTTCTTGGCGCAGCAAATTCGTGGGACTGGACAAGCTGGAATACAAGGGCGTGACCTATTACTTCGTGGATAATGAAGAATACTTCAAGCGCGAAGGCTTCTATGGTTACGACGATGATGCCGATCGCTTCTCCTTCTTCTGCCGGGCGGTGCTTTGCCTCCTAGACGTGATGGATTTTTGGCCCGACGTGATTCACACCAACGACTGGCATGCGGGGCTGGTGAACGTGTTCCTGAAGCTGGAGCATCCCGGCGACGAGCGCTACGAAAAAATCCGCACCATCTACACCATTCATAACCTCAAATATCAGGGAATTTTCCCCAAGAACGTCATGAGCGACGTTTTGGGACTTGATTGGAAGTATTTCAACAACGGCGACTTTGAATTCTACGACGCGGTGAACTTCATGAAGGCCGGTATGATTTACTCCGACATTATTTCCACCGTCAGCCGCACTTACGCCCAAGAAATTCAGTACGAATACTTCGGCGAGCATCTGGACGGACTTCTCAGAAGTCGTCAAAACGATTTGTACGGCATTGTGAACGGTATCGACTACGACGTTTACAACCCGGCCACCGATAAAAATCTTTTCGTCAACTACGACATTAACACGGTGGAGCGCAAACGGGACAATAAAGTCCAGCTCCAGAAACAGCTGGGGCTCCCCGAAAATCGTCGCATTCCCATGGTAGCCTTGGTATCTCGTCTGGTGGCCGCCAAGGGCATGGACTTAATCGTCAGGATGATGGACGAGATTTTACAACACGAGAATATCCAGTTTGTCCTCTTGGGTACCGGCGACAAGGAATATGAAGACTGGTTCAAGGGACTGGCTTGGCGTTTCCCCACTAAGGTATCGGCCAACATTCGCTTCTCCAACGAGCTGGCGCAACGCATGTACGCCTCCGCCGACATTTTCCTCATGCCCTCGAACTACGAGCCTTGCGGCATAGGTCAACTCATCGCTTTGCGTTACGGCGCAGTGCCGGTGGTACGGGAGACCGGCGGCCTCAAAGACACGGTGCAGCAGTATGACAAATATAGCGGTAGCGGCAACGGCTTTGTCTTCCGCGACTACAACGCCCACGATATGATGTACGCCATCAAGCGAGCTTTGGGAGCTTTCGAGAACTACGAGGACTGGAGCAAAATCGTCCGCAACGCCATGGAGTCCGATTACAGCTGGAAAGAATCCGCCAAGGAATACAAGAAACTCTATGAAAACCTCATGAACAGGTAAGGTTAGGTAAGAAGGTTTGTAAGATTTATCGCCCGGCGAACAATACCTTCGCCGGGTTTTTGCTTTTGAAAGGGTAAAGAATGTTAGATAATAACAATGTGAAGCACGATTCCCAAAGTGTGTATTACCGTTCCACGGTGGGCGCGGCGGAAGCCGAGGGCGAACTTTCCTTGGGGCTTTCTATAAAATCCTCGGAGGATATTCGGCAGGTTTTGGTGCGCTTGTGGCGCGAAGGTTACGGGGAAAAATTGGAACCCATGGCCGTGGCCGGTAGCGCCGGCGGTGACGAACGGTTCTTCACGCGCCTTGTGAAACTCCCGGACAGGGGCTGCCTCATGTGGTACTACTTCATTATCGAGGCCGCCTCCGGCACCTATTTCTACGGCAACAATCCCGAGCGTTTGGGTGGCGAGGGGATGCTCTATCGGGAGGTTCCCCCCTCCTACCAAATCACCGTTTACAACAAGGGCGCCAAAACCCCCGATTGGTTCAAACATGCGGTGATGTATCAGATTTTCCCTGATAGATTTTATCGCGAGGGCGCTAAACTCGTCGATAAAAAAGGGGCTGTTTATCATGCCCACTGGGACGACGCGCCTTGTTACTACAAAGACCCGGACACCAAGGAGATAGTGGCCTACGATTTTTACGGCGGCAATATGCAGGGCATCAAGAAGAAACTTGGCTATCTAAAAAGCCTCGGCATTTCCTGCATTTATATGAACCCGATTTTTGAATCGGAAAGCAATCACCACTACGACACCGGTGATTATCATAAGGTAGATCCCATCCTCGGCACCAACGAGGATTTCAAAGACCTCTTGGACACGGCCAAAGAAATGGGCATCCGCATCATCATCGACGGCGTGTTCAGTCACACGGGCAGCAACAGCAAATATTTTAACCGGGAAGGCACTTATGACACCGTGGGCGCTTTCCAATCTACGGAATCACCCTATTATCGTTGGTATAATTTCCGCAATTTCCCCAACGATTATGACTGCTGGTGGGGCTTCAATACCCTGCCCAACGTCAACGAAACCAATCCCGGCTACATGGATTTCATCATTCACAACAAGGACAGCGTGTTGCATCATTGGCTTGGTCAAGGCATCGCCGGTTGGCGTTTGGATGTCATTGACGAACTCCCACAAACTTTTTCCCAAGCCTTTTTCCGGGAGCTGAAAGACTTAAATCGTGAGGCGGTGGTCATTGGCGAGGTCTGGGAGGATGCCTCCAACAAGGTGAGTTACGGCCAGCCCCGAGAGTATCTCTGTGGGCAGGAAATGGACTCCGCCATGAACTATCCCTTCCGGAAAAACCTTTTTGATTTTCTCATGGGCTACACGGATGCCAAATGGTGCCACCGTACCATGGAAAGCCTCCGGGAAAATTATCCCAAAGAAAATTTCTACGCCATGATGAACCTTATCGGCAGTCACGACGTAGTACGCGCCATCACCTTCTTGGGGGAAACGCCCTTCTATGACGGGATGCCGGCGGTAGAACAGGCGCGGCATCGCATGGAAAAAGAGAATTTTGAACTGGGGAAAGCCAGACTCCTCATGGCGGCGCTGTGGCAAATGACTTATCCCGGAGTGCCTTGCATTTATTACGGCGACGAAATCGGTATGCAGGGCTTTAAAGATCCGTATAACCGTCGTCCCTACGAATGGGACAAGGGCGATGTGGAAATACGCGGTTGGTACGAAAAATTCATCGCCGAGCGCAACGCCCACATGGCTTTGCAAACCGGCGAGCTTTTGCCGCTGTACGCCAAAGGGGATGTCATCGCCTACGCCAGAGTGATTCGCGGCGGCTATGATGTTTTCGGGGCGCCGGCCGAAGACGACGTTTATGTGGCGGCCTTTAACCGCAGCAAGACCCAAGGCCAGGCCATTTCCATCGACGTGAGCGACCTCGCCGACGGCGAATTTGCCGACGTTTTCCACGGCGGCGAAGATTTGCCGGTGGTCAGCGGACAACTTCATCTGCGGCTTCAGCCGTTACAAGGTCGTTTGTGGCGCTTAAAGGAGCATGTGCAACATTATCCGCGTCTGGCCGGGGTTCTCTTGCATCCCACTTCTTTGCCGTCAAGATACGGTATCGGCGACTTGGGGCAAGAGGCCTATGATTTCGTGGATTTCCTTGCCGAGTCCGGCCAAACCGTGTGGCAAATCCTGCCTTTAAATCCCGTAGGCTTTGGCTATTCTCCCTATCAATCGCCCTCGGCCTTTGCCGGCAATCCCTTGCTCATTTCCTTGGACGGTCTCGTTAAGCGCGGTTTCCTCACGGCGGAAGATGTAAAAGTCTCCTTCCCCGGCAACACCTCGGCCATTGACTTTGACAAGGTGATAGAGTTTAAATCCAAGGCACTCGCCAAAGCCTTTGTCGCTTTCCGGCAGGAAGTGGAAAAGGATCCCACCGGCGAGGAAGGTTACAATTTCGCCGAGTTCTGCCAACGGGAGGACTACTGGCTCATGGATTACGCCCTCTATCAGGCGTTGAAGAAGGAGTATCAGGGAGTTTCTTGGGTAGATTGGCCGGAGCCGTTAAAACATCGCCGCCGCGTGACCATGGCGGAGTTTACGCAGAAACTGGCAGAGGACATCGTTTATGAAAAATTCCTCCAGTACGTTTTCCAGCGTCAATGGCAAAGGTTGCATGACTACGCCAAAGAAAAGGGCATCTGCATTTTGGGAGATATGCCCATCTTTATTTCCCACGACAGTGCCGACGTGTGGGCTCATCAGAAACTCTTCGACCTGAGGGAGGACGGAAACCCAAGAACTGTAGCCGGAGTGCCGCCGGATTATTTCAGCGCCACGGGGCAACTGTGGGGCAATCCCCAATACGATTGGACGGCCATGCAGGGCGAGGAATACGCTTGGTGGAAGAGCCGCTTTAAGAAACTCTATCAACTGGTGGATATTGTCCGCATCGACCATTTCCGTGCCTTTGATTCCTATTGGGAGATAGACGGCAAGGCCAAAACGGCCATGAACGGCCAATGGCGGCGCGGCCCCGGCAAAGCCTTCTTTGACGAAATTAAGAAAGAGTTGGGCGAGGTGCAGATTGTCGCCGAAGATTTGGGGCTTATCACCGACAGCGTGGAACATTTGCGTGACGCTTGCGGTTTCCCGGGCATGAAGGTCTTGCACTTTAGCCTGTACATGAATCCCCAAGGCCGCCTCGGGTTCGTCGCACCGGAAAACAGCATCATCTACACCGGCACCCACGACAACAATACCACCGTAGGCTGGTATCAAGAGGACATCGACGGCCCGGTCAAGGCATCCTTGGTAAATCTCCTCCACGCCAATTCCCAAAGTCCCAAGGATATTTGCGAACGCCTCATCGAATTTGCCTACGCCAGCCGTTCGCGCATGGCCATCATCCCCATGCAGGATCTTTTGGCTCTCGACAGTCGTCACCGCATGAATACTCCCGGCACCTTGGGTGAAAACTGGCAGTGGCGTTTGAAAAAATACTACCGTGATCACCTAGATGCTAAGTGGCTCCGTGCCTTGGCGGAAAAATACAAGCGGTGTTGATTTTTGTGCCGCTTTTGTGTTATGCTGTGCTGTGGTTACTTGCAGCACAGCATATGTAGAAAGGAGATATTTACATGGCTGAGTTTACTTTTGTGGTGCAAAAGCCCTGCCCCATCTGCGGCGAATCCACCCGGGTGGTGAAAACCAAGTCCCGGCTGGTGGTGGAAAAGACCGACGAGGATTTCTGCACGCACTACAAGGGGTTCAATCCCTATTTCTATAAGATTTGGTTCTGCGAGCATTGCGGTTTTGCCGCCGACGAAAAGCATTTTTTGGGCAACATTTCTCCCAAGCCCAAACGTTTGGTAAAGGATTACCTAGCGGAAAAGAAATTGCACATGGAATTTACCGAGGAACGGGGCGTACCCGAAGCCATTGCCTCCTATGAGCTGGCTATCCACTACGCCGAGATTATGGGAGAATCCATGGGGCATCGCGCCGGTTTGAACCTGAACCTCGCTTGGGTTTATCGGGAAACCGGCGAAAAGGATAAGGAAAACGAGTACCTCCAGAAGGCCGCCGACCTTTACGACCAGTCCATCATGAAAGAGCGTTACCCCATCGGGAACCTGACGGACAACATGGCCATATATCTCGTGGGCGCCATCTATTACCGCATGGGGGATTTGGAGAAATCCACCCAGTATTTGAGCCGTATCATGGGCGAGCAAGCTCTGCGTACCCAAGAGCCGAAAACCTTCGATCGCGCTCGCGACCTATGGCAAACCATTCGGGAAATGAAGGGCGAGGCCGACAAAGATGAAAAGAAGTAAGAAACGGGAGTCGAAAACTGTTTGGAGAAGCAAGGCAATAAGTTAATTAAATTAGGTAAAGTTTTGGTATGGGGTCTCGTAACCGTCGGGGTTTTGAGCCTGAGTTTTAACGGACAGACGGCCGAGGCGGCCAAGAAAAAAGACGCCGACGCGCCTAAGAAAATCGTTTATATCCCCCACGATAACCGCCCCATTTCCAACGCGCAAACCGCCGAAGTGGTAAAAAAATTAGGCTACAACGTGGTAGTGCCGCCGGATCACTTGCTGGGGAACCGTGAGGATTTGGGGAATCCGGAGAAACTTTGGGACTGGCTGGAGACCAACGCCAACGAAGCCGACGTGGCGGTGGTTTCCGCCGATTCCATGATTTACGGCAGTTTGGTGGGGTCAAGAAAACACAACGAGACCCAACGCCGGTTGCTGGAGAGGGCTGGACGCTTTAACGAATTTCACCATCTCTACCCAAACCTGCAAGTTTTTGTCTTTAGTTCCCTGATGCGGACGCCGAAATCCGGCGAGGCTTCGGGACACGAGGAGCCGGATTATTACCGGCTCTACGGTTCGGACATTTTTCGCTACACGTTGCTGAAAGACAAGGCGGAAGTGGAAGGTCTTACCGCGAGAGAAACTAAAGAATATGAGTTCTTGGGGCGGCTGATACCGGAAAAGAGCCTCACCGATTGGATGGGACGACGCAGTAAAAATTTTGAGGTCAATAAGCACCTGATGGAACTGTGTCGGCAAGGTGTTTTTAATTATTTGGTCATCGGTCGCGACGATAACGCCCCCTATTCCCAAACTCACTTGGAACGGCGGCACTTGGAGGAATACAGCCAAGGGCTGTCCGAGGATATTTATCAGTCCATGGCCGGTATTGACGAAGTAGGGGTTCTGCTGCTAGCGCGAGCGGTGAATCACCTGACGGGAGAAATTCCCACGGTCTTTGCTAGGTATAACTGGGGCAACGGCTCTTATACCATCCCGGCTTATTCCGACGAGCGTCTAAGTCAATCGGTGGCCGACGCTATCAGCGTAGCCGGCGCCACCGACGCCTACGAGCCGGACAAAGCCGATTTGGTACTGGCCATCAACACCAATCCCAGCGGCCGCACCTTTGAAGCCGGAGAACGCGCCAACGACGGTCGCAAACGGGAAGGCACGGACTACTTTGCCGACATTGTCACCGATTATCTCAGCAAGGGCTATCCCTTGGGAGTAGCGGATGTGGCTTACGCCAACGGCGCCGACAATACCCTCATGGAAAATCTCAAAAAGAACGGCCAGCTCTTTAAGCTCAGGTCTTATGCCGGGTGGAATACCCCCACCAACAGCACCGGTTTTGCCATTGGCGCCGGAGTGTTGTCGGGACGGATGAATACCGAAGACCGCGAAGACATTCTCCTGACGCGGTATTTGGATGACTGGGCGTATCAGGCCAACGTGCGGAACACCGTGGCGCGGCAACTCACTTGGCTAAAAGGGGATGGCTTATACGGCAATTTGGATTCCAAACTTGATTCCGTGTCCGTCAGGTCATCCCGTTTCATGAAAGAATTTGTGACGGCCAGCCTACCGCCGCTGAATACCCTAGCCACCATCGAAGTCAGCTTTCCTTGGAACCGAATGTTTGAAGCGGAAATCGAGCATGGGCTTCCCAGCAATGAACCGATACTCAAGCTAAATAAATAAGGCTAACGGCCAAAAGAAAAAGGGGCTGTCGCACGAAGAGTTTTTTCCTTCGTGCGACAGCCCTTTTTTACGAGAAAGTGTTGAATGTTGTGTTAAGTTGCGAAAACCTGCCGCGCTCTTGCTCGGCGGCTCGCGTCGTGTTGATATTGCAATTATATAGCAAGCTACATACGCTGCCAAGCACTTTTTTGCATCTGCTCTAATGATTTTTTTATTGAATACGCTCAATAATGTGGTTTCATATAAGACTCCACGTCGTGAATTTGCCGATATTGGGATATAATTCAAATCACTAAATTTAATTTCGTTTACTATAGAAGTGCAGACGGCTACAGGTTTGCTTGACAGGAGAGTGAAAAAAATATTTTTTATTTGAAAAAAATTTGTCACCGCCGCAAAACTATGTTATACTACCACCTGTTTGGAAATTATCACGCGCTGACCGATAGTCGCTCTGTGCCAACCATTGGTGACGGCGACACGCGAGGGGCGCGGCAGAAAAAACAGGAGGTGCACCGTTTTGGGTGTTGTATCAATGAAACAACTTTTGGAGGCCGGAGTGCATTTCGGTCATCAGACGCGCCGTTGGAATCCGAAGATGGCGCGTTACATCTTCACCGAACGCAACGGGATTTACATCATCGACTTGCAGAAGACCGTGCGGAAGGTTGACGAGGCTTACGAATTTTTGCGCAGCGTGGCAGAAGAGGGCAAGTCCGTTCTCTTTGTGGGAACCAAGAAGCAGGCTCAGGACGCTGTCCGCGATGAGGCTGTGCGCGCCGGTATGTTCTATGTGAACGAGCGCTGGCTGGGCGGCATGATGACTAACTTCCAGACCATCCAGAAACGAGTTGCTCGCCTGAAAGAACTGGAGGCCATGGAGGCAGACGGCACCTTCGACGTTCTCACCAAGAAGGAAGTCATGGGACTGCGCCACGAAATGGCCAAGCTGGAAAAATATTTGGGCGGCATTAAGGAAATGGGACGACTCCCCGGCGCTATTTTTGTGGTTGACCCCCGAAAAGAACGTATCGCCGTGGCGGAAGCCAGAAAGATGCGCATCCCCATCGTGGCTATTGTGGATACCAACTGCGACCCGGACGAGATTGACTACGTTATCCCCGGCAACGACGACGCTATCCGCGCCGTGAAACTCTTGACGGGACGCATGGCCGACGCGGTTTTGGAAGGTCGTCAAGGCGAAGACGGCGCCAGCGAAGGGGAATAATAAATTTATTAAACACAAGAAAACCGGGGTAAGGGGTTTATCCCTT
This sequence comes from Selenomonadaceae bacterium, assembly GCA_017476005.1. Lineage (GTDB taxonomy): Bacteria > Bacillota > Negativicutes > Selenomonadales > Selenomonadaceae > RGIG5097. Next base: position 20,510 of record JAFVEM010000016.1, on the reverse strand, counting down.
ACCCTATTTTTATAGGAGGCAGAAAATAAATGGCAATATCGGCAGCGATGGTGAAGGATTTGCGAGAGAAAACCGGCGCCGGCATGATGGATTGCAAGAAGGCGCTTACCGAGACCGGCGGCGACATGGCGAAGGCTATTGATTATCTCAGGGAAAAGGGCATTGCCAAGGCAGAGAAAAAGGCCGGACGGGTAGCCGCCGAAGGGGCGGTAGCCGCTTACGTTGACGGGAATACCGGGGTTATCGTGGAAATAAACTGCGAGACGGATTTTGCCGCCGGCAACGAGCAGTTCCGCGCTTTGGAAGACAAAATCGTAAAGCATATTGCCGCCGTGAAGCCCAAGGATTTAGCGGAGCTGGAGGCTAGCGAGCTTGGGGGCAAAAAGGTGTCCGACCTCGTCATTGAAGCCACCGCCACCATCGGCGAAAAAATTTCCCTGCGCCGTTTTGCTTGCATTGAAACGGGCGGCAAGCTGGCCAGCTACATTCACATGGGAGGCAAAATCGGCGTTTTGGTGGAACTCACCGGCGGCGACGAGCAACTGGGCAAAGACATGGCCATGCAGATAGCGGCCGCGGCTCCCACGGCGGTGGATCGGAGCGGAGTGAACGCCGCCGACTTGGAACACGAAAAAGAAGTTCTGCGTAAGCAAGCTCTTGAGGACATCGAAAAGGACGAGAAGAAAAAGAAGATGCCCAAAGACCGCATCAACATGATTGTGGAGAAAATGGTGGAAGGCCGCGTCGATAAGTTCTACAAGGAGTCCTGCCTTACGGAGCAGGTTTTCGTGAAGGACAGCGAAAAAACGGTGCAGGATGTGCTGGGCGCTGTCAAGGTGAAGCAGTTTGTCCGCTATCAGCTGGGCGAAGGAATTGAGAAGAAGCAAGAGGATTTCGCTGCCGAAGTTGCGGCGCAAATGAAGTAAAGAGCTGAATGGGGGTTTTAATTTGGCTAAATACCGGCGCGTCGTCTTAAAACTCAGCGGCGAATCCTTGGCCGGCGACCAAGGGTTTGGCATAAATCCCGAAGTGGTGGAAGACATTGCGGTGCAAGTAAAGGCCGTGCGCGAGCATGGACTGGACGTGGCGGTGGTGGTCGGCGGCGGCAACATTTGGCGCGGCCTCTCCGGCTCCGCCAAGGGCATGGATCGCGCCCAAGCCGATTATATGGGCATGATGGCCACGGTGATGAACGCCCTAGCTTTGCAGGATGCCTTGGAAAAAATGGACGTGGACACCCGGGTGCAAACTGCCATTGAAATGCGGCAGGTGGCGGAACTCTACATTCGCCGCAAGGCCATTCGGCACATGGAAAAGGGACGGGTGGTCATCTTCGGCGCCGGCACCGGCAATCCCTATTTTTCCACCGATACCACGGCGGCGCTGAGAGCCGCCGAAATAGAAGCCGATGTCATTTTAATGGCGAAAAAGGGAACCGACGGCATTTACGATGCCGATCCCAATAAAAATCCCCAAGCGAAAAAATACAAAGAGCTGAAATACATAGACATCCTCAATCAGGGATTACATGTTATGGACTCCACGGCCACTTCCCTGTGCATGGATAACCGCATCCAGCTGGTGGTTTTTAACATCGACCCCCACGAAAACATTCTCAAGGCGGCCTTGGGCGAGGATATAGGTACCACCGTAGGAGGCTAAGGATAACATGATTAAGGACGTTATAGCCGCCCAAGAAGACAAGATGAAAAAGAGCATCGAGGCGCTAAAGCGTGAATATGCCACTTTAAGAGCCGGTCGGGCGACGCCGGCACTCCTCGACAAAGTTATGGTGGAATACTACGGCACCCCTACCCCGGTAAATCAAGTGGCCAAAGTTTCCGTGCCGGAACCGCGCATGATTGTGATTCAGCCTTGGGAGAAAACCATTCTCCACGACATCGAAAAGGCCATTATGAAATCGGATCTCGGACTCACGCCGAACTCCGACGGCAACGCCATTCGCTTGTCCATTCCGCAACTCACCCAAGAACGACGGCAGGAGATAGTCAAGACCGTGAGCAAAAAAGCGGAGGAAACGAAGGTCGCCATTCGCAATTTGCGCCGCGACGGCAACGACGCCATCAAGAAGCTGGAAAAGGCCAAAGAGGCCACAGAAGACGAGGTTAAAAAGGGTCAAGAGGATATGCAAAAGCTGGCGGATAAATACGTCAAGCAAGTTGACAGCACCAAGGCCGCCAAAGAAAAAGAGGTCATGGAAGTCTGATGGAGGATTTTTATATAGGTCGCCCTTGGCCGGAAGTAGAAGCCAAACTGCGTAGCGAGGGCGCGGCCTATACCACCGTTATGACTTATCCCACGAAACATTTTTTTCGGACGGACGAGACTCAGCTGTACGTCCTGCGTGAGCGTCGCCTCGAAGACGGTTCCTTGGAAATTGTGTTGGCGGCGAAGTGCGTTGGGGTGGACTCCCTCCGCCCTGCGGACACCTCCATCTGAGAGGGGGGAAAGCCGCGAAGCGGCAGGGGGGAGTACGCTTGATATATATCGCGATTATGTCGCGTGTATAAATGTGGTGTATTGTATTTTTAGGAGGTTTTCATTATGGCTTACAAAATCGGTGACGACTGCATTTCTTGCGGTTCTTGCGCTTCTACCTGCCCGGTGGAGGCCATCAGCGAGGGTAGCGCCCATTACGAGATCGATCCGGACAAATGCATCGAGTGCGGCGCTTGCGCTGCCGGTTGCCCCGTATCTACCATCGAGGCTCCCTGATTTAAGTTTTTTTGCGTGTCGGCCCCTCCCTGCGAGGGGCTTTTTTGTAAAGTAAAGGTTGTGTGAACCGTGTTAAAAAAAATATTCGGGCGCGACGATTTCCCGGTACCCGACAGGTCGTCCCCCCTGTTTAGGAATATAAATTGGGAAAGGCTTCCCAAACATGTGGCGGTGATTATGGACGGCAACGGCCGCTGGGCCACCCAGCAGGGGATGCTCCGTACCGCCGGACATTCCACCGGGGTGTCCGCCTTAAAAAATATCCTTAAAACCGCCAGCGGCATGAAGCTGAACGCCCTGACGGTTTATGCCTTTTCCACCGAGAATTGGAAACGTCCCCACACGGAAGTGGATTTCCTGATGAAACTCTTTTCCGAATCCCTGATGCGCGAGCTGGAGGAAATGCACGAGTACAAGGTGCAAATACATTTCATCGGTCGTATCGAAGGATTGCCTAAGAGTCTGCAAAAAGAAATGCGCGCCGCCGAAAAACTCATGGAAAACAATACCGGCGTGAAATTTAACGTGGCGGTGAATTACGGCGGCCAAGACGAACTCTTGCGAGTCATGCAAAATTTTGCCCAAAAAGCAAAAAATGGGGAGCTGAATCCGGAGGACATCAACGAAAGCATGATAGAGGACGCCTTGGACACCTGCGGCAACTATCCAGTGGATCTCGTCATCAGAACCAGCGGCGACCAGCGCCTCTCGAATTTTCTCTTATGGCAATCGGCCTATGCCGAACTTTGGTTCACGGACACCAACTGGCCGGACTTCACCCCCGAAGAATTTGTGGAGGCCATCGAAGATTTCGGCAAGAGGGAGCGCCGTTTTGGCGGCTTGAACAAGTAAAGGGGGAGAATATTTGCTGACGAGGATTATAACCGGCGTGGTGGGTATAGCGTTGGCCGCCTTGGTGATTCAAACCGGCGGCCTAATCTTTGGCGGCTTTGCCTTTTTGCTTTCCCTCATCGCTTGGCTGGAATTTTCCCACGCCTTTGGCCTGAAAGGGGTTTCCGTCACCATTATCACCGGGATTATCGGCCTTTTGCTAATATGGGGTTGCGCTTATTTTGGCAATTCCCAAGAGCTACTAGCCGTTTTAATGGGCATTACTCTGGTAATTCTGGCGGAAACGGTACTCCTGCACGGTCGCGTCACTTTTCCCGACGGGCTAATTTCCTTGGGAGGGCTGTGCTATGTGGGACTGCCCTTTGCTCACTTGGTACTCCTGCGTTTTTGGGAACAAGAAAGCGCGCCCCTCGCGACTCCCTTGGGGGAGTTTGCAGTGGGCGCGGCCTTGATATGGATTATGTTTATCGGTACTTGGGCCAGCGATTCTTTCGCCTATTTTGTGGGTTCGGCCATAGGGCGGCATAAACTCTGCCCCGGCATCAGCCCCAATAAAACCATTGAAGGCTTTTTAGGTTCGCTGGTGGGAACGGCCTTGACTCTTGCTGGGCTGGGAATATTCTTCTCCCTGCCGCCACTATGGATGGCTTTGCTGGGGGTGGGGATCGCCGCCGTCGCCACCCTAGGAGATTTGGTGGAATCCGTTCTCAAGCGCCATGTGGGCATCAAGGATTCCGGGCGGCTCATACCGGGACACGGCGGCGTGTTGGATCGCTTTGACAGCGTTCTTTTTACCGCGCCTTTTGTTTATTATGTGGCTTTGCTAACCCAATTTGCTACAGCGTGATAACAATGCGCCGCCATTTATACCGGTACACTTGCTTTTGGGGTAATGAAGCATTACAATAAAGGGGCGATGGAAAATCGGAGTAACGCGATGAGGGGGAATTAAAATGGAAGAAGAACGCGATATAGCCCAAAATATAGCTACGGCATTCCGAGAAGTAAAAGATATAATCAATGGTAAAGCGCAGGGCATCACTTGGGCGGAGCTGGAGCAAGAGATTTTGCAGTGGGAAAACGAAGCTGATGTTACTCAAGAAGCTGTGGCAGTATGATAGAGATTATTGCCGGGAAAAAATTCCAAGAGGATGTCTTTTATTATTTCAAAAAGAAAAGATACACCATGATTCGCCACGACATTACCCCCGTGATTTGCGCCCTTGAGCAGGGAAATTTTATAGGAAATAAACTTGATAATCTTAATTTGTCTTGCGGCGATGTTTATAAGGTGCGTATAGCCAATTCCTCTACCAAGGAAGGGAAATCAAATGGTTTTCGACTACTTTACTATGCGGTGCTTGACAATAAAGTTTATTTGCTTACTATCTATTCCAAGAAGGATGATGTGCGTATCCCCAATGATGCGCAAATTGCTACCTTGGCGCGTAATTTGCTGACAAACCCTTCACCGTGAACTGTGTATGGTAGGTGAAATATCAGCCCTACGCCTTGCGGCGGCTTTTGGTTATCGGGGATAACCGAAGGGAAAAAGAAGCCCCCGGCAAGAGTGCTAGCTCTGCCGGGGGCTTCTTGCGTATTTGTGGCTGTCTCACAAACTCGTTTGTTTCCTGAGGGCATCGAGCTTGGCCGCTACTTCCGGGTCTAGCCGTTCTTCCACTAAATGACGGACTAGGGGCAGGGTTACGCCCTCTAAATATTCGTGACGCAGTTCCTTTTTGACCTTGTGAACGGATTTGCGGAATTCTAAGGCCGGTATGCGGTAGGCGCCCACGCCTAAAATTACGCTTTGCTCCGCGCCGTCGGAGGTGACCACATAGACCTCTCGTCCTTGTCTCACCGATTCGTAGGCTAGACGCTCAATGTAGCTGTCGGCTGTTTCCCCTTGCCCCGTGTAAATTACTTGCAAATGCTCCCCGTGTTTTTCTAGGTGCTCTTCGTCCTCGGTAAAGAGCGCGTCATAGACAATGGAAATATCATACTGCTGAAAAGCGCCGTACTCGGCGAGCAGGTGCCTTAGTTCGTCGCGAGCCGCCGCCAGATCCCCCGTCATTTGTTTCAGCTCCGGCCAAGAGTTAATCACGTTGTAACCGTCAATGAGATAATGTTCTCGTTTCATGATTGCCTCCCGGCCAGGCGTCGTTGCCTGAGTACCTCGTACATGAGGAGAGAACCGGCCACGGAGGCGTTGAGGGAGTTTATTTTCCCCAGCATGGGGATGCGCACCAGAAAATCACAGGTTTCTTTTACCAAACGTCCTAGGCCTTTGCCCTCACTGCCGATAACCAACGCCAGCGGACAGGTGAAATCCGCCGCATACAGCTCCTGCTCGCCGTCCATATCGGCGCCGGCTATCCATAACCCCTGTTTTTTCAGCTCTTGCATGGCTTGCGCGATATTGCCAATACGCGCCACGGGAACGTATTCCACCGCTCCGGCAGAGGTTTTGGCCACGGTGGCGGTGAGGGGGACGGTGTGCCTTTTGGGTATTAGCACTCCGTGGAGTCCCACCGCCTCCGCCGTTCGCAGTAGCGCTCCCAGATTATGGGGATCGGAGAGTTCGTCTAAAATTAAAATAAAGGGCGGCTCTCCCTTTTCCGCCGCCCTTTGTAAAATTTCCTCCGGCTCCACATAGCTGACGGGGGCGACGGAGGCCAGCACTCCCTGATGGTTTAAACCGCCGACCTTTGCCGTAAGCCTCTCCCGGCTCACAAAGTCCACCGCGACGCCTCGCTCTTTAGCCAGAGCGATAATCGCGCCCACGGCGTTATCCTTGGTCGCCACATACAGCCGATTAACGCCTCGCTGACTTTTTAAAGCCTCGGTAACCGCCTGTCTCCCCACGACTATATCGCTTGGGGGGGCGATTTTTTTTTGCCCCTCGGTATCCGCTTTCATTCTTCTTCGGCTTCCTCGGCCGCTACCAGAGCCTCGTAGGCTTCCGTCACGGCGGCAAATTCTTCATCCGTCAGTTCCATGTATTCCTCTTCCCCGTCGTCTCCGGTTACGATTTTGGCAAACAGCACGTCTTCGTCCTCTTCGTCAGCGCCGTCGCCGCAACCGCAACCATAGCTGTGAAGTTCCCCGTCCTCGCCTTCGTGCAAACCTACGAGAAGCGCATAACGCTCGTCCCCTACCGGGATAATCATTTCCTCTAGGTAATAATACTCATTTCCCTCGTCGTCGTTTATGACCACTACCACGCCATCTTCTTCGTCCAGCTCTTCAGCCATTTTGCTTTCACCCCTTAAAGCGAATACTATCCAAATACCCCTGCAAAATAAAAACCGCCGCCATTTTGTCAATGACTCGTTTGCGTTTTCGGCGGCTTAAATCCGCTTCCAGCAGAGAGCGTTCCGCCGCCACGGTGGAAAGGCGTTCGTCCCAAAATATGGCTTCCGCATTTGGATAAGCCTCCGCCACCGCCAAAACAAAATCGCGCACCGCGGCGCACCGCTCGCCTTGGGTGCCGTTCATGTTTTTGGGCAGTCCCACCACCAGTTTGTCCGTCTCGTACTCCTCCATCAAGGTACCCAGACGGCTGATATCCTCTGCCAAGGATTTTCGGCGAATGGTTTCCACCCCCTGCGCCGTCAGTCCCAACAAATCGCTGACAGCTACCCCTACGGTACTGTCTCCTACATCCAAACCCAAATAACGATTCACTTGCTCTTCTCCAAATAAGAACGTACCAGCTCCTCCAAAAGTTCGTCGCGTTCGATGCTGCGAATCTTGTTGCGCGCGTCTTTGTGGCTGGTGACATAGGCGGGATCGCCGGACAGAAGGTAGCCCACCAGTTGATTGATGGTGTTGTAGCCTTTCTCCTCCATGGCGGCGCAAACCTCGCGGATTATGCCCTCCGCCTTGTTCTCCTCGGCACCAAAACTAAACATCATCGTCTCGTCGCTTACCATGTTCATCCCTCCTTTATTGGGGTTTCACCCCAAACCTTACCAAAGGCGCTGCCTCTGGACTCCGGCAGGGGGATAATCCCCCTGCACCCTGCAATAGATTTTAGGAATTTATTATGGGTGCAGGGGCGTAAGTCCCTGCTGGGAGTCCAGAGGGCAAAGCCCCATTACAACATATCCTTTTCGATGAGGTATTCGGCGATTTGCAGAGCGTTGAGGGCGGCTCCTTTGCGAATTTGGTCGCCGCAACACCAGAAATTAAGGCCATGCTCCACCGAATAATCCCGGCGAATACGGCCCACTTCCACCTCGTCTTTGCCGGAAGTAAAGAGGGGCATGGGGTATGCCATCTCCGCCGGGGTGTCGTTGACCTTGACCCCGGGGAAAGCGGCCAGCGCCTCTTTAGCCTGCGCCTCAGTGACGTCGGCAAAAAATTCCACGTTCACCGACTCGGCATGACTGCGATAAACGGGAACGCGCACCGTAGTGGCCGTGATGCGTAAGCCATCGTCCTCCATAATCTTTTTCGTTTCGTCGATCATCTTCATTTCTTCTTTGGTGTAAAGATTGTCCTTGAAGACGTCGATTTGGGGAATCAGGTTAAAGGCTATCTGATAATGTTTCGGGAGCGCCGCCCCGGGAAGGATTTTTGCCGTGACCTCGCGACCGGCCACGATATCTTGAACCTGCTCCTCCAGCTCCGCCATGGCCTCTTTGCCGCCGCCGGATACCGCTTGATAGGTGGAAACCACGATGCGCTTTATCTTGGCCACGTCATAAAGGGGTTTTAGCGCCATCACCATGATAATGGTGGAGCAGTTGGGGTTGGCGATGATGCCCTTGTGCCGCGCAATGGCCTGCGGATTCACCTCCGGCACCACCAAGGGAACCTCCGGATCCATGCGGAAGGTACTGGAGTTATCAATGACCACCGCACCGGCTTTCACTGCCGCCGGCGCAAAAGTTTTGCTGGCGGAGCCGCCGGCAAAAAGGGCAATTTTTACGTCCTTAAAAGACTCCTCCGTAGCTTCCTCCACGGTGTAGTCCTTGCCTTGAAAGTTTATGACCTTCCCGGCAGAACGCTTAGAGGCTAGGAGTTTTAAATTGTCAAAAGGGAAATGGCGCTGGGCGATAAGATTTAAAAACTCTTGTCCCACGGCGCCCGTGGCGCCTAAAATGGCCGTATTGTATTTTTTCACGTTATTCACCTCGTATTGGGTTATTGGGGCTTTGCCCCACCCCCACAAGAGGCTCTGCCTCTTGACTCCGGCAGGGACTGTCGCCCCTGCACCTCGTAATAAATTTGTTAGTCCGTTAATAGCTTGTCTAAACCGACAGTTAAGCCCTTTAGACCCAACACTTTTTGACAGGCCAATACCACGCCCGGCATGAAGGATTCTCGGTTGGTGGTATCGTGGCGAATGGTGAGGGTCTGGCCTAAGCCGCCGAAAATGACCTCCTGATGAGCCACATAGCCCGGTAGGCGGACGCTGTGGATACGAATGCCCTCGTAATCTGCGCCCCTAGCGCCGGTCATTTTTTCTTTTTCATCCGGATGACCCTGTGGGTGTTTTGGTCTGACTTCGGCTATCATGGCCGCCGTTTGAGCGGCGGTGCCGGAAGGCGCGTCCAATTTATTGTCGTGGTGCAACTCGATAATCTCCACCTCCGGCATATATTTGGCCGCCTGACGGCTCATAAGCATCATGAGTACCGCGCCGATGGCAAAATTCGGAGCAATAAAGGCGGGGGTGTCGTTTTCGGCGGATAATTTCGCGATGGCGGCCTTTTGTTCGTCGCTCAGTCCCGTGGTTCCCACCACCGGCGCCACCTTTTTCTTAAGCGCCAAGCACACGTTGTCAAAAACAGCGTCGGGACGAGTGAAATCCACCATGACATCCGGCTGATGATTATCGATGGCTACGGCCAAATCTTTTTCCACCGTAATGCCGATGGCCTTGCCGCCGATAATTTCCCCCACATCGCCTTCGCCGCAAACGTCGGTGGCCGCCACTAATTGAAGCTCCGGCGCATCCAGCACCGCTTTTACTACGGACTTACCCATGCGCCCACAAGCGCCGCTCACCAAAACCTTTATCAAAAAGAGTCCCTCCTCGTTATGTTTTTGCGTCGTAAATTTCAACTAAAAAAATGATACCGCCGCCATTATACCTCTTATCGCAGCTTTTGGCCAGAAAAATATCCGGCCGCCCTCGACGATGCCTGAAGGAGCCGAAAAAAATTTTTTAGAGTACCTGTTGCCTCCAAGAAAATTTTTATTCAGGGTAGAGGCGGTCTTTGCGAAATTCGTTATCGGAACAAAGTCTGCTTTTTCATGTTTATGCTTTATCATCTGTTTTTATGCAATAGTCGTTTCGGTGAATACATATATAGCGCAGCGGCAGATAAACTATATATTGTGTCATCTTGACTAAAATGGCGTAGATATAGTATAATCCCCCCGTAACGCAGGAAGTCCGAAACGTAGGCTTCTTTGGCGCGCTTTGTTTAAATATACCCAGTGGGAGGCAGGTGAGAGGGATGATTGTGAAGGATGTGGAGGTCAAAGTGGAGGGGCTTACCGACGTATCCGCTGCCGAAATCAGCCATTATATTGATTATGTCAACGATAATACGGTAGGGACGGTGAAAAGCCTAGATATTACTACGGCTTCTGACGGCGAGGTGGCTCTTTCCTACGAGCTGAAGCCGCAGAAATTCGAGCGCATTCGTCGCATTACCGGTTACTTGGTGGGGACGACGGATCGGTGGAACAACGCCAAGCGTTCCGAGGAGCATGACCGGGTGAAGCATACGCGAGAGTGCGCGTAAGGAAGTGACGGGTATGAAACTCAAGGTGGCTGGGATCGTTGACGATTCCGTGGTTGACGGGGAAGGGTATCGGCTGACGGTTTTTGTGCAGGGTTGCCCCCGGCGGTGCAAAAATTGTCAAAACCGCAGCGCCCAGCCCTTTAACGGAGGGCAGGAGATGGACACCGCCGAGATTTTAGAGAGGGTAGCGGCCAATCCTTTGCTCTCCGGCGTTACCTTCAGCGGCGGCGAGCCTTTTTGTCAGCCGCGTCCGCTGACGGAACTGGCGCGGCAGGTACACCGAATGGGGCTTAATGTGTGGAGCTACTCCGGATTCACCTTAGACGAGCTTTGGGCCAAGCAGGATCCAGATGTGGACGGACTCCTAACGGAAATTGATGTTTTGGTGGATGGTGATTACCAAGAGGACAAGCGCGACCTCAGCCTCCCTTTTCGCGGCTCAGCCAACCAGCGCATCATCGACCTGCGCCATTCCACGGCGGATAATTTGGCGCTGAAGTATGCCTGCTAAATTTTTTGGAAGCAAAATTAAGACTAAAAAATCCCGAAATGTCGCCGGTGACATTTCGGGATTTTTGGGCTGTATAGGGGCTGTTGTTGGCGACGTTTACTGTGCCCTAAACACCCCTCCCACATACGCCATGGCCTCTTTTAGCTCCCGTAAATTAGCGCCCTCTCTCCTGCCCATTTCTATCGACACAAAACCGTCGTAGCCTACCGCATTTAGCCAAGCCGCCAGTTCCCGGTGCAACGCACGCGGCTGTATAGGTTTCAGATAAGGCTCGCTGATATGCACATGACTGATAAATTGCGCCGCGCCGCTAAGGATATCCACGCCTTCCCCATTTTCTATCAAGGTTCCCACGTCCAGATTTAACCCCAAACCCGGCGAGTTTATTTCGCGTACCAGCGCCAAGGTTTCCCGGGTGGTGTTTAGATAATTCGTGCCGTAAATAGGCGGATTGGCCTCCAGCCCGACGGTGACATGGTACCTCACGGCAATATTTGCCACATTGCGGAAAAAATTGACACCGATTTTCGCGTCCGCCCTCTCCGGCCGGTTACGATTTTTGGGGCAACCAAACACCAAATGGGGACAGCCCACCGTCGTGGCAAAAACCATGGCTTTATTGGTGTATTCAAGTAGCGTATTTCTGTCAGCCTCGTCGCCGAAAATTTTTTCGCCGCGACCGTACCAAATAGACTGCATAGAAGGTACCGCGAGGCCGTATTTGCGTCGCAAATCGTAAGCCCACGCTTTAGCCGCCGCAAGTTTCGCGTAAGGCTCCAAGGGAAAAAGCCGCGTGGGTGCAATCTCTACGCCGTGAAAACCGCTTTGGCGCAGGAACGCATACATCTCAGCATCCTGCGAAGAATCCCACGCTATATTGGAAACGGAAAGTTTCATTGAGCGTTAAACCTCCTTGGGTTTATAGCAACCCAACAGATTTTTCCCCAAAACTTTCAGCAATTCTCCATTGCCGCGCCAAAAACTGATTTTGGTGGGGGTTTTGCCTTTGGGCGGATAAGCGCGAGTTACCGGAATCTCGGTGGCGCGAAGTCCGATTTGCGTGGCTCGTACCGAAAGATACGCCAAAAGTTCATAGCCGACGAAAATATCCCGCAGCGGCTTTACTCGCTCATCCTGCAAATATTTCCGCGAGTAGGCGCGATAGGCGTTGGTGGTATCGGTGAACCAATGACCGGCGGTCAGTGAAATAAGCGGCGCGTGTAGGAGACGCACGGCCAGATAACGCAGGAGCGGCGTGTTTATCGCCTTGCCACCCGGCAAAAAACGCGACCCCTGCACCAAATCATAACCTTGTTCCAGTTTTTCAATAAAACGCGGCGCATCTTCGATGCTGTCTTTGTCGTTGCCGTCGATGGTAATAATCCCCTGATAGCCGTGCGTGAGCGCCCACCAAATACCCATGCGCAGTTGCGCTCCCTGCTTGCCCACATCCTCCTTAACCAGCAGGGTATTTACCTCCAAGGAGCGGAGGAGTTCGGCCTCGGTGGAGCCGTCGGTAGAGCCGCCGTCGCAGATAACTATATCGACGACTTTGGCGAGGCCCGCCGCTTTTGCCCTAGCAAGTTCATGTACTATGCGTTCTCCTTCGTTGATAATGGGGATAAGGAGAGCGTAGTCGCTATGCTTGTCGGCGTATTCGTCAGCGGAAAATTGCGGTACGCCGGAGGAACCGGGAAATCTTTTCATGAGTGATGTTGGCTCCTTTCGTGAATCCTTGTCATACGGGAGGGATTATCTATGCAAAATAAATTTATAGTACCCGGAATAAACGACAATGCGTCTAAAGAAGAACTAGCCAAACAAATCGCTGAAATGATGGCGGCCAAAAGCGATATGGATACTGTGGATGTAAGCTTTTGGGAAAATGACAATATTACACAACGCATGGTTGGATTATGACCCTTACATGTAGAGCCGCGATACAACGCGGCTCTTTTTTTAGATAGCGGCTTATAGCTCTTTTTCCGTCCGCAATTTCCCAGCGACTTCTTTCAGCCATATCAACAGACAATACAAGCAAACTTGTACGAAACCGAAATACCACAACACATAGTTCATGTGGGTATGAACATAGGAGTGGGCTTTGGCCAGCGTGAGCCACGATACGGTCGCGATAAAAGACAGCCCATACAAGGCAAATATTTCTGTCCCCCACATTTGCGTTTGCCGGTGGCGTTTGCGATAATGCCAAATGATAAGGGGCGCGACGGCCAAAAACGGAAATAAGACCCCGGGAATATCCAGCGCGATACTTGTCTTCAAAATAAAATACTTGGCCAATACCGACAACGCCGAGGCTTGCAGGGAAGCAACTGTTATGCTGTTGCTAAAATTATGGGGATCGCCGCCCCAAGTGCGACGCAAAACATCATGCTCATAAATGTCACTCAGTCCCAACATGATGTCGCCCTCACCGCGATAAAAGCCGTGGAGCGTTATCGCCAGTACGAAGCCCATTACCCCGGCCAGACATAAGCCTATGGCCAGTTTGCCGGAATTTACCACTAGTCTTTTATCGCCTTGCCGCCACCGGGCAGCAACATCGACCAACGGAAACAAGGCCGCCCCCAAGATGATGGTGGAAACGTACTCGTAGCCGCACAGGCATTTGATGCCGATAGCGACCATCATTAGGCCATAAGCGAGGAGCCGCCCAGAGAAACTCTCACTATGCAAGGAGGCCACCAACCCGATTAGCATGGGTATAAACCAAGTAAACTCTACCCAGTAAAGATTCGGGGCAAAATTGATTATCCACGGCGAAGTTAAAAAGGTCAGCCAGTAACACAGTGCCAAGCCCCAGTTGTATTTGCGTCCGACGTAATAACATATCAGGGTTAAAACCACGGCTAAGGCCACTAAGCACACGCTTCTGAATATATTTCGTATCTGCTTCCAATTTAAATATTTCGCCATGGGCTGTGCCAGCGTGGTAAAGACTTGACCTTGCATACCGTACTGGGATTTATAATCGCGGATTTTTATAGTAGGGAGATAATTGCCGTCTTTGTCAATAAATTTTAGTTCCGCGATTTCGCCGTTTTGCGCGGCGTTAAGCGGCGTTTCGCTTTTTACGTCTAATCGTGTCAAATTAGCGACGATATGGTAGCCAATTATTTCATAACGCTGCCCTTGTATATCCACGAGAGCAACAGCCTTTTCTAATAATTCCCGGGTAAATTCGTTATTGCTTATCGCTATGGCCGGCTCCTTTGCAGAGTATCCTTTGTCCCAGTCCTCCGCGTATCTGGTATCGCGGTAGTCTTGCATAATGCCGGCAATACCTAGGTATCTGCCCAAATTATAATTTCCCTTAACAGCGCTTTCGATTTCGGCTCGGATCGGCCCTGTCACCAGCGTTTCACTATCCGCCTGAAAACTGCGGTCGTAGCCCAAATACGCGCCAACGAGCAAGATAAAGACCAGCGTAAAACAGAGCTTTTGCCGCTTCTCAATCCATGCATTCAATTTTGACATTCAACAAACTCCCTTACCAACTCAATCACTTCATTTTTGCGTAACACATACCCATCACTGCCGCCAAACAGCGCGGCATACTTCGTCCGAAAATCATAGCGTACCGGCGTGGCGTTCATTTCGTTTACAAATTCTTTCCCCGTAAGCTCGCGATAAAGTTCTTCGGCGCTAATTGGCTCGGTGGCGGCATGCCACAATTTGAGGTCGTTGTCTAAAGCTGTCTGCACGTCTTGCCAGAGCCGTGCCAAAGGATAAAACTGATAGACGTTGCGGCTGTCGGTGAAGTTCAACGACGAAAAATTAAGCCGCGTGAAAATTTTTTGCAGTACGACATCCTCTTGCGCCGAAAGCGGTCGCAGACGGAAAAAGCCGTTGGCTTCGGCGGTGTAGTAGGCGGCGAGGTTTTTTTCCTGCTGACTAAGCTCGGCAAATTTAGCGGCATTAAGCATAGTGGGGACGGGGTGGCAAAAATCGTAGAGAAAGTTTTTCTTAAGGTTCTGTCCGAACAAGGCCGGCAGCCGCACAATGAGCGCCGTCGGGTAATGCTCGCGCGCCCATTTTTCCAAGGCGTAACGATTGCGCCCGTAGGCGTGAAGTCCCTCCACGTCAACCGAGCTATCCTCATCTACTCCGTGGGGATTTTTGAATACGTCCACGGTGGAAACAAGAACCAGTCTTTGAGGAGCGATGCGACGAATATTTTCCTCGGCCTGTTCGATGACGGCCAAATCCTTTGGCGGTTCCTTGTTGGCGAGGAATTTCGCCGCCGGCACTCCGGCATAAACGAGTAAGTCCGGCTTGGTGCCATAGGCCGCCGCGATGTTCTTGGAGTTATACAAGCCGTCAAAATCGGCTTGGGCGGCTAAATTGCTGCCTACAAAGCCGGTGTAGCCTACTAATGATTTCATGTTTTACCTCACTTTTTATTAGCAACAAGCATAGTTTTGTGTTATTATTCACACAGCAACTATATAGGGAGGGATTATTGATGAAGCGCCGCCTTCTTCTGAAGCGCTTACAGCTTGCAGGATGGTACTTACTGAGAAACGGTGCTAACCATGATGTATATACCAATGGTCACGACATGGAACCTATTCCGCGTCATGCTGAAATAGATGAGCAACTGGCTCGCAGTATCTTGCGAAAATACAATTTAGGGAGGTAATACCATGAAAGCATCGTACCCGGTCATAATTCGCCGGGGAGCAACGCATTATATTCCATACTCGCCGGATTTTGATATTGCCACACAGGGAACAAGCACCGCTAATGCCCTTGATATGATACAGGACGCTATCGAAATGATGGGGCAATGCTATTTAGACTGCGGTCGCCAAATACCATCTCCTTCGCCGTTGAACGCCATTAGTTGCAAAGATGATGAAATTTTGTCCACGGTGGAGGTTGATTTCTCACTTGCCGAGAAGGCGGCTGTGGCCGGTTAACCCTTTACTTCGTCAGTTTCTCAATCCCGATAAAACTGTAATGCTGGCGTTGAAAGACGAGACGGACAATGAGTTGCAGGTACTTGGCTATCAGCGTCAATAGGCCGAACAGGCAGAAGAAGGCGAAGGACAAAAACAAGGTGGTAGATGTCCAACCGGCCACGGGGGAGCGTTCGACGTAAGTAATGAGGGCGTACACGGCTGTGAGAACCGCCACCATCATCATTAGCCCCGTCATGTAGGCGGAAATTTTCGCACCAACATCAGTAAAGAGCAGCATGGCATCCACCGCCAGCCGCTGGCGGTAGGAATTTTCTTCGGTGTCCTCGGCGGCGGTGTGCCCCGGCCGCGCCTCGTAAAAAATATTGTCCATGGGAAAACCGCAACCGGCATAAACCGCTTTGCGATAGGGGATGGCCTTGTTCATACTGGCGACCCGATTGATGACCCGGCGACTTAAAATGCGGAAACGCTCCGTGGTCAGGTGGTAGCTCACATGACTGAATTTATCGAACAGCCAATAGAACAGGCCGGAGGAGAGGCGATTTTTGCCTTGGGGCGCGGCGTTCACAATGTCATAACCATCCAGCGACCGTCGGTAAACTGTCATGATTAGCTCCGGCGGAAAATCCAAAAGGGCGCTGTCAAACTCAAAGACGAAATCCCCAATGGAGAGATCCACCCCGGCGTTCATGGCCGCCTCTACCCCGTGGTAGTGACTCATGGAGAGGAGGCTCACGCCGATGCCGTCCCCTTTCTTGGCCACGGCGCGGATAACCTCGCGGCTTTCATCTTGGGAGGCGTCATCGACGCAAATTATTTCTCCGTGGGCAAAATTTTCCCCGAGTACCTCGCGCACGGCGGTCAAAAATTCACGGAGCGCGGCGGCGGAGTTGTGTATATAAATCACCGCCGATACGAAATTTGTTTCCTTTTCCCTTGTTTCAACCATTCGCTAACACCTCGTCCAAATCGTAAACCGTGTTTATTTTCCCGGACAGCACCCCCACGAAAGTGGGGTTTTTGCTATAGACTCTTATCACCGTGGGTCGCGAGTCATCTATCTCCGAACTCATGAGTATGGGCTTCATGGAGAAGAGGGAGGCTTGGTAGTCAAAACCGTAAGTGGGGAGCAAGTATTGCCGCGCCAGTTGCGCCATGTAGGGAAAGGCGGTGACGGGCTTGTGGGGGCAATCGTTGCAGTTGCTCAGATGCTTAGGCGAGCAAAAAGAGGCCAGTCCTTGTTGGCAATCGAAGGTGGGAAGTGCGTCGTAGCTGACGTTATGAGGGGTGAAGGCTACCGCCGTCAGGGAATGGTAGGGCGTTTGGCCGAAGGGCATGATGGAAAAGAAGGGGCCGTCCATGACGGTAATACCGTATTCCGGCAGTTTTCCCGTGGGGCGGCAGAGAATTATCTCGCACAGCTCGTATTTTATTTTGAAAGGCGCAAAATCCAGCATGGCTAGGAGCTGATTGGTACCGGCGTAAGTGGCGTTCAACACGAAAGGCGCCGCGTAAATTTGACCGTCGGCAGTGTGCAGACGGTAGAGGGCGGCGGCTCGTTCCATGACGGTGATTTTTACGCCGTAGTTTATCTGTACGCGCTCGCCCTCCTCCTTTAATTTCTCCACATAATAATCGCGTAGCACCATAGCGTCGTAGGTGTATTCGCGAGTTAAAAAAGCGCCGTCGCATTTGTCCGCTTGGAAAAACTCGCCGGTGGGGACTTCTTGGCAGGGGATGTTTGCCGCCGCGCAAAAATGTTTAAACTGCTCGCTGTTAGACCACGAATAGCGGCTACTGGTGGCGTATATTTTCTGAAAATCACGTCGCAGACAAAAAGCGAAGTCTGCGTTAAACCGGGCAAAATAGCCGGCGGATTTCAGCGCCGTGGAAAGGGAACGGGGATAATGGTAGCCCTGATGAACGCGAGCTTGATTTATGTAGGTGGCGCGTTTAAAGGGAGCCTCGTCGCATTCGAGGACAATCACTTTTTCGCCGCGTCGAGCGGCAAAGAGCGCGGCATAAAAGCCGTACAGCCCGGCGCCGATTACAATTTTGTCCGCCTCGTAAGTCATGTGGCCATCGCCTCTTTACTTGAAATGTGTTTGCAACAGGGAATTATAATACCACGTCTGCCCCCCCCCACAAGACATTTTTGTGGGCAAAAAAATAGGCAGTGAGGATTGATGTCTTCACTGCCTCGTTTTTTAGCCAAAGATATTTTGCGCCGCTAGGTAAGCTAAAGCACCCATGACGGCGGTGCAGGGAATGGTGAGTACCCAAGCTAAGACCATTTGTTGCGCTACGCCCCAACGAACGGCGTTGACTCGTTTGGCGGTGCCAACGCCCATGATGGAGCCGGAGACCACATGGGTGGTGCTGACGGGGAGGTGTAATAAGGTGGCCGTAAAGATGACGACGGAGGAATTTAAATCCGCCGCAAAACCGCTGATGGGTTCCAGCTTGAAAATATTGCCGCCGATTGTTTTGATGATGCGCCAACCGCCCACAGCCGTACCCATGGCCATAGCCGTGGCCGCCAAGACCTTTACATAAAAAGGCACCTCAAAAACTTCCAGATAACCGCCGGAGAGAAGCGCAAGAGTGATGATACCCATGGATTTCTGCGCGTCGTTGGAACCGTGGGAGAAGGCCATGGAAGCCGCCGACAGAATTTGCATCTTGCGGAATTTCTGATTGATGGCCGAGGGACTGAAGCGGCCGAAGATATGAAAGAGCAAGGTCATGATGATACAACCGCTGACAATGCCGATGATGGGCGAGGCGATGAGGGAGATAACTATTTTCCCGATGCCGAAAAAATTTAGACCTTCGGCGCCCACCGACACCAGCACTGCTCCAATAAGTCCCCCCACTAGGGCATGGGAAGAACTGCTGGGGACGGCAAACCACCAAGTGATGAGATTCCAAATCACCGCCCCGAAGAGTGCCGCGATTAAAATCAGCTCGTCGATTTGTTTGGCGGAGCTTACGATGTCGCCACCGATGGTTTTGGCCACGCCGGTGCTGTACATGGCGCCGGCAAAATTGAGGATAGCCGCCATGACGATGGCGTGTCCGGGGCGGATGGCTCTGGTGGAAACGGAGGTGGCGATGGCGTTGGCCGTGTCGTGAAAGCCGTTGATGAAGTCGAAGATGAGGGCGAGGGCGATGACGGTGAAGATCATCAGTTGCAACTCAGGCATACTTCATGACCACCCCTCGGAGCATATCCGCTATGCGCTCGCAGTGATCCAGCGTGTCTTCCAGATTTTCTAGGATGTCCTTCCATTTGATGAGTTCGATGGGGTCTTTTTGATTTTTAAACAGGACGGCTACTTCTTGCCGAAAAACATCATCCCCTTCGCTTTCCAGTTTGCTGATTTTGTGGGTGGCGTCGAGGAGAGGGACTTGATTTTTGGGAATGTCGGTGAGAAGGGAAAAGGCGTTGATGATTTCTTGGGTGGCGTCGATGATGAGCTTGGTGAGGGACACGGCGCCAGGCATGGCCTCCCCCGTGTGGTACATGACGATGCGCTGGAGGGTGCCGTGGAGGAGGTCAACGCCGTCGTCGAGACCATTAGCGAGGTAATAGATGTCTTCCCGATCAATGGGGGTGATGAAGGTCATGTTCAGCTTATCGATAATCTTGTCGTTAATGGCGTCGGCGGCGTGTTCCAGATCCACGATACGCTTCATTTTTTCGTCGGCGGCGCTGTAATCCACCATGACTTCGTGCATCACCTTGGCTCCCTGATTGAAGCACTGGGCGCTTTCCACGAACCAAGCGAAATACTCCATGTCCTTACGACCAAAGTTAAACATAGATGCCTCCTTTTTTGCAGTGAAGTTATACACCAAAGAGCCTCGTTCCTCCGACCTAAGGTCAGAGGGGCGAAGCTCCCTTTTTTATCAGTAGTTTTTGGCTACGCGCTGGAAATAAGCCTGAGGATGATCGCAAACCGGGCATTTTTCGGGAGCCTTGGGACTCTCGCACACATAGCCGCAGTTCAAGCACTGCCAAATAACCTTTTCCTCAGCCTTAAAGACCTTGCCTTCGTCGATGTTGGCAAGGAGCAACTTATAGCGAGTCTCGTGCTCCTTTTCGATTTTGGCCACGGCCTCAAAGAGGGCGGCAATCTTATCGAAGCCCTCTTCGCGCGCCACCTTGGCGAACCCGGGATACATGGAAGTCCACTCTTCGTTTTCGCCGGCAGCCGCCGCCGCGAGATTAGCCTTGGTATCGCCGATGCCTTCCACCAGCTTGAACCAAATCTTGGCGTGTTCCTTCTCGTTATCCGCCGTTTCGCTGAAGATGTTGGCTATCTGCACATAGCCGTCCTTCTTGGCGCGCGAGTCGTTGTAGCTGTACTTGTTGCGCGCCTGAGACTCCCCGGCAAAGGCCGCCCACAGATTTTTCTCCGTCTGAGAACCCTTCAAATCCATCGAAAATCACTCTCCTAGTTACAAATATGATAAGCTCACCGAAATTTATTGTAGCAAATTGAGCTTTAGGTGACAAGAGGGAAATTAGTGCTGAGAGGCTTTCGGGGCGCCTCAAAAAATTTTTTTCGCGAAAAGTAAAAAAAGGTCTTGACAGGATAAAAGTGGTGAGGTATTATAAGCAAGCTCGCTCGTGAGGCAAGGCCAAAGAGCGAGGTTGTGTTCCTTGAAAACTGAACAATGCTAAGATCATGCAAC
>JAFVEM010000015.1 GCA_017476005.1 Selenomonadaceae bacterium | reverse complement strand
CCTTGCAGTGCTTCAAGGACTAATTTGGCCTTTTCGTCAGGTGTATGCGGTTTGCGGTTCATACTGTCACTCCTTTACTCCGCATTGTACCGAGCATCTGACTTATTTTCCACCATTTTTTTGTCCGATTTCCGGGGTTCACTTTAGTCATTATAGCGGCGAATAATTCTTAAAGAAGGTATCCTTCCTATAACTATAATAAACATCCGTACTGTATAGGAGCCTTTTGATTTTATATTTATCCAAGGATATGCTGTATTCTTCTTTCAAAATCTCGATAAACTGCGCCGAGGTGATGGAATCCTTGGCGGCTAAAATGCTTAGGAGAAAATCCATCTGGGAGGCTTCCATGCCTTTGCGACGGAATAAATAATTGTTACCGATTTTGAAGCAGTCAAAGAGGGGACTGAGACGAATTAAAGCCTTGGCGGTGACGATTGTCAGTTGCAAAGGGAGGGTAAAGCCGCATTGCATAAGACTTTCCAGTGTGAAATACCCGTCTTGCCCCATATTGCCCACCGACTCACAAAAAGCCTCAATGCTTTCTCGGGTGATTCCTGTCTCCGTTAATTGGCTAATATGGGTATATTCCCTTGGCGCCGTTTCTATGACTTCGTACTCGTGACACATTTTATTAAACACGGAGATAAATGTATTATTACTGTTAATATTCCCCAGCGAGTCCAGCGTTACCGTTTTTCTTTCTTTAAAATACGACCGAATAGCCTCATCAAAGGTATTATATTTTACGGCAAAGACCGCTCCGGAATTGCGCATTTTATAGCCCAGTTTATTCATATTGTAGCTGTTGATGCGTTTGTTCAATTCTTCATCGGGGATTTGTCCGTCCTTATTCAGGGCGTTACGGAAAATAGCGGAAACATCGCCAATAGTATAAAATCTTTCGGTGAAATGGGGCTTTAAAAGCGCCAGCTCCGTATCTTGCAAGGGTGAAAGGTCAACGCTGTATTCGCCGTTGGTGATGTATTTGCCGATGGCCGGATGGACGTCGTTGGCGTAAAAGCCGTCTCCTTGTTTGCCGTAGCGTTTCTCATATTCGCTAATAAAATCCTCTTTGGAAATAGGCGCTTCGGCGGCTTCTTGAAACAATAGTTCCCGGATTTGCCGTCTCTTATCGCCCTTGCCAAAAACCATGGTAGGCATCTTGCCGCTCCAGTCGGAGCGCTTAATATCTCGCTTGCGCTTTTTTATGAGATTATGCAACTCGTAGCCGTTCCTGATGTCTAGTTCCTTCATTAAGTCGGGATATTCATCATAAAATAAATTCGAGGTAATCTCCACATCTTTAAATTCGTAAAACTTTATCCCTTGCATTAGCTCCTCTATATCCACCCCATCTACATCGTAGGCGCGAATAGAAGTGCCGCTGCTATCATACAGTACCCCATGATAATTGTCGGTAATTTCGTTGCGGATACTGCCCGAAGAATAGCGGAAATCCTGCGCATTATACTTTTGAATAAAAGCGTCGTATATTTGGGTAAAATCTTCGATGGTTATGCTGTTTTGACAGTGCTTCCCTACTAGGAAGCGGAAAATGTCCGCTTTGCTTTTCGGCACAAAAACCCCATCTACGCATAAGCTGTTTTTTAGCGCGTATTCCTCCATACGATCCTTTACAGCGGTGGGGGTATCTTCAGCGTTGAGAAGCTCCATATATGATAGTTTCCGACTGCCTGGGTGAAGCTCGTTCACTTTGTTCTTGCGTCGGTTCGAGACCTTATATTTTTTCAGATACCTTCCGGCGAAATCATCCAGCTGAAAGGCAAAGATTACTATCTCCAAGGTCATATCGTAATTTTTTATATAATCCCAGACATAGTCTTCATAGAGCTTGGGCATGTTATCGATAATTTTGTTGAACTCATTACTTAGGTATTGCTTGGTACAACCTTGTATTCGCGCCAAATCATCTAGGGTCTGATCCGTATTTAAATACTCCGTCAAAAGCCCACTGAACCTGCCGTCATATTGTTGTAAGTACTGCGCCACGTTCAGCCAGTTATGACGATATTTTCCCTTTTCTGCTTCTATCAGCATGCCCTCACGCAGCATTTCATCGAATATTGCGGTAGCCCCATAGACGGCAAGCATGGACTTCGGGAGTCTGCTAACGATTTCGGCTTCACCATCCGCGCGCGTGACTCCCACCAATTTGTCAAAAAAGGGCAGGACAAAATGACGCACGGCGTTTTTGACGATGACAGCATCGCCTCTTTTCGCCGCCTCCACCACCGGCATTATCTGACCGGCGGTTCTGCTACCAAAACCGGACATGGACAGTATGGTTTCGGTCGTTAAATGAATAAAATCATCCCAGTTATAAACGTCGTTTCTATGCAAACGCTCATACATGCTCTCGGACATTCCCAAAGAAAGCATAAAACTCTTGTCGGCAAAAATATTATTCATTGCCATAATCATGTACCTTTCTCGCTATACTCGCGGTAAAACTATAGGCTACGGAGCCAAGTCTCTTATCGGTACCGGCGGCTCTAGTGCCTGATTCTGCGGCAAAGCTATCTCGTCTCCTTCCGCCCTCCTGCCCTTACAGAATTTTGCCCTCCCCCATTGGGGAGGGCGCATTTTTTGTCATTTTAACGTTCGTCGTACATTCTGGCGTAATAGTTCCGATACTCGCCGCTGATAATGGTTTCCCACCACTGACGATGGGTGAGATACCACTCGATGGTAGCCTTTATCCCCACGTCGAATTTGGTTTGCGGTAGCCACCCCAGTTCCCGGTGAATCTTGGTGGGGTCGATAGCGTAGCGACGGTCGTGTCCCTTCCGGTCGGTGACATGCTCAATGAGGCTCTCCGGCTTACCCAGCTCTTTGAGGATAATTTTTACCACGTCGATGTTGCGGCGTTCGTTGTGGCCGCCAATGTTGTAGATTTCCCCCACCTTGCCCTTTTGCAAAATCAGGTCGATGGCGGCGCAGTGATCTTCCACATAGAGCCAATCGCGCACGTTTTCCCCGGCGCCATACACCGGCAGTTTCTTGTCCTGCAAAGCGTTAATTATCATGAGGGGAATGAGCTTTTCCGGGAAATGATAGGGGCCGTAATTATTGGAGCAACGGGAAACCGTTACCGGCAGACCGTAGGTGCGGTGATAAGCCAGCGTCAGCAGGTCGGCTCCAGCCTTGGAGGCCGAATAAGGGCTGGAGGTGTGAAGATTCGTCGTCTCGGTGAAAAATAAGTCCGGCCTGTCCAAGGGCAAGTCGCCATATACTTCGTCGGTAGAAACCTGATGATAGCGACGGATGCCGAATTGCCGACAAGCGTCCATTAAAACCTGCGTCCCCAGCACATTGGTCTTGAGGAAAATATCCGGGGTCTCAATGGAGCGATCCACATGGCTCTCCGCCGCAAAGTTCACCACCACCTCCGGCTTTTCCTGTCGGAACAGGGAGGCGACGGCCTCGCGGTCGGCAATATCCCCTCGGACGAAGGTGAAATTTTCGTTTTTCCTCGCCGCTTCCAGCGTATGAAGATTCCCCGCGTAAGTCAAGGCATCGTAACAGATTACCCTATCCGCCGGACGATGTTTCAGCAGGTAATAGACGAAGTTACTGCCGATGAAACCGGCGCCGCCGGTTACTACTATATTCATTGGCTCTGCCCCTTACTTTATGACCATGACGGGAATCTTGGACTCCTCCACCACTTTCTGACTGACACTGCCGATGAGGGCGCCCTTGAAGAGTCCCAAGCCGCGACTGCCCATGATGATAAGATCGCTTTTTTCCGCCTCCGCCACTCGGAGAATGGCCTTGTGAATACTGCCGGTCTCGACGTGCTTAGCGGCCTTGATTTCCTCCGGCAATTTTTCCCAGATGCGGTCAAAAACCAAGTGGCTGGGGATGTCCTTGTTGATATTGCTGGCCACATAGACAAAATCCATGTCCGCTTTGCATTTCTGCGCAAAGAAAATGGCCTCATCCACGGCTTTACACCCATTAACGGAACCATCTACCGGTACTAAAATCTTATTTATCTTGCCCATGAATAACCCTCCTTTACTGCCAACCCTGTACCGTCCAGAAACGTTCGGCGCTGTCGGTGACGGGGAAGAGCAATTCATCCACATTGGCGACGCGCACTATTTGCCAGTCGCCGGCTACTTTCTCCACTTCCAAGCGGAAAGTGAGGCCGTCGGCCATTTGTCCGTATTCCGTATCGTCCCCCGTGAGGCGAATATCGGCGTAGGCTTTCCCTTCCCGTTCTTCCAGTTTAACGCATTCGCCCTTGGCGCTCCGGCAAAACTTTTCTATCTCCCCGGAGAGCCAAGTGGCAGGGTTTTCTTCGATGGTAGCGGCCGGACGGCTCGCGGTAAAATAAGCCTGTTTGGCGCCCCGTATCAAGCGCAAGGCCGCCGGGCGATGCTCTTTGGTATAGGCCAGCATGAAAGACGTGTCGTGATGAAAGAAGAAATCATCCGGGTATCGTGCGCGGAGCGCCGCAATATTTTGCGCCAGCTCCATCGCCCCTTCGTCATAAGCGCTTTCTATGAGTTTGTCCTCGTTTACAAAGCGCAAGAAAGCCATCTCATCGCGCTGAAGAAAGGCCTCCGCCGCCTGTTCCAGCGCATATTCCGGGGATCCGGTAGCAGAGTAGCAATAGCCGCCGAAGGCCAGCGTAGCCAGCAGGATTGCCCCTAATCCCAAAGTAAAAATTCTTTTCATGGCCGCCTCCCGTTATTCGCTTAGGCGGCTGGCCATGTTTTTAACTTTCACGGTGGTTTTTTGCAAAGAGTCTCCCTGCTGAGAAATTTCTTCGATGAGTTTCACCTGCTCTACGTTGACTTCGCTGAGCTGAGTTATCTCTTGATTGATACTGCGAATGGAATCGCGAATTTTGGTCAAGGTATCGGTAATGCGTTCGGCGGAATCGGCGCTGCTTTCGGCCAGTTTCCGCACCTCTTCGGCCACTACCGCAAACCCTCGCCCTTGCTCGCCGGCTCTGGCGGCTTCAATGGCCGCATTTAGCCCCAGCATATTGGTCTGCATGGCCACGCTCTTTATAAAGGAAATCACCTCGTCGGTTTCGGTAACTTCCGTTTCGGCCTTGTCCGCCAGCTGTTTCAAATTCATGCCGCTGTCCGCCAGAGCGGAGGCCTTATCGGAAATTTGTTTAAGCGCCGTGGTAAGGGTGCCGGTGGCCTCCGTTAGATTCTCCGCCGCTTCGCGAATAACTTCGTGGCGCTCCAAAGATTCGTGTATGGCCACGGCTCCCACCACTTCGCCGTTTTCCTCGAGGGGCATACTCACTGCCACATAGGGGACGCCGTAAACTTCCTTTTCGACGCGTACCACCACTCGCCGCCGTTCTCGCATGGCCTTGGCGGCGGCCGTCCCCTCTTTTACCGCCGCCCCCAAAGCTATGGAGGATTTTAATTCGTCGATGACGTTAGTCGCTACCCATTTCTCTTGATCTGACACCGCTATGCCCACCCGTTGGGTCATAAGCTGGGGTAAAATCGGCGCCACCGCCTGAAAGGCTTCCACCAGTGATACCGCCATAGGAATCCACTCCTTTTATATATTTTTTGTGGGAATTTCAATATTGGGGCTTTGCCCAAAACCCCACAAGGGGCTGGCAGCCCCTTGACCCGGCAATAAAATAATTTGTCATCCGGCTTTTATGTTCCGCCCTTTATTGACTTATTCGCCAAAAAATTTTTTTTTCCTTTTAACGGCCGTAAAAAAATAGCCTCGTCATAAAAAATGACGAAGCTATTTCCCCACCAAAAGGAAAATCAAGCCACGGCGCGGTTCAAATCCTGCATCAAGGTTTCGATGTCAATACCGTGGGCAGTCGCGCCCTGCTCTATGTTCTCGAAACGAGCGGCGGCGCAACCTAAGCATCCCATGCCGGCGTTCATAAATATGGCGGCGGTATCGGGATACTGTTGCACAACCTCCAAAATGCTCATATCCTTGGTAATGGTCATAAACTAATATAGCCTCCTCCAACAAAAACGAAACCAACGCAAGGAATTATAATCCTTTGCGGCTTAAAATTCAAGGGAAATCCACAGGACGGCGAGCATCCCCTCAGCTATGCCTCAGCAACCGCTCCACGCAACGTTCGGCCTCAAAATAAATTTTTTCCTCGTCCAAGGTGGTAAGGCGGCGTCCCTCCATAAGAATTTGGCCATTCACCAGCACCGTGTCCACATCGTTACTGCTACCGGAATAAACCAGTTGGGACAGGGGATTATGCCGCGGATGCCAAGGGGCGTTTTTTCGGCTGATGAGAACAATATCGGCTTTGTAGCCCACGGCTATTTTCCCCACGTCTTGCAGTCCCACGGCTTCGGCGCCGCCTTGGGTACCCATTTTTATGGCTTCCGCCGCCGATACCGCCAGTGGGTCAAGGTCATGCACCTTGTGTAAGAGGGCGACGAGCCTGACTTCTTCCAGCATATCCAGGTTATTATTGCTGGAAGCGCCGTCGGTACCAAGACCGACGCAGATATTCTCTTTGAGCATTCGCGGCACGGGAGCCACGCCGCTGCCAAGTTTCATATTGCTACCGGGACAATGCGCCACACGAATGTTATATTTTTTGATAATCCGAAAATCCTCGTCATCCAAATGCACGCAGTGCGCCGCCAGTGTCCCCTGCGCAAACAGTCCGGTGGCTTCCACATGAGGGAAAGGACGCTTACCGTATTCTTTCAGGCAATTTTCCGTTTCGGTTATGGTTTCCGCCATGTGAATGTGAACTTCCGCGCCAATTTTACCGGCTTCCGCCGCTAATTTCTCGATAAAATCCGGGGGGCAGGTGTAGAGAGAATGGGGGGAAAGCATGACGGTGATGCGCCCCTCCGCCGCGCCGTGATATTCTTTATAAATGGAAACCGAGTCCGCCAATTTCTCCATGCACCCGGGAGCCACCGCCACGATTCCCCGGGCGAGAACACCCCGGAGGCCGGACTCGGCCACCACTTTAGCCACTTCGCGCATATAAGGCCCGTACATATCGGCAAAGGCAGTGGTGCCGGATTTTATCATTTCCACCGCCGCCAAGGCCGCTCCCCAGTACAAATCATCCTCTCGCATAGCGTCCTCGATGGGCCAGATTTTTTGGCTGAGCCAATCTTCCAGCGCCATATCGTCGGCGTAACTGCGCAAAAGGGTCATGGAGGCGTGGGTGTGGGCGTTCACTAGGCCGGGGATAGCCAGCATTTCGCGAGCGTTGATGATTTTGTCGGGAATAAAATTTTCCTGCAAGTCGCCCAAGGCGGTGATTTTATCATCTTGTACCATAATATCCTGGGGCTTTACGGACATATCGGGGAGCAAAACCTCTGCACCCTTGATTAAGATATTCACTGCACTCTCCCTCCACCATATTAAAATCTATTAAGGGGTGCAGGGGAAATTATTTCCCCTGCTAGGGTTTGGGGCAACGCCCCAAGATAAAAATCAGGCCATATTGAGATAAGCCTTTTGCTCCGCCGTGAGTTCGTCGTGGGAGACTCCCATGGAGAGAAGTTTCATCTCGGCAATCTTGACGTTAATTTCCTCCGGCATCAAGTGTACGCCCTTAGAGAGTTCCTGATGATGCTCCACTATATGAAGCGCCGAGAAGAATTGCACGGCGAAGGAAAGATCCATGATTTCCGCCGGATGACCGTCGCCGGCCGCCAAATTCACCAGACGACCTTCCGCCAACAGATAAATCTTGCGGCCGTCGGGTTGCAAAAATTCCTCGATATTATGACGCACGGTGCGACGAGAAACGGA
Source organism: Selenomonadaceae bacterium (assembly GCA_017476005.1). Lineage (GTDB taxonomy): Bacteria > Bacillota > Negativicutes > Selenomonadales > Selenomonadaceae > RGIG5097. Next base: position 9,928 of record JAFVEM010000015.1, on the reverse strand, counting down.
CATTTCCTCCAGCTGCGGAATATTTATTTCCACGTCGAAGTGGCCGGAGTTAGCCAAGACCGCGCCGTTTTTCATGTTTTCAAAATGACGCGCCACGATTACATCCTTGTCGCCGGTGAGGGTCAGGAAAATATCGCCAATCTTGGCGGCTTCGTCCATGGGCATGACCCGGAACCCGTCAAACACCGCTTCCACCGCTTTAATGGGATCCACTTCGGTAATAACGACATTCGCGCCCAACCCCTTAGCGCGCATGGCGCCGCCCTTGCCGCACCAACCGTAACCGGCTATGACCACGGTCTTACCGGCGATTACCAAATTAGTGGTACGCATGATACCGTCCCAAGTTGATTGGCCGGTGCCGTAACGATTGTCAAAAAGATATTTAGCGTAAGCGTCATTGGCGGCAATCATGGGGAAAGAAAGTTTGCCCTGCGCGGCCAGCGCCCGCAGACGATGTACGCCGGTGGTGGTTTCCTCGGAGCCGCCGAGAATTTTGGGGAGAAGCTCCCGGCGTTTGGTGTGCAACATGTGTACCAAATCGCCGCCGTCGTCCATGACAAAATCCGGCTCCAAATCGAGAGCCTTGTTCAAATATAGATCGTACTCTTCCGGGGAGCAACCGTGGGTAGCAAAGACGTGAATACCGTCCTCCACCAAAGCCGCCGCCACGTCGTCCTGAGTCGATAAAGGATTGCTGCCGGTGACGGCCACCTCTGCCCCGGCATGCATAAACACCTCTGCCATGTAAGCGGTTTTGGCCTCAAGGTGCAAAGTGATGACGATTTTTTTGCCCGCAAAGGGACGGGAGACGGAATACTCCGCATCAATAGCCACCATTACCGGCATGAAATTTTTCACCCAGTTAATCTTGTCGTGTCCCGAAGGAGCTAGGCTAATGTCTTTAATCATGGATTCCATACTTTTACCTCTTTTCCGGGGCGATGCCCCAAGTCATATTTTTTACAAACTACTCGCACGGCCTCTTTTTACACGGTGATAAAATTAGTCAGAGGTGCAGAAGATGTGGAGTCTCCCGTTTTGGTCTTCGATGCGAAGATTACGAATTAGACTTTCCGTGTCGGGAACTGTGACATGGAGCCTGTGATTTTGGTCATCGACTTCATACATCATGCGGCTAAACATGGTAGCACTTAAAAGCATTTGGCATGGCAACTTATGCGGCGAGGCCAGTATGGAGAAATTAGGATAAATCAAGTCACCAAGCTGGAAGGTCGGGATTCTGTAAAGATTGCCCGTCGTCATGCCGCCAAAACCGCCAAAAGGTTTGTTTACCCCTTCAAGAACACCGCCAATTTCCTTTAGTATGCGTTCATCATCTACCCAAATGGGAAATAGCGACCCTGTATCAAGCATCGCATCCAAACCAAAAAAATTCTTCAACATCACAATGGGGCGCGGTTCTATGTCTTTTAATTCCACGGTAAACTGTTTCATAAATCACCTCAGTATAGGTTGTAGGGCGTGGTGTAGGTAGTGTAAACATCATCGCCTGCTACTTGCCGCTTCAAAAATTCATATCCGGTATCGGCATTGGCTCCAAGCACCACGGCAGAGCGCACATTTACACCGTCTCGCCAGTCAACTTTCGACAATCCTACCCATTTATCAGGATACTTTTTCACAATTTCATCCCACGTCAAGCGCTCGCTCTCCATATAAATGCCTCCCTAGAAAAATTCATTCTATCGCTTCAAGATAAGCCACTCAGCCATCCCACGCACGACCTGTTTTTGCACGGTGATAAAATTAGGCGGAGGTGCAGAAGATGTGGAGTCTCCCGTTTTGGTCTTCGATGCGAAGATTACGAACTAGACTTTCCGTGTCGGGAACTGTGACATTTAGCCTGTGATTTTGGTCATCGACTTCATACATCATGCGACTAAACATGGTAGCACTTAAAAGCATTTGGCATGGCAACCTATGAGAATGTGCCAATATGTGAAAGTCGGGAAAAATCAAGTCACCTAGCTGAAAGGTTGGTATCCGATAAAGATTCCCCATAGTCATGCCGCCAAAACCGCCAAATGGTTTATTTGTGCCTTCGAGTATGCCTCCAATGCTTTTTAAGCGTTCCTCCGAGGCTACCCAAACGGGAAACATAGACCCGGTATCGAGCATTGCCTCTAAGTCAAAGAAGTTCTTTAACAATACAATAGGTCGACGCTCGTCGTCTTTCAGATATAGTGTGAACTGTTTCATACTCCACCTCAATATAAATTATACGGTGTGGTATAGGTGGTGTGTACATCTTCACCGGCGATCTGTAGTCTCAAGAACTCGTCATCGGAATCGCTTGCCCCAATCACTACCGCCGAACTCACATTTGCATCATCCTTCCAGTCAATCTTCGACAGCCCGACCCACTTATCCGGGTATTTCGCCTTTATCTCATCCCAAGTCAAACGCTCGCTCTCCATATAAATACCTCCCTTGAAATTCATCCTATAGCTTTAAGATAAGCCACTCCACCACCCCACGCAGGATCTGTTTTTGCACGGTAATAAAATTATGCAGAGGTGCAGAACACATGAAGTTCAATTCCCATACAACAATATCCCCTTGTGAGCTATGACATTCTCGATGCTTAGGGCAGAGGTTTTTGCTGCCTCAAAGGCTGCTTGACGATTAACAATCACATCCACCGGACAACGTTTTTGATGGCGCAGAGCGCGTTGCGCTTCTGTCATCAAATCTAATAGATGACGCTTATCGCTGTCCGGCATCACTATATAAAAGTCATAGTCGCTTTCTGCCGTTGCCGTTCCTTCGGCGAATGAGCCAAAGAGATATATTTTCAGTGGTTTTAAGGCGACGGCCATGCGGTCAACTAAAAATTTAATGTGTTCAAATTCACTAGGCATACGTCCCCACCACTTCCCTATAAGCCGCCATCTTCCTCTCGCTATACTCAGCCACCCCACGCACCACTTGTTTTTGCACGGCGGAAATAAAATTTTCCATGAAAGCGAAGTCAATTTCGCCGGAGTCGGTGACGGGGAGTAAAATACTTTCTTGTGATACTCGGTTCCATACCGCCTTATACTCATAGCTGAATTTTGGTTTTATAGTTTTGTAAATGGTTGTAGAAAAGAATTGTAACAGTTCGGCGTTTGCTAAAAAGTTTGGTTTTATCAAATAAGCGTCCCACATGACGCCAGTTTTGTGCGGCTGTGGATATACATTCCCCGTGGCTACCGCCCCATTAGCAACAATATCAATAGTCATTTCGGCTGAATCCCAATCAGCATCTCGTCCGTAAAACATAATACCATTGTTGCCATCTTTTGCGTTGACTAGCGGTAGAGAAAATTCTTCGTTTTGCACCGTGGAAACATCGTATTTTTTATCTAGCTTATCAAGATTTGAGCGCAGATCCAACTTGGTAAATAGGCTTCCCAGCTTAAACTCGCCCCACTTCATATTTTCATCTTGCACGGCTTGCCAAGCCTTTTCTTCCGCCTCCGTCAGCTCCGTATCCTTCAGCCCTGCCGCCTCTAAATAAGCCTCCAACTCTGCCAAACGCTCCGCCTCAAGCTCCGCTATAAAGTTCTCCATAAAAGCGAAGTCTATATTTTTATCTTTGCACATTGGAAGGTAAATTTTGTGTTTTTTTATGTCTGTAAGTTTATAGCCGCCTTGCTGTCCATCATACTGTGATACAAATTTATATATGCTCGTAGCGCAGAAATAAGCTACTTTATCATTCCATGTGGTAAATATCCTTCTAGGAGTTAGCTTATTGATATTTTGTGAGCAGTAGTATGGTTCTTTTTGATATTTTACATATTTATAATTACCAATTACAGTGGCTGTAATGGTATATGGTTCGTTCGGAGAAAAGCCTTGAAGTGCAATTTTACCCTGAATGCCGTTGTTATCGAATGTACGTCCTACAAAATTGATGCCCTCGCTAACAAAATCAACAGCGTTACTGTCCAATGACCTTGTACCAACTACCTCAAATAAATCATCGACTGTAAACTCGCCCCACTCAACACTCTCTAACCGCTCATTGAGTGGGGCATCATTTTTCCCAAGGAACCCTCCTTGCCCCCACGTTTGAGAATATTCGACACTTCCCACGCCAGATAATCGCTGACCGTTTTTTTGAAATCGTCGAGCTTGGGGCGACGGTCAAGGGGCGCAGATTGATTCCAGTCGTCGCCTTTGGCCGGGTTGATGGTGCCTTCGTAGTAGTCCTGTTCCGTGAAGTAGCGCAAGTGACTTTTGCCGAATCTCACCAAATTTACCAACTCATCATAACGCTCTTTGGCATGATCCTCGTCTTTGAGGTTGTTTCTGGCTTTTTTGCGGTTGGTGCGTTTGTAGCCGTCGTTGCTAAAGTCGATGAACTTCACCGGGCTGTCTTTATGATGCGGCTCCCCTACTTTGAAAACGTAAATATTAGTCTGAACACTGGATTTGCCAATGAATAAATCAAGGGGCATTTTGATACTGGCTTCTAGGGTGCTGTGCTTGAGGATTTCTTGGTTGTAGCTTATTGCCTTGCCGCTACCGGCGGAATTTTGGATAATGACCGCCGCATAGCCGTGAGTCATTTTTGCTAGGGCGTTTTTCACAAAAATCATGCCGTTGCCCGGCGCAGAATAGGGGGGATTAAGGACAAAAACCGTGGCAGGGAATTTATGTCTTTCCGGGTAGTCCAGCAGGGAATTTTTGTTGAGAATTTTGGAGCTACCATCCCCCATGAGGATCATGTTCAGCACGGCCAACATATAAATCTCGCCCAGTATCTCAACCCCTAAAAGTTGCTGTGTGCGAATGGCTATTTCCTTACGCCGCAATTCTTCCGGCGAAGTGATTTTTTCCTTGGCATCCCTTATCATTTCGTGCATGGCGGCTACCAGTAGCCCTGCCGAGCCGGTGGCATTGTCCCATACATAGGAGTCCTTATTGGTACGAGCAAGGCGCACCATGAGCCGCGCCACATAAGGCGGCGTGAGTACCACGTCGTTGTTTTGGTCTTTGGTGAAGGGAATCCAGTTATACATTTCGTTAAACAGCATCCCGGTGAAATCGGTAGTAAGAACAATTTTGTAGTATATGCCAATATCATCGAATATCTTGCAGAAAACCCGTTTCAGTTGGGTTTGGCCGTTTTCCACCCGGTTAATGTTGTCGTTTTTGATGGTGTTTTCAAGGATATTGGTGATGCTTTTCTGCTTGCTGGCAGGTAAATTGCGCTCGGCGAGGAAATTTTCTACCTTACGCATCATGATGTCGCCGTCGGTGTTGCCTTTTTCGGTGGAAGAGGTTAGTTGCTCTTTGGTCAAAGGAGAAACCAATCCGGGAACGCCCAAAGTGGCCATGATGGAAGCCACCACGAGATAAATTCGCTCCGTGGCGCCCAAGCCCGGCTCGTTTTGGTAAATATCGTTGTTCAGCTTCATGAGGCTGGCCTTAATTTCCTCCTCGCGGCTGGCTTGGCGGCGCTCTCGTTCTGCTTCGGGCAGAGAAAGGTGGCGAACTCTCTCGGTAAATTCAGCGAAATTTCGGGGCTTTAAGAAGGACAGGTCGGAGTAAGCACCGACTTCCTGCCCCATGCCGAGATTTTTGCCGGACACATGGTAAACGCCGATTTTCGTGACCAGCTTATTGCTCTCGTCGCGCCAACCGGTCACGCCAATGGCGATAACGTCGGTGTATTCGGTGTAGTGCAAAATGGCGTTGGCGTAGTGAATGGCGCCGTTCACGGCATAGTCTTTTATGTTGGCGTAGTTGGGGGTGTGGTCTGCCTTTTGGTTGGCTACTTGCCCGGCCTCGTCAAGTTTTACCAGTTTATCTTTGTAGCCCTTGTATTCGATGAGGACGGGATAATATTGCAAATTTTCCTCATCATAAAGCAACATTTTTACATCGGGGCGATTGCCGCCTTTGTTACCGCTTTTGGAGGCATATTCGCTCAAAGCGTTGTCCAACGCTAAATTTTGAAAGGGAGCTTGTTCCATTTTGTAGTCAACGCCGTAGGAATCAAGCCAAGTATTGACGAGGTGAGCAACCTGCGGCTCCACGGATTGCGTTTTTTTAGGACTGGACAAGCCGGAAACACTCCTTTGGGAAATATCTCTTTTCTGCGATTATACCATAGCTGTCAATAAAATGCGGCTTTACCGTAGCCTACCCAAGGCGGCAAAATCCGTCAGTTCCGTATGTAGCGGTGTCACGGCGATATAGCCCCGATCCACGGCGTAAATATCGGTACCCTCGCTCTTGTCAAGGTCGATTGCCTCGCCGCCTACGGTGAAAAATTCTTTGCCTTCCTCATCCGTGTGACGCAGAAAGGCGTTGATGTAGTCGCGCTTGCCCAAGGTGGCAAAGACAAATTGCGGCACTCCCGGGGCGAGCTTTGGGGGGAAATTTACATTATAGAAGAAAGGTTGCTCGCGAGTGGCGAGTTCGCGGCGGAGGAAGTCGGCGAAGATTCCTGCCGTTTCACGATAGGACAGCGCGGAATTTTTGTCTAGGGACACGGCCAGCGAGGTAATGCCGTGAAGGTAGCCTTCCATGGCGGCGCCCACCGTGCCGGAATACAGCACATCCGTGGCTAAGTTCGCGCCGCGGTTGATGCCGGAGATAACTAGGTCGGGGGGATTTTCTTTTAGGACGGACTCTAAGCAAACTTTTACGCAATCCGTAGGCGTACCATCGAGACTCCAGGCCGCGACGCAAGTTTTTTCCAGCGGCGCGTAGGCGGCAAATTCCATGGGACGACGCACACTGAGGGCGTGCGCCATGCCGCTTTGCTCTCCCTTGGGGGCGCAGACAAAAATTTCATGTTCGGCGGACAGCACCGCCGCCAGCTCCCGTAATCCCTCGGCGGCTATGCCGTCATCATTAGCCAGCAGTATTCGCAAACGATAAAACACCCTTTCAAACGAAATTAAAAAAGGCTCCGCCATATTACGCGAAGCCGTTATTTACCATGGTGACCCACCACGGAATCGAACCGTGAACCTACTGATTAAGAGTCAGTTGCTCTGCCAGTTGAGCTAGTGAGTCGAAAACAACCATCGAAACGTCTTTATTGTATGCAAATTATTTCCGTTTGTCAAGGAAAAATATTGGCCGCTTAGGATGCGTTATTGGGCGTAGCAGTCGCTTCGGCGAAATCATTTCCCGTAGAGACTTAAATTTCTTGCCAGGCAGGATAAATGAATTAAACGGCGAAGATAGCAGGTATTGTTGGAGGTGGAATAAGTGAAAATATTTGTGGATGCCGACTCCTGCCCGGTGGTAGAGGAAGTGGAGTCCGTGGCGAAGTGGCACCATGTCCCGGTGATGCTCATTTGCGACACCAATCATGTGTTGACTTCGGACTACAGCGAGATTAAAGTTATCGGCGCCGGGGCGGATGCGGTGGATTTTGTCCTCGTTAATCTCTGCCAAGCCGGGGATGTGGTGGTGACTCAAGACTACGGCGTAGCGGCTATGGCGCTTTCCCGTGGAGCTTACGCGGTGAATCAAAACGGCTGGCGCTACACCGACGAAAACATTGACGCGCTCCTCAACAACCGTTACTCGCCTCGTGGTGGCTCCCTCCCCCATAAACGCACGCGCGAGGACGATGAAAACTTCGTAGAATGTTTTGACCGGTTGCTAGAAGAAGCCACGGGCAAAGAGGATGATTAAGCCGGCTTTGATATTTCGGGATTTAGAACATCAATTTGATCGTAGCGGCTTGGTCGATCCCTGTACGGCAGCGCAACTGGGGAAAATGTTGGGTGCCAAATATTTGCTCATAGGCATGATTAAGGTGGAAGATTGGTCTGATTTTACGGAGATTGTCCGAGAAGGGCTGTAAAGAAAACAACGGGGCAGTAACTATAAGCTAAACTCATAATTACTGCCCCTAATTTATTATTTTCAGAAGGTACACTTCACGCCGGCGCGCCACACGCGACCATCGGCAAAGAGATTGACATCCTTTTGGTCAAAGATATTATCTACGCCGAAATAGGCACTGAGACCATTCTTCCACTTCTTATTGATGACAAAGTTTAGTGTGGTGAGATTGGTGTCGCCTTGTTCTTCACCCAGCTCGTAGCGATAGGACATGAGCCAATCGTGCCACAACATAGCCGTAATTCCGGAGTTTTTGCTGTCGTCGTAGGCCAGTATCAATTTGGCGTTGTGGCGAGGGCGGTTAGCCAAACGGTCGCCGGTGTCGTCGTTGATAGCATCCAAATAGCTATAGCTGGCGCGGAGGGAAAATTTGTCCCCCAGACGTTGCTTTATTTCGGTTTCTACGCCCTGAATCTTGGCGTTGCTGACATTTATGTAACGGTAGGTAGTTCCGCCTGCAGTTGTGGGTTCATAATCGATGAGGTTTTTCACATCGTTGCGGAAGTAAGATATTTTTCCGGAGGTACGCCCCTTGGAGCTTTCCAAGGAAAGGTCGTAGTTTAGACTCGTTTCCGGCTTCAGGTCAGGATTGCCTTGAATCTGAACGCCGCCCGTCACATGATTCCAATCCATATACAACTCACTGGCCGTGGGGGCGCGATAGGCACTGCCCACATTGACTTTGAAACGCGTGACCGGGCTTAACCGATAATTGCTGCCTAGTTTAGCGGTGACTTTACTGCCAAAATCTCCGCTGTAATCCCAACGAACCGAAGGAATGAGAAGCCACCGTTTACTCGCCAACCACTCGTCCTGCAAATAAAAGGCGGCGTAATTGGTATCGCTGCTACCATCGCCGAGACGTGTGGAGTCGTATTTTTCACTGCGCCATTCGCCGCCGAAAGTTAAGAGATTTTTATCATCTAGTTGCCAAGAGCGTTTGCCGTCAATGGTGGTTGTGTGAAAAGTCATGTTATCGGCAGCGTCCGTTTTTTCTTCGCCGGGTTGGTGTCGTCCCGTAGAGTAATAAGTATAGTACATCCTTTGCCCTTTGGTGAACCGCGTATGGTAGGCGCGCATCTCCCAGTCGCCTCGCTTGTCGATTCCGCTGTAGCCCACGCCGGCGGTGTAGCGTTCGTGGTTAAAAACATTTCTATATCCCACTGTGAAATTGCGCACTGGATACCACGAGATAACATGCTCAGTGAGGGTGAGTGCTTCCAATTCCTCTTTCGTATAATCAAAAAACAAATTTATTTCGCGGTTTTTGTCCACCTCATAACGCGCATCAACGTCAAAGAAACGATGCTCACCAAACTGATTGGTAGTTTGGGTATTCATGGTATAAGTCCCCATTGGGTAATTATACACATCAGCCGTACTGCCCAAATAACCCCAGTTGCGAGTATTTACATATTTGAAGTCCATATCGGTGGTCCAACGTCCACGCTTGCCCGAGGAAAGATGAAAATAAGCGTCCGTCTCATGGGTCGTCCAGTCGCCGCCCACGGTGACAGATTCCTTGTCGTTTTTCTTGGTGATGATATTGATAACGCCGCCCATGGCCTCCGAGCCATACAAAGAACTAACCGCGCCGCGCACAATCTCAATCCGCTCCACGTTCGACATATTGACGCGGTTCAGCTCGTACTTATTCGCCGAGTCGTTAGTGTCCTCGGTACGCACTCGCCGCCCGTTAATCAGAATCAATGTCTGGTTGTTTTGCATACCGCGCAAGCTCACATTATTCCCCATGGAACTTTGAGTAATGTTCAAATCCGTAGCCAACCGTAAGGCTTCCGTCAAGGTATTTGCGCCCATGCGCTCCAAATCCTCAGAGGTAATGACCTCCACCGCCGACGGCGTTTCCGCTATCTCCTGCTCGGTTCGCGATGCCGTCACCACAATGTCACGGGTCTTCTTCTCTGCGCCGCTGTCATTATCCTCCGCCGCATACACCGGCTGCGCAAGCGCCAACGACACCGCTAAGCTCAAAAGCGCATACTTCTTTTTGCTCATTTGGTAAACTCCTTTTTGGTTT
>JAFVEM010000014.1 GCA_017476005.1 Selenomonadaceae bacterium | reverse complement strand
GGGAATCCCCCAACTTGCTCAGCTTTTCTAGACGGTTTTCCTCATCGAAATAAGTAAATTTCACCGTAAATCCCTCCTTTATCTTAATACAACCTATTTTATCATCATTTTGCCGAATTTGTCAATTTTTAGAGATTCCCCTAAGTTGATAAGCGATGTGCAAGAAGCACTACAAATGGCGCAAAAAATCAAGTTGGAAGGTGTTGCTTTAATCGTGGGGGCAGTAACGGAATTAGGTGTTAACACTAAGAATAAATAATACATATGAAATACATCTTGCCAGTAGAACTTAATTTCGCATGAAAAACCGCCAAAGACGTCACTCAAAAATGACGTTTTCGGCGGTTTATAATGTTTGCCGTAAATCGTCTAGGCCATTACCGCCACCACTTCAGGATTGCCAAATAGCTGAGGCACAGCGGGGCCATATATTCCCTTAATGGGAAAACGGCTAGCCCCTTCGCGCTTGAGGAAGCTGTTATTCAATGTAAAGGAGCGGGGTATTCGCGTTCTGTTGCCCTTCTTGATAATCACGAATACGCCCTGTTTTTGCATGACACTCCGATACTTCTTTACGCCCTCCATGGGGCCTTTGATTTTCATCTCCGCGCCGCCGTTTGTACCCTTCACTGTTACCCGGCTGTTTATATCGCGGGCTTTCATGGTATAAATCTGCCGGATTTTGCGGCTACCTGCCGTCCTTGCGGCTATCATGGCTCTTTTAGCCGCCGCCGAAGACGCTTTATAGACGTTTTGCGGCTCGAGTTGTTGCAAGGTTTGGAGTAAGGCTCGGTGGCGGTTTTCGTCGAAAGTAATCTCCACTGATATTTTAGTAGCCTCGCATATTCCCGGTGAGGGTGATAGATAACATACCCATATCGTCTATGACGGTATTCACCAACAAAACCTCCCCATCTACAGTGAAAGGCTGTCCCTCCGGCGGTATTTCCGGCAGGTCAGCCTTTTTGACGTGTACTATTAAAGTTTTACTGTAAAGCCCGTCATAGCCTTCAAATCTTACCCCGGTGAAATTTCCTTTAGCGTCCGTGGGGTTTTGTATTATGCAGGTGCAGGTTGTGCCGTTGGCCATTAGTTTTCACTCCCTTCTTACTGTTTGCCGCTACTCTTTTGGATGCCGCGATAATCTACGAGATTTACACCCACGTCCATGTAAATACGCCACTTTATGCCTAATACGTCAAACTGTACCGCGCTTTCAATGGTCGGCGTGAGATTGCCGTTGAGACTGGTCACTTCGATGGTAGGCGCATAACCCGGCGCGGCTACCAAATAAAAAGCCTTGGTGTCCGTGAGTTCAGGGTCGGAGATAACCGTCAACTTGTTGGCGAAAGGGTTCACGGTGGCATTGGCCTTGGTGGGGTCAACCGTGGAATTTATGAGTTGCGCCGCCGTGACTTCCAATTCGGGAGGGCAAAGAAGAAAAGCAGGTTGAATATTCAAGGCTTCTTTGCCACCGATATTCTTTTGCCGCGCCATGGCCGCCTTCATCGTGCCTAAACCTTCTACGCTAATATCCACGGCTTGCAGGTTCTTGTGGTTGCTATGGAAAAGCGCCGCCCCTTCAATAGTGGGGTTATCCGTGAGGATTTTATACACCATCTTGTTTATCATGCGACGAGCCGCCGCCCCGTGACGCGCCGGAATATCGTTCAAGGCTCCGAGGTCATCATTGATAATCGCCTTGCGAGATATGCCAAAGCCTTTGCCGTAGGTGTCAATGCTTACGACAATGGAACTTTCGGTGAGCGTCCCATTCTTGAACTCGCCCTGCTCCGTTAGTTTTTCCAGTTCGTCAGCCTCGCTCAAGCGGTAACGAGTGGCCTTTTTGAAGTCAGAAACACTGCCGCTAGCCGTCCATAGCTGATAAGTAGTAGGCGCGGTTTGGTAAGATTGCGCCATGCTTTTGTTGGCCACGTTCGACAAAATCCCCGGAAAAGCCCCCGTCCCCGTTAAGGCTTCCCGGACAAGGGTTTCATCGTCCATGCGCCCGGTAGCTTTCCCGGTTTCCCGTTCTATGCACTCAGCGGCAAGACGAAGCATTCTCTTGCCTCGGAAATCGCTTGCCCCTGCCGCCGGGTCTTTTATGGCAATACCGGCGCGAAGGGCAAGACCATCGACTGCCGCCGCTCTGAATTTGTCCATTTCGTCGGCCTCGACGGTGACGGTTTGCGCCGTGCGTTCGGCGGCCAGTTTGTCCATAATAGCCGCCCTCGCCGCCTCTACGGTCGTGCCGTCTTTGATGTAGTTTTCGGCCTCAATGCCGAATTGACGGCACATAGCGGTTATTTCCGCAACTCTTTGCCGCTCAAGCTGTATAGCCGCCTCGCGCTCCTTGGCTAAATCAATGCCTTTCTCCTCAGATTGCGGCGTTAAATTTTCGTGGTTTTCCATATCTTTTTCAACTCCAATCTCTAAACTTCGTCCTACCCCTACCGTTGGATCGGCAGGGACAGAGACAATCGACAATTCGTAGGGTGTCCACTTGGTAGCAATGGAGCAAGGCCCCGTAAAACGGCCATTACTGCTCGTTTTGCCCTCCCGGACATCTTCCCATTCCTCCACCATGTAACCCACCGACACACCTTTTAGCGTCCTGGATAAAACTTTTTGATAAATCTTTTCCGCTTCTTCGTCTTTGTCAAACTCCACCGTGGCGCGAAGTTTCTTTGCTTCTTCGTCCAGCTCCACCGCTAGGATTTTCCCGATAACGGCATTCGGGTTATGGTTGAAAAGCATTGTCCCTAGCTCTTGTAGCCGCATTAGGTCAATGGCTTCCGGCTCATGCAAAAGAATTTCCGTGCCGAAAAATCGCTCGTAGGGGGCTTCACTAGAAAGAGACAGCTCTATTTGGCGACTGTTATTTTCCGCTTGCCGGGTTTCTATCGCCCCGATACCGCAAGTTCTAAATAAAGGGTCATTCTTGTTCTTTTCCATCGTCTTTTTCCTCGCTTTCGGTGTTTTCAGTGTGGTTGCTCATGGCGGCTTGTACGTTTACGGGGGTATGTACCGACAAAACCAGTCCCATACTCTCGGCGGTGGCCTTTTCTAGCGCCATCTGCTCAAGCTGTTCGCGCCAATCATAGCCGCGCTCGGCGCACCATTGAGAAAGTGTCTTGCCGCCGTTTTGAATTGCGGCAATGTCTGCCTGCACTTCTTTTTGTGGGTCTATCCATGACCAGCCCGGAGTTATCCATTCCACCGCTTGATATTTATCCCGGTGGGCAAAATAATCGGGTATATCAATCAAACCTGCCGCCACGCAACAATCTAGCCACTCACGATAAATCGGGTCGCATAGATGGGTAGCCATGTATATTTGCATAGGTTCAAAGGTCTTGCGGTCTTCCAACATTCCCTGCCTTGCCGCTGAAAAACTGCTTTGATTGAAGTCCCGGCTAATTAGCTCATAAGAAAGGCCTAGTCCGGCTCCGGCTAGGCGTTCTTGAATGGAAATATAATCTTTGGCGTTGGCCATGCCCCTTGACGGGTTCGCCGTCTCCACTTTTTCACCGGGGGCGAGGTATTTAACCATGCCGGGGCGAATAGACTGGAGCTTTTTGTTTTCCGGGTCTTTGGTGTTACCGATACGCCCCACCGCTCCCGGCGCTCCCGTTTGCGTGGTGATAAATACGGAAAAGCAAGCCGCAATCCTTGCCGCCACCGTTTCTGCGTCTAAATAGTCTTGTGTGTCCTTCAGCCGCTTTATTATCGGCGCAAGGTCGGATATTCCCCTTATTTGGTCGGGGTGGTGGCGTGTCCACAAGTGTATAATGTGCCTCGCCTCCACCCTGTCCGGGTCGTATTGGATATAGCCATCGGGGCTTTTCTTGTCTATCCAATAGGCCAATGGTTTCAAGTGTGGGTCAAGTTCTATCCCGGAGCGGATAATATTGCCGGTTTTGGGAGCGGTCATTAGGTACTGGCTCAAAAGGTCGGGTTTTATGACCTGCAATTTCATCGGATATTTCCCTTGCTTGGTGATAACTTTCTTGATTAGGGCTTCGCCGTCAACAATTTTACGCCGGAGGAGCATGGCTTGCAGTTCTTCAAAGGTCTGTCCGCCGGTAATGTCGCAGTTTTCTGCCCGTGTCCAGTCGCGCCACAGAGTTTCTATTTGGCGGTTTAGTTCTTCGCTCCCCGTTCTGGCTTGAGGTTTTATTCCCGTGCCGACTACGTTGCGGACGATGCCGGAAATGGCCGCCATAGCTATATCGCTGTTGTTTTCAAGGTATCTCGCCCTCGCCTTGATGATGTCCCGTTGGGTTTTATCGCTGTTTTCGGTATCGGTGTTCACAGGTGTCCATCCATCGGAAAAGCGATTTATCTCTCCGGCTTCGTAGGAACGTAGGCTTTCGGCGTAAAAAGCCCGCTCGCAAGCCCACTTTGGGGAAATGGCCGCTATAGCTTTTTCTATAATTCCAATCATAGCCGCCCCAGTTGGGCAAAATAGAGGTCGTTGCCCTCTAACTGTGCAATTTCGGTTTTCAGTGCCGTTTCCCTAGCGTAGAGAGTAGCAAGGTCAGCGTGAGACAGGCGACGATTGCCTATTTGGTATTCCTGCGCCCCGGTTTCAATGGCCGCAATAGCCGCCCTCACTCGTTCTAATTGCTCTTGCAATGTGTCCAACTGTTTCACCACCTATCACAGCCAATTTTCTTTCACGTCTAGCCAGTCATTATTATCGGCGGTAGTTTCTTCTTGGGCGGTTTCCTGCTCCAACAGGTAACGCACCCCCAAGATTTCCGCCGCCAAGGTGTTATTGGTCTCGCAGTCCAACAGATGATTTTGGGCGTGGGAGCTGATTTTTTCCCACACGATAGATACCCGGCCTTTTTTGTCTTTCTGCTCTACCCGTTGTTCGGCGCAAATTTGGTCGGCGTATTCTCGTTCAATATCCCGGTAAACATTCCAACTACCATGCGCCCCCGGCGCAATACTCATCCGAGAGGCCACGAAGTTTTTCATTTGGTTCGTGTCCATGATGTACAGGCGAAGGCCAAACCCGGCTTGCTGTTTATCCAGTACCGTCACATTGTAGCGGCTTTTTAGCGGTGTACTGCTCCCCTTGGTGGGGACTAGCACATCCATGTTATGAGCGCAAAAGTTATATACATCGTCGGTATTGTAGCCGGAATCTATGCAAGCAAGGTTTATCTGCCTGACTTCGCCGTTCATGTCGGCGTAGTTACGATTTATGACGGTTAAGAGGTCGCTCCACGTCTCCGCCCGTCCCCAATCAACTAGCCAAGAAGTGAGATGCGCTCCCCACGCTCTGACGGCATACCAAAAGTGATCCAACTGAACATCAATGCCGCAGGTGAGAATTTGCGCCTCCGGCGGCATTTGCCCCCGGTTATAGGGCAGGGCTTTTTCCATGACCACATCGGATTTTAGCTTACTACTCTTATCCTCCCACGGCTCCGCCAACCATGAATTGATAAAGTTCATCAATAGCGACGGTTCGTCTTTACTTGCTAGGAATTTCGCCGCCACGTCCCCGAAGGTCAACCATGGAGAATAGATGGAGTTTAGGTGAAAAGCTACCTTGGCGGCGCGTCCTTTGCTGTTGCGTTCGCCGCGCCATTCGCCGCCCCGGAGCATTTCCGGCTTGTGGCGGTCATCAATGGCATTATGGCAATGACTGCATTCATACCACGCTCTAACCCTAGCCTCGGTTTCATCGGCTCCCTCCGGCCATTTTAGCTGCTTCATCTCTAAAATTTGTTTATGGCCGCAATGAGGGCAAGGCACATAATAACGATACTGTATATCGGCGGTCAGCCACCCTTGCCAAATATAACCGGATTTTAGGGTGGGGGTGGAGACTTTCACCTTTTTGGCGTTCCAAAAGGTCTTGGTTCGCTCATCGGCAAGCTCCAAAGGGCTTGCCTCGCTCCCCGTCCACTTGGGGAATTTGTCGATTTCGTCAAAAAACACACAGCGAACCGGTCTTGCCGCCAGTCCCGCTGCGCTGTTGGCTCCCACTAAGGAAATATACATAGTGCCGAAGTTTAGCTCTAAATCCTGACTGCGGTATTCGTCGAAGCGTTCCGCCAAGGCAGGACACAGCCTAAACATGGGTTGCAAGCGTTTTTCACTGGTGAATTTGGCCAGTTCCTTGGTGGGATAAACAATCAGCATGGGCGAAGGGTCACAGGCAATGGTAAAGGCTATCATGTTTTGCTCGGCCACGGTCTTGCCTAGCTGTGTTCCGGCGCAAAAAGTTATATCGTGGATGTGGTCATCGTTGTATGAATCCATGACCAATTTTAGATAAGGGGTCTTCGCTGTTCGCCAT
>JAFVEM010000013.1 GCA_017476005.1 Selenomonadaceae bacterium | reverse complement strand
CATTATGTCCTCGACCGAGGTGTCTTTATACTCGGTGAGACATTCGCGCATGATGTGGGCAATGACGTGTTTGTTGGCGATAAGATTATTGGCCGCCTCGTCCAATCGTGCCTTGCTTTTGGCGATGTCAATATCTTGGGCAAGAGTGGTTTTCATGGTCAAACCTCCTTTCGTGTTCTTGCTTCGTATTGTACCAAAACCCAAAGAAGTATGCAATTTAGATTCAAGAATGAATGATCGTTTCCCCACATAAAAGGAGGGATGAATTTGCTTTCTAGGCTTTTGGATTCCTTAAACGACCTGCGGCCAAAGCAGTTAATGCTGCTGGCCGCCGCTACCGGAATTATTTTATTTGGATTCATTTATTTGGCCCTCTCCTTTATCGAAAGTTCTACGCAGGAGGAAGCGGAGCGGAAACTGGCGGAGCAAGCTAGACCCATGGAGGCGGTGGTGGTAGCCGCCAGCGACATCACGCCGCGCACCATTATTCGCGCCGGGATGCTCAAAACCGAGGAACTGCCGCTTGACCTTATCCCGAACGATGCCATACGCGATACCAAAAACATCGTGGGGCGTCCGGCACAGACGGCGATTTTTGCCGGGGATATGGTGACGGAGCGGAAACTCTACGGCACTACTCGAGAGGCCGGGTTCGTGGGCATGATACCTCCCAATTGTCGCGCCGTGTCTATTGCCATCAGTAAACTCACCAGCACTTCGGGCTTTGCTCGTCCCGGGGATAAGGTGGATGTGGTGCTTATCCCGGGGAATCGGCAGGGGGGCGTGGTGCGTAGCGAGGTGCTTTTGCAAAATGTGACGCTGCTGGCCATTAACGACATGACGGACAAAACCGGCTCCCCTCGGCTGACCGTCACCAAGAACGAAGCCGCCGAAAAGGACGGGGAAGAGGAGGCTAAGACGGATAAGCCTAAGAGCGTCACCACCGTGGATACCAGCCCCATTGACAATCCGGCCTCGGCGACCTTGGCTTTGGAACCTTCGGACGCCATGAAACTTTTGATGGCGGCGCAGACCGGGACTATTTATCTCGTCATGCGGCCTTTGCAACCGGAAGAGATGTATCTCCCTACTACGGAATTTTTCTTTGCTTATACGCCGGCGGTCGAAACTCCCAAGGTGACAACACCGCAGGTTCCGGCCGTTACTCCCCCCACCTCTATGCCGCTACCGGCTTTCCAGCCGCCGACCTCGCCGGTGGCTCCTCCAGGGACTAATGGCGGTCGTGGCACCAGCCCGATAGGTGGCAGTTACGAGATTATCCCTTGGGGCGGAGGCGGCAGATAATGAACTTGTTAGCAAAACTAAAAAAATCAAAACGGGATTCCCAAGGGGCGAAGCTCCTTGGGCAGAGGTGTGGAGGCAGCGCCTCCACGCTCTTAACCCTCGGTATAACAACGGTTTGCGCGATTTACGGCACCGCTCCCACGGCGTATGCATCGGAGCTGGTGACGCTTAACATGAACGAGTCCCATTATGTCTATGTGGGGAGCGAAATCACGCGGATAGCCGCCGGTAATCCCAATATCGCCGCCGTGCAGAGGTTGGGGAGTTCCACTAACGATTTTCTCTTGGAAGGTCACAGCGCCGGCACTACCACTATCTTGGTGTGGACAGCCTACGGGGAGATGAAGGAATACATCGTGGTGGTTTCGCCGGAGGATCCGGGGCTGGCCATGCTGATAGAAAAATCCATTAACCTCCCCGGGGTGCATGTAAAAAAAATCGACAATCGAATTTTACTCACCGGGACGGTGGAAAATCAGTACGAGCGCAACTTGGCACTCCAAATCGCCCAGCTATATGTGGGGAACACCACCACGAATCTCACTACGGGAAGTAACGTCAGCGCCGCCACCGGCGCCACCGCCACCGCTTCCGGGCTGGGGCAAAGCACCACGGCGGCCAGCGGTAGCGTTATCGACCTTTTGCAAATGGTGCATCCCACCCAGATTCGACTGGAGGCGCAGATTATCGACATCTCCGCCGCCGATGCGAAAAATATCGGCATCCAGTACGGTAGCGCCAGCGGAGATGATGGGGAATTTTCCCCCGGCCAGATATACATGGGGGAAAGCTACAATCGGGGAACGGGTTCTAGGAGCTTCCGCAATAATCCGGCCGATTGGCTCTGGAATCATCGGGATAATATTGATATGTATGTGCAAGCGTTGGTGCGCGACAACAAGGCGCGAATCCTGTCCCGTCCCAGTATTTCCACCATGAGCGGCGAAGAAGCGGACATTCACATCGGCGGCGAAATAAAAATTCCCAAGACCGACGGTAACGGCAGTGTCAGCTATGAAAGCATGGATTACGGCATCAAGCTGAAGATAAAACCCACCATGGGTGGAGACGGCATGATTACCTCCTCCGTCCATGCAGAGGTAAGTCAACTGGATTATGCCAACGGCATTACCTACTTCGGCAGTCAAGTACCCGGGAAGCTGGAGAGGACGGCCAACTCTGTGGTGCATTTAGCCCCGGGAACCACCATGGTTATCGGCGGCCTCATTGACTCCACCGAAAGCCGTAACATCGTGAAGGTGCCGCTTCTGGGGGATATTCCCATCCTAGGGCATTTCTTCCGCCATACGGCGAAATCGAAAAACAAGCGCGAGGTCATAATCCTCATCACGCCGCAACTGGTGGATCAGGACACCCCGGCTTATATGTCGAAAGAAATGCAGGAGTACTACAATACCGGTAGGCAGGACAAAGCCGATCAAAAGCCGGTTGATTTAAACGAGCCGCTCCCTCCCACCACGGAGGAACAACTGGCGGAAAAAGCGGCGGAGAAAACCGCCGCCAAAATAGCTAAAGAAGCAAAGGTAGCCAAAGAGGCCAAACAACCGGCGTCCCACTCCCTAATCGACGAGGCCAGAGCGCGCAGGGATGCTGCTAAGCGGCAACAAGAGCGGCGCGAAACCGATGCCGCCTCCACTGCCGAAGCCGCCGCCTTAACGCAACAACCCAACGCGGCGCCCACGGAAATCGAAGGGGATATTCTGCACAAGTATTTGAGCGGAGATAGAGCCGGAAGGTAAAAATTTATAAGGAGAATAGCAAATGGCGGTGGAACGTAGCAGTATCATAATAACGGTCTTTTCGACGGCTCCCGGAGTGGGCAAGACCTTGGTGGCTACGAATTTTGCCGCCGGGCTGGCCAAAGAAGGGTACAACACCTGTCTTATCGATTTGGATTTACAATTCGGCGACGTGGAGAATTATCTGGGCTTTCGAGGCGAATATACCTTGGCCGATGCGCGGCAAGCTCTGCTGGAGGCTGACGCTCGGGGAATACCGCGGAGTCAAGTGGATATGACCTCGTTTCTCACGGAATGGCGCAAGGGCAATGTCGGATTTGCCGTGTTGCCCGCGCCTCACAGCATCACCGAAACCTACGGACTGGAATCAAGAGATGTCATGGACATTGTGGAGGGCTTGCGTTCTTTCGAGTACATAGTCATTGATACCACGGCGGTGTTTTCCGACCTCAACATGGATATGCTGGATATATCCACCTCTATTATCTTCCTCGGCATCATGGATTTTATCCCGGCTATCAAGAATCTCAAGAGCGGTTACGACGTGCTTCTCAGGTTCGACTATGAGGCCAACAAAATTCGCCTTGTCCAAAACCGCAGCGACTCCCAAAAACTGGTGAGCCAGCGAGAAGTGGAAAAACTTTTCGGTCGGGAGTTCTACTATAACCTGCCCAACGATTTTCCCACCGCTCGTTCCTCCATCAATTTCGGCGTCCCGGCGGTTCTCGGCACGACCCACACCAAACTGGGAGACAGCCTCTGGGATCTCGTGGGCATGTTCACCAACCGCCCCGAAGCCCCCAAGGAAACCACAAAACCCACCGGCTTTTTCGCCAAGTTGTCGGGATTGTTTAGGTAGTACTCCCTCCGCCCTTCGGGCACCTCCCTCTAAGAGGGAGGCTTGGGGTTAGAGGTAGCTCCAAAATTTCCTTCTAAAAGGGAGACTAGGGGAACAGCAGTAAACCAACAAAAAAGTCAACCGGGATTCCAAAGGGCTGTGCCCTTTGGCCGCCGTAAGCAGACTCTAGGCACTTTAGTGCCGTAGAGGTCGCTTATGCGTTAGCAGAGGCAAAAAATAAAAACCAAAAGGAAGATAAAAATGGCCAAAAAGAAGGATGCTCGCTGGCAGGTGGTGGTTATCGAGCCTGACGGGGATATGCAACGGGAGATAGCGGCGACCTTGGATGTCACCGATGAGTATGAATTTTTGACGAAATACCCTACGGCCGGTGCCGCCATCAGTCAGAGCAGCGTCTTTCAACCCAATCTTTTTCTGATGGACGTGGAGGCGGCGGAAAATCGCCGCGCAATCCCCGAATTTACGAAGGCTTTCCCGGGAACTGCTATCTTAGGCACCATGAGCAAGTGGAGCAACGATATTGCCATGGAATGCGCCCAGCACGGCGCCTTGGGGTGCATACTGAAACCCTTTACCGGGCAGGAACTGACGGACTCTATACGGGTGTTTGAAAAACGGGGTACCGTGGGACCTACCACCACCATCGCTTTTTTCAGCCCCAAAGGACGCAGTGGCAAAAGCACTTTGCTGTCGAACCTCGCCTTGCATCTGGCTAAGGAGACCGGCGGCGCCGTGGGGATTATTGACGCTGATTTGCAATTCGGCGACCAAGCCATGTTCTACGACGCAGAGCCGAAATATACCATCTTGGAAGCGGTGCGAGATATAAATTACGTTTCTCCCATTACCTTGGAACCTTATTTTATGCCTGTGGCCAAAAACCTGCGGCTCCTTTGTTGCCCTAAAAGGCCGGAGTATGCGGAACTCATCGATGTGGCCAGTCTGACGGCGGTGGCGCACATGGCGCAAAGTCTGTTTCGCTATGTGCTGATAGATTTGCCCTTCGGGTACAGCCCCTTTTCCGTGGGGATGTGCGAAATGGCGGATATAATTTACTTGGTGGGCATGATGAACACCGGCTTTGAAGTCGAGCACATGAAAAAAGCCTTGGGCATCTTTGAAGGCTGGTCGTACATGAAGGACATGAAGGTAATTTTCTCCCGGGTGCAACCTTGCGACGAAACGGAACGGCGCAAACTCCAAAAGGAGCTGGAGGGCTTTCCCACGGAGATAATGCCAAACGAATATTTGCTCCTCGCGGCGGCTAACAGCGGTCGCATGGGACGAGGCATTAAAAGCGACACCCTCTTTGCCAAAAAAATCGCCGCGCTGGCCGGGGAAATTCTGGCCAAAGGAGCCACCCCATGAACACGGCTCTCTTGGTAATCGCTTTGGTGGCGGTATTGGGTGTCCTGCTCCTCGCCTTTTTCGTTTGGCAGTACGGCCAAAAAAGGCAGGTAGATGTCCTGCGTAGGGTACTGCCCTACATGGTGGAGGAAGAAAAGGAAGAGGCGGAAAACCGGGTTAAGGCCGATGCCTTAGCCTTTGCCAGAAAATACGGCACGCCCTTAGCCTCCATTCGTCCCACGGTCACTTTGGACAGGCGCATGGAGCAGGCGGGGATTCCGCTGTTCGGCTGGGAATACATCGTGCTGGTCTTGGCCGCCACCGTGATTCTCTGCGGCTTGACGGCGCTCCTTACATTAGACATCGCCACGGTGGCGGTGGTGGCGCTTGCCGGACTGTTTGGCGGCTGGTTTTTCATCGGCTGGCGCATAAAGCGACGTTATAAACAGTTCACCAACCAGCTTAGCGACTGCCTGATTACTGTGTCCAACGCGCTGCGCGCCGGGTTTAGTTTCCTGCAAGCCATGGATTTAGTGGCTAAAGAGATGGAGCCGCCCTTGGGGGAAGAATTTTCTCGGGTCATGCGCGAGGTGTCCGTGGGGAAAAACATGGAGGACGCGCTGAAGGATATGGACGCTAGGGTGCAAAGTGCCGATTTCTCCTTGGTAGTTACCGCCGTGTTAATTCAAAGGGAAGTGGGTGGGAACCTAGCGGAAATCCTCGACAACATCAGCGCCACCATCAATGAACGCATTCGGATGCGCCGCGAAATACTCACCCTCACCACCCAAGGACGCGCCTCCATGTGGATACTCCTGATCTTCCCGGCGGCTCTCTGCGGCGTACTCTCCCTCATTTCCCCCGGCTACATGGATCCCATGTTGGAAAGCACCGCCGGCCGTATCGCGCTGGTAGTGTGCGCCGTCATGGAATTTATCGGTTATATCGTCATTAGACGAATTATTGATATAAAAATGTGAGGGGAGGGAGAAAATGTCACTTTTAGATCGACTGGCCAGAAAAGAAAATCGCGGCGAGGTTTCGACAGCTACCATGGGGCAGCGTCCTGAGACCAAGGCGCAGGCGAGCGCGAAAGAAAGTCTGCGCGAGGCGGCCCCTTCCGTCGCTCGCAGTTGGGCGGAAGAGAAACGGGAGGACACTTACCAGGAAATAAAAAACAGCGTCCACCGACGCATTACCGATGAAATGACCCCCGAGGAACAAAGCGTTATCGCCCAAGGAGAACCGAAACGGGACGAGATTGTCCGCATTATCACCGTGTATTGCCAAAAGGCGCTGGAAGAAAGCCCCGTCAATATCACGCGCGGCGAACGGGAACAACTGGTGACGGATATTTGCCACGAGATTTTGGGACTGGGGCCTTTGGAGCCGCTACTGCAAGAAGAAGCCATCACCGAAATCATGGTAAACGGCCCCAAACAAATTTTCGCCGAACGCAAAGGCAAACTCACCCTCACCAACGTCCATTTTCACAACGACGAACACGTCATGAGCATCATCGAGCGCATCCTGACACCTTTAGGCCGCCGGGTTGACGAGTCTTCTCCCTTGGTGGATGCCAGACTGGCCGACGGTTCTCGCGTGAACGTCATCATTCCTCCCTTGGCGCTGAACGGTCCCACCATTACCATCCGTAAATTCTCCAAAAAGGCGCTGGCGGTGTCCGATTTAGTTGGTTTCGGCACCTTAAGCGAAGAAATGGCGGATTTTCTCAAGGCTTGCGTCAAGGCCAGACTTAACATATTGGTGTCGGGGGGTACCGGCTCCGGGAAAACCACCACCCTGAATGTTCTCTCCTCCTTTATCCCCCCCACCGACCGCATTGTCACCATCGAGGATGCGGCGGAACTAAAACTGCAACAGGAACATGTGGTGTCCCTAGAATCTCGCCCGGCCAATATCGAAGGCATGGGAGCTATCACCATCCGGGATTTGGTGAGAAACGCCCTGCGTATGCGTCCCGATAGAATCATCGTGGGGGAGGTGCGTTCGGGAGAAGCCCTCGATATGCTCCAAGCTATGAACACCGGCCACGACGGCTCCTTAACCACCGCCCATGCCAACACGCCGCGAGATGTTCTCTCCCGTTTGGAAACCATGGTGTTGATGGCCGGCATGGATTTACCGCTAAGAGCCATCAGAACCCAAATTTCTTCGGCCATCGACTTGATTTTGCAACAATCTCGCATCCGGGACGGCAGTCGCAAAATAACCTACGTCACGGAGGTACAAGGTCTGGAAGGTGACACCATCGTCCTGCAAGACTTATTCCGTTACGAGCAGGATTACATCGACGACAACGGCAAAAGCGTGGGTCATTTTGAAACTGCCGGCTTGCAACCCCAGTTCCTCGATAAATTCCGCATGAACGGGGTGGATATCCCCGAATCTTTCTTCAGTCGGGGAGGCGGTTGGTGATGCTGGTATTCATCGCACTGGCCGTGACGTTAATTCTGTGTGGTCTTATCTACTTAGTTCTCAAGGCCACCGGCTCCAAGGAGGCGCAAACGGAGCGACGTTTTCGTCAGCTTTCTCAAGAGGACAGTCGCAAAGAAACCAAGGCAAAGCCGGATAAAAAAGAAAGAGACGTAGCCGGGAATCTCGCCAACATCCCTTTCACCCAAAGAACCATCGTCCCCATGCTGAACGTCTTGCAAGAACGGGCGCAAGCCTTTACCCCCCGAGAGATAAAAGGCGCACTGGAGGCGCGGCTCCTCCGGGCAGGGAAATTAGACAGCTGGGGGGTGCAACGCCTCGCCGCCGGCTGGGTGGGACTCATCATCTGCGGTGGACTTTATGCCTTCTGGCTGGCCGGACAGCTTGAGATTTTATTCATACAAAGGCTGGCGGCCTCTTTGGTAGGAGCCATCATCGGCGGCGCCGTCCCCTTTCTCATTTTGCAATCCTTGGTAAATCGCCGCAAGGCCGCCATCAGAAGTCAACTGCCGGAGTTTCTTGATTTGCTCTGCGTCAGCGTCCAAGCCGGTTTATCCTTCGACGGGGCAGTAACGCGGATTATCGCGAGAATGAAAGGCCCCCTCATCGACGAGTGTACCAGAATGCAACGAGATATGCGCATGGGACAAATCCGCCGCCGGTCACTCCAAGAAATGGCTAGGCGTTGCGATGTGGAAGAGGTTTATCTTTTCACCTCCTCGGTAATCCAAGCCGACCGTCTAGGCACCAGCATGGCCAGAACCCTCGCCATCCAATCGGCCACCATGCGCGAGCGGCACCGGCAAAACATAAGAAAAAAGGCGCTGGAAGCGCCCATAAAAATGCTTTTCCCCATGATGATGTTCATTTTTCCCACGATTTTTGTGGTACTCCTAATGCCCCCCTTGCTAAATGTGTTTAATTCGGGGCTGACCAATATGCTGGGGCCGTGAAGGTTTGTGAACTCCCTCCGTCCCTTCGGGACACCTCCCCCCTACGGGATGTGAGGCTCTAAGAGCTGAAGCTCTAAGACCCTCATCATCTAAGAGGGAGGCTTGGGGGTAAGAGGCAACACGGAAAAGCCCCCTTCCCAGAGGGGGGACAGCCGCGAAGCGGCAGGGGGGAGTACGAGGAGGCGAGCAAAATGTATAAAGCGTTGCGCCGTTGCAAGGAGCAGAAAGCGCAGGTTATGGTACTTTTTGTCTTGCTTTTGCCCTTGATATTGCTGTTTGCGGCGTTACCTATTGGCGTGGGATTGTACTTTTGCCAATTCGCCCGGGTGCAAAACGCTGCCGATGCGGCGGCATTGGCCGGGGCAACTGTGGAGGCAATCGCTTGGAGAGAGGCGGACGTGGAAAACCGTAGCTTTGACCCAGCGACCAATCCTATTTCATTGACGGAGAAAGTTCCAAATGAATTGCCCTGCGAGGAAAATAAAGTAACCGCTGGCGATGCTTTCGATGCCTCCCAAGAGTTTCGCGCCAACAATGTAAACGGCGAAGTTACGGAGGCTTACTACAGTAATGAGGTAGCCGGTACCCATTATTACCAAGCCGTCATTTCCCAAGAGTTCTACTGCCCATGGCTACCCAGTTATTTTGCCAGACAAACGGTGGATGCAACTTCCACCGCCAAATGGACGGGGACAACGGAGTAACCAAGTTATGTTCAGCCGGGCAAAATCGGCTCCACATAAATCTCGCCCCACGAGAGGCCACCATCTCACCGGGCGACTTCAAAAGCCTTATTATTTGTCGTATGGGATTTTTGTTATGAGGAGGTGAAAATCATGTTACAGAAAATCAAAAAGCTCACCCAAAAAGGTCAGGGCATGATCGAGTATATCCTGATTTTGGGTTTTGTGGCGGTTGTTGGTGCTATATTGTTTGCCTCTACTGGTATAAAAGACGACTTGAAGAGTTCCGTGGACGCTATGGAAACGATGGCCTCCGCTGCTAACACATCACCGAGTTAGCCGTTTAGCTATTGTGCAAAAAAGGACTGGTGGCGGTTCTTTCCCAGAGATTGCCTCGTAAACACGGCGAAGCCCCCGACATGAGCGCGGTAAGCTCTGTCGGGGGCTTTGGGTTTTAGGTGATGGCGATGTTGTATTCGCGGTAGAGTTCCATGCGGCGAGTGGGGTTGGTGGCGGCCTCGCGAGCTTCATTACTTCTACCTAAACTCAATAGTTTGTCAATCAACTCACCTAACCGATTTTCACCTTTGGTGATGCCCTTCACAATGCCCCCGTTAATCTGTTTGGTCAACCACGCATCCATGTCTTTCGGCCTCTCTTTCTCCTTGTCGTACTCCAGCACATACCTATCGTCCCTCGTGGCCGCCGCCAGTAGCTCCAGCACCGCCTGTAAAAAGCCCCCCTCTTAGAGGGGGGACAGCCGCGAAGCGGCAGGGTGGAGTTGGTTTTAGGTGAGGGCGATGTTGTATTCGCGGTAGAGTTCCATACGGCGAGCAGGGTTGGTGGTTGCTTCTATGGCTTCCTGATTTTTGCCCGACGTCAACAATAAATTCATTAACTTTGACAACCGTTTTTCCCCTTGGGCGATACCTCCGTTAATCTTTTCAGTCAACCACGCATCCATGTCTTTCGGCCTCTCTTTCTCCTTGTCGTACTCCAGCACATACCTATCGTCCCTTGTGGCCGCCGCCAGTAGCTCCAACACCGCCTGTACATGGCGCCATTCTTGCTTCGACGCTATGTAACCTTTGTTTAAACGCCGTTGCTTAAAGAAATTGGCCACAATGCGGAAGTCGCTTTGGAATTTGTTAATGACACTGTCGGAGAGCCACGCCACCTCTATCACCCGAATCTTGTAGTCGTTGACGAATTTGTTTAAAGCCGGCGGAATGTCAAAGCATTTTTTTAAGGAACGCGGCGCCGTCCAATGCTTTTCGCCAAAATACAGGACAAGGGTCACCACCGGGTAGCGCATCTTGGGTTTGCTTTCCTCGTCATGGTTTAACTGCTCCCTGTAAGCCGCCCCGTCGTAGCCGATAACGCGCAAGGGCATATCATTGTCAACTTTGCTTTGGTTCTCCAAGCCGAGAAGCGCAAGGCGAATTTGGCCGCTACGCCAAAATTTGGCTACGTCCCGTTCTTGCTCGTGGATTTTTTCGTCCATTTTGTAGATGGAACGAGGAAGCGCCGGTTCCAAGTCCTCCTCCGTGGGTTTTATGACCTGCTCGCCCTTGAAAAGGAGAACATTGAAAATGTCGGCAAACACATCGGGATAATCTTCCAGTCGCTTTTGGGTAATGTCTTTTTCGGCCAACAGCCTCACCTCGCTTTTACGGGGTTTATTTTAACACATTTTTGTGGGGGAGCCAAGATTATTTGGGGGAAATGAATGAGGGAGGCTTGGTGATACGGCAAAACTGAACAAGCCCCCCTCATAGAGGGGGGACAGCCGCGAAGCGGCAGGGGGGAGTACCTAAAATCACTAACCTAACCTTGTGCTAACTCCAGCCGCATGATACAATAAAAACGGTAAAAATTCGCGAAATAATATTTAGGTAGTAGAGGTGAATATCATGAGCAGGAAAGAGAGCGGTCAGACAACGGTGGAATTTATTTTGATACTCCCCATATTGTTGCTTATCTTGTTTTTTGGCGCTTATTTTGGCCTGTATTGTTTTGCCACTTGGGGGCTAAACGGGATTGCCAGAGATGCGGCGCGTATAGTATCTATGGGGACTATGACGGCTGAGGTTGTCAAAGCCGATAGCGACATCAAAAATAACATCAAAAGGTATCAGCTCCCTTGGTATGATTGGGAGAATGAAGCCGACTGGATAACGAGCGATGCCTCTAAAGTGACGGCTACTATCAGTATGCCGAGGAAAGACGATTTGGGGGAGTTTATGAAAGCCATTATCCCCGATACTTTGGGAGCTTCCTGCGTGTTGCCCATGGAGCCGTGAGATGAGTAAAGGTCAATATCCGCCGTTGGGTACGACGCTCACTTTGATTTTTATCTACGCCTTTATGTTTGGCCTTAACTTCTTGCAACCCTTGGCCATTGGCGATGATTATCTCTATTCTTTTGTGTGGACGGGGGAGCAGGGATTTTTTACTCCCTTGCCGGAGGATGCCAGACGGTTGTCGAGTTTAGCCGACGTGTTTTCTTCTTTGTGGGAGCATTATTTCACCCACGCCGGACGCACGGTGATTTTTCTTCCCATATTTTTCTTTTTGTGGGTGGGCAAAGAATTTTTTAATTTTTTCAATGCGACCTTGACCCTGCTCTTGGTGCTGGAAATCGCTTGGATAGCGGAAGGGGGCAAGGCCAAACTTACCGTCAAGCCCACTAGGATCCTGTTTATCTTCTTTTTGCTGTGGACTTTTACTTTGGTTTTTGCCCCGGCTTTTCTGTGGGTCACCGGTAGCTTAAATTACCTGTGGCCGACGGTACTTCTGCTGGAATTTTTACGCCGTTACGAAAGGGAATTTCTTGTTCCCGGGGAAGGCAACGCGCCGCCCTATATGTTTGGCTTGGGGCTAATGGCCGGGTGGACTAACGAGAACACCATTTGGTTTTTCATAATCCTCGTGGGGCTTTTTATCCGACGCCGCCGGCGAGAGGGCAAAGTGCCTACTTGGATGGTGGTGGGGCTTTTAGGGCTAATCCTCGGGTATGTTCTCTTGCTGGCCGCGCCGGGAAACATGGTGCGCTGGGCGGAAGATTCTCAAGGGTCTAATAATTACATAACGGATTTCGGCACCAGAGCCTATAAATATTCTATTACGTTACTGCTGGTTTTCTTTGATCAATTCATTCTCTGGTATTTCCTGCTCAGAAGTTGGTGGCGACTGAAAGCCCAAGCCGCCCCCGGTGACTTTGCTTTAATGCAGGTAGCGAAAATTTTCGCCGTGGCCGATTTGGCGATAACATTGGTCATGTACCTCTCCCCGGAATTTCCCATGCGCAGTTCTTTCCCCGGTATGGTTTATATTTTTATCGCCGTGACCGTCATCGTGGAGGTACAGCAAAGATTGTCCCTGTCGTTACTCACCAAAAACGCCCGGCGGCTTCTATATGCGGTGGGAACTCTGTACATGGTGATAACCGCCGTTTTTTCCTACTACGCCATGACGATGAAATGGCAATATAGTGTGGAATTGAACACCTTGGTAGCCAGAGAAAAAGGAGAAAACAAGATTATCGAGGTACAAAACATGACTATACCGGACTGGCTGGATAAGGCCAGCGCCAAACACGTCGCCAATATGCAGTTCAAGGAAGATCCCAACAGCTGGCAAAACGTAGCCTATGCTAGGTACCATGGTATCAAGGGCATAAAATCATCCCCCCATGCCAAAGAGCCGTTTGTGCCTTGGGGGGATAGGTGAGCAGATTGCCCCTCAATGTTATATCAATTCATTACTCTTTAGCTGGCGGTACAAAGAATAAAAAGCCAAGGGAAAGCCTAAGATAATCCCCGTGAGTTTTCCGACGGGGGATATACCCAAGTTTTCATCCGCCAAATTTCCCACATAGATACAAATCCCCACCACCACCGCCAAATAAATTCCCACCCCCGATAGGAAAGAGAATGCTTTCACCGCTTGTCGTAAACCTTGCTTATCCACTTTTTACCTCCAAATTGTTTTGCAGCGTACGATAAAATCAAGGGCAGAGAGTCGCGCACGACCCCCTGCCCCTTTTATATTTATTCTAGCAAGTAACTTCCGGCATAAACCACCAGTCCCAAAAAGACAATAAAGGGAATATAGATGCGCATGGCCAAGGGCAAAAGTTTCCCTTCGGCTTCAGCTCCGGCGGTACCGATGGCGGCTACGCCGATAGCGATACTTTGTGGCGCGATGAGCTTGCCGGCGCAAGCGCCCGTGGCGTTGGCGGCAGCTACCCAAGCTTGTACCGTGGGAGAGGCGCCGATGGCTTGCGCCGCATCCATTTGTAATTTACCGAACAGAATACAGGTGGAGGTAGCCGAGCCGGTGATAAATCCGCCTACCGACCCGATGAAAGCGGCGATTAAAGGATAGAGAGTACCGGTGCGTTCCACGGTCATGGCGGCAATGGTGGTGGTCATTCCGCTGTAACCCATTACCTTGGCCGTGGCGATGATGGTGATGATGGTGATGATGGTAAAGCGCAGACCTATCACCGTATTTTTCAGCACCATTAACATATCCCTCACCGCTACTTTCTGGGCAAAAGCGGCAGTGAAAGCCGCGAGGAAAATAATGGTGCCGGGAGTAGCTACCCAATAGAAAGTATAGGGCAGACCACCTTCGCCCTGATAAATCAGCACGGAGGTTTGAAAGAGAATGAGCGATTCATACACCAGCGGCACTAATTTACTGGTCAGCAGGAGGAAAACGAAAATCAAGATGAAGGGCAACCACGCCATGAAAGCATCCCGAGGATAAAACCGACTGGGAGGACGTTTGGGCAAGCTGTAGGCGGTTTCATTGGTGGGAAACATACGGGCGGTGGCGATAATGGCACCCATGGTGACAATGGAGCCGGTGACACCGGCCAGTTCCGGCCCCATAAAGTAAGACACCGCCAGCTGCGTAAAGCTGTAGGCCAGCCCCGAGGCCAAGCACACGGGGAAAACGCCCTTCACGGCCTTCAAGGATTTCCCGGCGGTGGCAATCATGAGAAAAGGACAAAGAATCCCCAAGAACAAAATTTGCAAAGCCACATAAGTGGCAATTTCGCTGGAGTTGGCACCCATGATGCCGGACAGAGTCACCAGCGGAATACCGATGGAGCCGTAGGCCGAGGGAACAAAATTGGCAATGAGGCAAACGGCCACGGAATTTACGGGAGAAAGGCCGATGCCGAACAGCATACTGGCGGGAATAGCCACCGCCGTACCAAAACCGGCCATGCCCTCCAAAAAACCGCCAAAACCGAAAGCTATGAGCAGAATGAGTACCCGATAATCAGTGCTGACGGACATGAGCATTTCCTTGATAATGTCGATGCCCTTGGTATGTACCGAGAGATTATAGGTGTAAATGGTGGCAATAATAATAAGCAGAATCGGCCAGCAAGCCAAAGCCGTTCCTTCCAAAGCCGCCGAAGCCGTGTAGAGCCAAGGCATCCCAAAGTACAAACTGCTGACCGCCAAGGATAGAACCAGCGCCACAGGGCAAGCCTGCCAAGCGGCCAGCTTAAAACCGCTCAAGGCCACAATCAGCCACAAGATGGGCAGGAAGGCAAAAAAGAACAGGGTCATGGTGAATCCGTCTCTCCTCTCGGTTTTTTTTGGGGCTTCGCCCCAACCTCCACCAGAGGGCTTTACCCTCTGGACTCCCAGCAGGGACTTGCGCCCCTGCACCCCTTTTAGAGTTTTCTTTCTTGGGAGAGATTCGCCGTGTCCCGGCAAAATTCCTGTAAAAAAAACCGCGAATGTCGCGGTTTTTTATGTTAGGGTCGTGAACTTTTCCGGCTGTTTGGGAGCAAAGGGTTTGGTGAGATCCAAAACGCTCTCCCGTTCTAAGAAAAAAATCGGGAGGGTGTCCCCCGTCAGGCTGTTTTGGTCGTGTATCATATCTAGGAGCAGATGCGCCGCTTTCATGCCCATCAGCTCGTAATCGAAAGCAATACTGGTAAGCGCCGGATAGACCACTGCTCCCACCTCGTAACCGCCGAAACCGGCCACGGAAACTTCGTCGGGGACTTTGATATTCTGTTCATGTAAATAACGTAGTACCCCCAAGGCGATATTATCGGTGGCGCCTACAATTACCGTGGGGTTTAAGGCGCAAATTTCGGCTCCCTTGTTATAAGCTCCTAAAAAATCGAATCCTGTTTCCACAAAGTTCACGGTGGCTCCGGGGTTATCTGCCGTAAAAGCGTCAATAAAGCCTCGCTTCCGCTCCAGCCCCACGGCGCTATCCGTCTCCGTCACCCCGGCAAAAACCGCTCGCCTATGGCCACATTCTTTGAGGTAAGCCCCCATCATGCGCCCCGCCGCCTCGTCGTCGTTTTTGAGACAGATAAGTCCCGGTCGCTTTTGACCGGTAAATACCAAGGGGGTAGAAATTTCTTGCCGGAGCCGCGCATGAGCCGCCGTTAGTCCCACGGAATTTACGATGATGCCGTCAACCCCTTGTTGGTGGAGGCTTAAAATATTGTTAAGCTCCTTCTCGCCGTTTAATTGACTCACCAATATGATAGCTTGATAGCCCTTCGGCTCAAAGACGGCGTTTATCCCCATCAAAAGTTTCCCCACCGACACCGAATCCATCCGAGGAAGCACCAAGCCTATCAGCTGGCAGTGTTTAGTTTTTAGACGCTTGGCGAAAAAATTGCCCTTGAAGTCCAGTTCCTTGACGGCCTTTTTGATGCGCTCCGCCTTTTCGGAACTAACGTAACCGTCGTTCAGGTAGCGAGACACCGTGCTTTTGGAAACCTGCGCTAATTGCGCCACGTCCTTGATAGTTGTTTTTCGCTCCATATATCAGTTGCCTTCTTCATGTATATTCGGCAGTTGCCAATCAATAGGGGCTTGTCCTTGCGTCAGCAAAAATTCGTTTACTCTGGAAAAGGGACGACTGCCAAAGAATCCCCGTGAAGCCGACAGGGGACTGGGATGCGGCGACTCGATGATTAAGTGCCGCGCGCTCGTGATAAGACTTTTTTTTCGTCTGGCCGGCGTACCCCACAAAATAAAGGCCATGGGCTTTTCTCGTTGGTTTAAGAGGGTAATTACACGATCGGTGAAACGCTCCCATCCCTTGCCTTGATGGGAGAGAGGAGCGTGTTCCCGTACGGTAAGAACGGCATTCAAAAGTAGTACCCCCTGTTTTGCCCACGGGATTAAACAGCCGTTGTCGGGAATGGTACAGCCAAGATCTGTTTGCAGTTCCTTGAAAATATTCAGGAGTGACGGCGGCGGCGCGACGCCTTCCTGCACGGAAAAGCTAAGCCCATGAGCCTGACCCGGGCCGTGGTAAGGGTCTTGCCCCAGTATAACGGCCTTTACGTCCGCATAGGCGGTGTAGTGCAAGGCGTTAAAAATGGAGTACATATCGGGATATATGCGCCGCGAGCGGTATTCCCCGATAAGAAACTGACGTAATTCTCGGTAGTACGGCTGCGCTAGTTCTTCGCTTAAATATTCCTGCCAGTCGTTTTTAAAAATTTGCATTGATCTTTCCCTGCCATCTCCTATAAGTGTTACCCTTTTTTCTCCGCCAACCGTCGATACCGCCAAAACTCCACTATTCCGTCGGCACCTATTGCCTCACCGTAAAAAATATCTCGCCGGTCTAAATTCGGCAAAAAAGTGTCCGCGTCTTGTAGCCGGTCAACCTTGGTGATGAGCGCTTCTTCGATGTAAGGAAGCAACAGGCGGTAAATCTCGCCGCCGCCGATAACAAAATTCTGTTTTTCTCGTGCTGATGGTTCCGCTAATGCCGCCCACAAATCCTCCGTGGTGAGACAAATGGTAGCGCCCAGAGCAGACTGTAGCGTCCTTGACAGGACAAAATTTTCCCTGCCGGGCAGAGCCTTTTGGCCGGGCAACGATTCCCAGGTGCGCCGCCCCATGATGAGGCGATGCCCCATGGTTTGGCGACGAAAAAATTCCTTGTCGGCAGCCATGTCAAAGAGCAAGCCTCCGTTAAAGCCGATACCCCAAGCTTTATCCACGCAAGCGATTAGTTTCAGGCAAAAATCAGTGGGGCTACCCGGCACCTTCCTTACCGCGCCGCTATCGGCGCAGTCTTTTTGGTGTTCGTTGACGGTTTTCTCGCCGATTACCAAATCGGGGGCTATCTCCGCCAAGGGGGTCAGCACAAAAGCCCTGGCCGTAAGGTACTGATGAGGCAGCGTTAAAGACGGAGTGCGGCAGGTGAAGGACGGCGCGCACAGCAAATCAATGTCGATGGTTCGCGCCCCCCAATGTTCATGTCGCACTCGCCCCAATTCTTTTTCGATGGCTTGGCATTGTAGCAAAAGTTCTTCCGGCTTCAAGATGGTGTAAATCATGGCGGCGGCGTTGATGAAGGGTGGCTGATCCAAATTACCCCAAGGTGCCGTTTCATAGAAGGAGGAAACCCTCGCCAGCTCTATACCGGTGGTATCATGTAGCATGGCCAAAGCGTGGCGCAACGTAGCCTTGCGTTGTCCCAAATTAGCGCCTAGGCTGAGATAAACGACGAGCCGGGAGTTATTATTATTTTCGTCAATCATCGGCAAGGTCTTGCCTGTCCCGGGTTATGCTGACGGACACGTCCCGAAATTTTCCCGGTAGCGGAGCGTAGGGCTTATGTACCGACACATGGGCGGCACATACCGCCGGATGCGCTTGGAGAATGGAGGCGGCAATATCTTCGGCCAGAGCCTCGATGAGCTTACGAGTTTCCCCCGTCATTATCTCGCGAATGAGGTCATAAATTTCGGAGTAGTTTACCGTATCGGCCAGCTCGTCATGTTGTCCCGCCGGTTTCAAATCTATATCTAGGGACACATCAACCAAAAAAAGTTGGCCGATTTCATGTTCATGGGGCAGACAACCGTGATAACCGAAAAATTCCAAGCCGTTCAGCTTAATTTCGTCCATGTTTGCACCTCGAAAGCCTTTTTATTTTCCAACAATGGGCGGCGCGGTGACAATCCTATACACCAACCGCATCGCCGGGGCAATTTCCTTGACATCGTGGAGCCGCAATATATCGGCGCCACCGGCAACGGCAAGCGCAGCCATAGCCGCAGTCGCACCTAGGCGATTGTCCGGCGGCAGGTTTAGCAGCTTCCCTAAAAAACTCTTGCGGCTGAGGCCGACCAAGAGCGGAAAAATTTCTGTTCTCTGGATTTTGAGCCAACTTAAGTTAGTTAGCAAGGTCACGTCTTCCTCCGGCGTAGTGCCAAAACAAATGCCGGGATCTAAGATAATATTTTCGGTGGCAATACCGGCCTCGGCGGCAATTTCTAGAGAACGCGACAGAAAGGCGTTAGCTCGCGTCATGATATGGGGGCGGCCGCATTCCGTGTCAGCTGTCGCACGGTCATTGTGCATGATAATGACGGGCAGACCGCTTTTCGCCACCGTTCTCGCCATGGCGTTGGGTTCCGGGGCGTACTGGAGACCCCAAATGTCGTTAATGATATGCACCCCCATAGCGATGCCCATTGCGGCGGTGGCGGCGTGGTAGGTGTCAAGGGATAGGGGGATGGGGGAATTTTTTACCAGCAAGGGCAAAATCGGTTTGAGTCGCGCCATTTCCTCCTCAGCCGTAAGCGGCGTAGCGCCCGGACGGGTTGATTCCGCCCCCACGTCGATAATAGCCGCGCCCTCCTCGGCCATGGCTTGCAAACGTTGCAAAGCGGCTGACGGCGTGTCGTACTTGCCGCCGTCGGAAAAAGAATCGGGGGTGATGTTCAAAATTCCCATGACGAGAGGTACTTCCCCCACGGTAAGTTTTTTGCCGTCACGAAAAACATAACAGCGTCTCATGGCTTGACGACTCCCAAAAGTTGCCACGCTTCCCGGCGCAAATCAGGCTCGGTTTGGAATCTGCCTTTTACCGCCGAAGTAACGGTACGCGTCCCGTGCGCCAGATCTCCTCGCATGGTCATGCATAGCTGTTGCGCTTCCACCACGGTCAAAACGCCCAAGGGATTAAGACCTTCCGTTACCGCCGCAGCGATTTCCTCCGTTAGTCTTTCCTGTAGCTGAGGACGGCGAGCGATGGTCTCCACCACTTGCGAAAATTTACTGAAACCGGCCACTCCTCCCGGGGAAGGCAAGTAGGCGATATTCACTTCTCCGAAAAAGGGTACCAAATGATGTTCGCACATGGAATAAAAGGGGATATGCCGCACGGCAATGATGGAATCAGCCCCCGTGGCCACGCCGAAGGTTTCTCCCCAAATTTTCCCGGTGTCTTTCCCCCTTCCGGAAAAAAGCAACGCATACATCTGCGTCACTCTCTCCGGGGTGCGTTCCATACCCTCTTTTTGTAAATCCAGTCCCAAAGCCGTCAAAAATTCGGTCATGGCGGCTACGGCTTTATCGTTCATGGGCTTCGCTCCCGTATTCAATATATTGGCTCGCTCTTCAAAACATCAAGTCCTGCCGCCAGCAGTTCTTGGCGCACCCAGTCAAAATGATCGTTCAGCTCGTTATAAAATTGGCGGCGGAAATTCAGGTCATTCAGGATAGTGCCGCTACTGTAAGCGGCGGTAGCGTCTTCCCCGTTAAAATCGTCGAACTCGAAATAATTCCGGTGAATGCGCTGGAGCCATTCTTCGTAACGTGTGTTTATATCCTCCGATTGAATCCCCTTGAAACAGGCCATCAAGAGATTTTGTTGCCGCTCGCTCAGTCCTGTCACCGGCTCGCAACTTACCGACTGTAACAACTTAAAAATTTCCGCCGAGGCTTCCATAAACTCGTCCCAA
The DNA here is from genome assembly GCA_017476005.1 of Selenomonadaceae bacterium. Lineage (GTDB taxonomy): Bacteria > Bacillota > Negativicutes > Selenomonadales > Selenomonadaceae > RGIG5097. The sequence goes on along the minus strand of JAFVEM010000013.1, from coordinate 40,009 downwards.
TTCTTGCGCCCTTCCCTAAAATGTTCGCCGCTCTTCCACCACAGGAAGGGCATATCGGGACAATGCACGGCCGCCGCGTGTCCCAAAGGGTTCATCATCTCGACGAGCTTGCTTAAAATCGAATCGGAGCCGATAAGTTCGCCAATGGCTTTCTCTAGGCGCGAGCCTTGCCTAGCAAAAATCAGGCTCTGCACTCTGTTCAGGGTGGCGTTTATGCCGGCAAATTCCTGATGCGCCCAAGTGTCGGCGTAAACGTGAAGGCCAATTCCCAATCGAAAGGAGAAATCCGAATTATCCAGCGTCGTTTCTAAGAGCCGCGCCGCCAGTTTCTTCGCCAATGCACCGTTTTTCTTGCACACCAGTTTTTCGTCGCTACTTTCGCCCACCAGTCCCGGCAGAAAATGAAAGGGGATCCACACCTCGCAGTTGCCCTTTCCCGTGACGTTCCCCCACATATTTTGGCAGGAGTAACGGACGTGTACCCCTTGGGCGATGTTTTCCTCTTCCTCGGCATCGGAAAAAGGATTGGTGTCGTAATTATCATCTACAAATTGAGAACTGGTGGCGATCATGTTGGCATTGGCGCTGCAAAATTTGGCCCATCTGGACAGGACGTAGATTGTCCCGTAATGATAATCTAAATCCATGATATACTCCTTCAGTTAGTGTCAAATATTTTTCCCGTGGCCAAAAGGGATTTATCGCGACTTTCCTTGGCACGAGCAAAATAAGCGTGAAGCGCCGGACGGTTTTGCGTCTCAATGTCCTCCGCTACGGTGTCCAGTATTTGTTGTAGGCGGCGAATGTTTTTAATAATCGGCTCTCCATTGGTCAGGCAAATATCCGCCCACATATCGGCGTTGGAAGAAGCGATGCGCGTAGTGTCCTTAAAGCCGCCGCCGATGAGTTTTTCGGCGGCCGACTCCTCGCTGCTGTCGGCCAGAAGTGTCACCAAGGCCGCCGCCGCCACATGAGGAATATGGCTGATGATGGCGGCGGAACGGTCGTGTTCTTCCATGCTGAGGTGCAAGAAGTTCGCCTCGGTATGCCTTAGTACCTCCATGAGTTTTGTCTGCGCCGCCGGGGGGGCATTGGTGCCATCCACAATGACATAAGCCTTACCGCGGAATAAATCCGCCTTGGCGGCTGCCACGCCGCTTTTTTCTCGTCCCGTCATAGGATGACCGGCGATGTAATAAATATTCGGAGGGAGAATTTTTTGGAGCCTTTCCCAAATGTACCCTTTGGTACTGCCGGCATCGGTAATAATCGCGCCGGGCTTGAGATGCGGTAAAATTTGTTCCACCAAAGGGACTATTTGCAGCACCGGGGGACTTAAGAACACTATATCTGCGTCTGTTACCACTTTTGCTACTTCGTCATGCACAAAATCGACGGCATGGAGCCGGAGAGCCTCATCCATGGAGACTTGGGTACGGCAGTAACCGCCGATAAAAATTTTGTCCCCCATTTTTTCTTTCAAGCACAGTCCCAAGGAGCCGCCGATTAGCCCCACGCCCAAGATGGCCAGCTTCACCACGCTCATAATTTTTTCCCCATGAGGGCGGCTATATCCCTGAGATCTGTCATTAGGGACAGATAATTTTTCGGCGTCAAGGATTGGTCACCATCGGACAAAGCCACCTCCGGATGGGGGTGAACCTCGATAATGAGGCCGTCGGCGCCGGCGGCCACGGCGGCTCTGGCCATGGGACGCACCATTTGCCAGCGTCCCGTGCCATGGCTGGGATCCACCACAATGGGGAGATGCGACAGCTCTTTTACTGCCGCCACTGCGCTTAAATCCAAGGTGTTGCGCGTAAAGGTTTCGTAAGTGCGGATGCCGCGCTCGCACAGGATAACGTCTTTATTGCCCCCGGCCAAAATGTATTCGGCGGCGTTAAGCCACTCGCTGATGGTGGCGGAAAGTCCCCGTTTTAAAAGTACCGGCTTTTTAGCCTTGCCCAGCGCTTTTAGGAGCTGGAAATTTTGCATGTTCCTAGCGCCTACTTGGTAGATATCGGCATACTCCCCGATTACTTCCAAATCGTCACTGTCCACGATTTCGGTGATGACTTTTAAGCCTTCGCCGTCCGCCGCCTCGCGCAGCATCTTAAGACCGTCGCACGCAAGTCCCTGAAAATCGTAGGGGGAAGTACGGGGCTTAAAGGCGCCTCCTCGCAGGAATTTCGCGCCGCCTTCCCGCACGACTTTGGCGGCCTCTCGTAGCTGTTCTTTGCTTTCCACGGCGCAGGGGCCGGCCATGACGGTAAGGTTATCGCCGCCGATTTTTACGCCTCCCACGTCAATAACGGTGTCCTGCGGTTCAAAGTCGCGGCTCACCAGCTTATATTTCTCCGTGATGCGGACGGTTTTCTCCACGCCCTCCATCATGTTCATTTCCAAGTTGGCAATGGCCTTCTTGTCGCCGATAACCCCCACAATGGTGCGATCTTCACCGGTAGAGAGGTGACAGCGCAGTCCGGCCTTCTCCACCTTGTTTTGCACACGCTGGAGCTGTTCGGCGTTCGAGCCGGGACTCATTACGATTATCATTTGTTTATTCCTCCTGTAGGTTATGAGACAAACCAAAGACCCACGCCAAATCCACGACGCACCCGGGCAAGACATTGACGGCGGCCTTTGACTTGCCGTCGATTAACTCGTAGCGTTCCTCTCCTTCCCAAGCAAGGTAGTCGGCGTAAGTGTAGATGCTTTCTTTGACCGATAATTGCATGAACGCGCCTCCTCAGCAAAATTTTTTTTGGGGATAGGTCAAGTATATATTTTTTGGGAATTTTTGTCTAGGGTAGCCGATTAGTGGGCGATGTAAAATCTTTGTAAGCATCAAATTTCCGGATTTTTGATAGATTGTCTGCTGTAAACTAAAAAATCAGCCCCTAGCACGACTAACAAGTCATGCCAAGGGCTGTGTTACTATGCAGTTAAAGAAAATCTCCGCTACTACTCTTCCTTAGCGCGATCCATCAGGAGTTGCAAGAGTTTAATGCCCGCTTCGGGAATGTTCGTGCCGGGGGCGAAAATGGCCACTGCGCCGTGCTGGTAGAGATTGTCATAATCCTGCACCGGGATAACGCCGCCAATGCAAACCATGATGTCGTCGCGACCCAGCTTCTTCAGCTCATCCACCAGTTCCGGCAAGAGGGTGTTGTGTCCGGCGGCCAAAGAACTGAAGCCGACCATATGCACGTCGTTGTCCACCGCATCTTGCGCCGTTTCGGCCGGAGTCTGGAAGAGGGGACCCACATCCACATCCCAGCCCATATCGGCGAAGGAAGAAGCGATAACCTTCTGGCCGCGGTCGTGACCATCCTGTCCCATTTTCGCGACGAAAATACGCGGACGGCGACCGGTGAGCTTTTCAAATTCGTCGGCCATGCCGCGAGCTTTATCCAGCTCGCTCTTGTCGGTGAACTCGGAGGAATACACGCCGGAAATGGTGTGGATAACCGCCTGATAGCGGCCGGAAACTTTCTCCACCGCATCGGAGATTTCGCCCAAGGAGGCGCGAACCCTCGCCGCTTCCACGGCGCACTCCAACAGGTTGCCGTTGTCTCTGGATTCGGCAGCCTTGGTGATGGCTTCCAACGCGGCGCGAACATCGTCCTCGTTGCGCTCGCGACGGAGTTTCTCTAGGCGCTCCACCTGCGCATTGCGTACCGCCGTGTTGTCGATGGCGAGAATTTCCAACGGATCTTCCTTGTCCAAACGATACTTGTTGAGACCCACGATGGTTTCGTTGCCGGAGTCGATTTTGGCTTGACGACGCGCCGCCGCTTCTTCGATACGCATTTTGGGAAGACCGGTGGAAATGGCTTTGGCCATACCGCCCAAGGCTTCCACTTCTTGAATATGCGCCCAAGCCCGACGAATAATCTCATTGGTGAGGGCTTCCACATAGTAGGAGCCGCCCCAAGGATCGATGATTTTGCAGACGCTGGTCTCGTCCTGAATGTAAAGCTGGGTGTTGCGAGCGATACGCGCCGAAAAATCGGTGGGGAGGGCAATAGCCTCGTCGAGGGCGTTGGTGTGCAGGGATTGGGTGTGACCCAAAGCTGCGCCCATGGCTTCCATGGCGGTACGGGCGATGTTGTTGAAGGGGTCTTGCGCCGTAAGCGACCAACCGGAAGTCTGGCTGTGGGTACGGAGTGCCATAGACTTCGGGTCTTTCGCCCCGAAGGACTTGACGATTTTTGCCCAGAGAACGCGAGCCGCCCGCATTTTGGCCACTTCCATGAAGTAGTTCTTGCCGATGGCCCAGAAGAAGGACAGGCGTTTGGCGAAAGCGTCAACGGGCAACCCGGCTTTGATACCCGTGCGGATATATTCAAGACCGTCCGCCAAGGTATAACCCAGCTCAATATCCGCCGGCGCGCCGGCCTCCTGCATATGATAGCCGGAGATGGAAATGCTGTTGAACTTGGGCATATATTTCGTGGTGTATTCAAAAATATCGCCGATGATGCGCATGGACATATCCGGTGGGTAAATATAGGTGTTGCGCACCATGAACTCTTTCAAAATATCGTTCTGAATGGTGCCGGCCATGATTTTTTTGTCCACACCCTGCTCAACGCCGGATTGAATGAAGAAGGCGAGAATGGGCAACACTGCGCCGTTCATGGTCATGGACACCGACATTTGGTCGAGGGGTATGCCGGAGAACAGAATGTTCATGTCCAGCATGGAGCAAACCGACACGCCGGCCTTACCCACATCGCCAAAGACCCGGGGATTATCCGCGTCGTAGCCGCGATGGGTGGGTAGGTCAAAGGCGATGGACAGTCCCTTTTGCCCGGCGGCGAGATTCCGACGATAGAAGGCGTTAGACTCCTCCGCCGTGGAGAAACCGGCGTATTGGCGCACCGTCCAAGGACGGAAAACGTACATGGTGGAGTAGGGCCCGCGTAAGCAAGGAGGGATACCGCTGGCAAAATCCAAGTGGTTCATGTGGGCGTATTCGTCGTGGGTATAAAGGGGCTTAACGGGAACGTGTTCCATGGTGCGCTGGGTGAGGGCATCAAAGGCCGCTCCGGCCTGCGCCTCAAACTTTTCTTTCCACTGACCTGCGTCCGCCTTGGGGGGATCCTGCAGGCTGATTTGGGTGAAATCGGGGTTCGTGTAAGCTGCCATTATGCGATCATCCCTTTCTTCTTCTGCAGGAGTTGCAGGATTTGGTAGCAGTTGGCGCGGACGGAAATATATTCGTCGATACCGGCCTTGTCGTAGGTTTCCACCATGTCTTTCGGCGCGGCTCCGGCCAAAAAGACCGTGGCGTTCGGCAAGGCTTCATGAAGTTTCGGAGCGAGAGCCGGCACAATTTCGGGATAGGTAGCGTCGGTGGAGCAGATAACTACCGCATCAGCGCCGGATTCTTTGGCGGCGGCGGCGGCTTCATCCACCGTCGCGAAACCGTTGTTGCCCAAAACTTTGAATGCGCCCACCTGCAAGAAACCGGTGGTAAAATCCGCCCTAGCCTTGTGCTGCGGGATGGGACCCATATTGGCGAGGAAAATTTTTACGTTGTCGTTGTTCTTGGCCTGATAATCCTCCGTAATTTTGCGGAGAGCTTCAAACCGCTCGCTCCAACGATGGGGGGCAATAGCCGTCACGGTTTCGCCCTGTCCGTCGTAGAGAACCTTGGCCAAATCGGCGATGGTGGCACCAGCCTCTGCAGCGGCAATGGCGGCGGCCACTTTGCCGTCCTTGGTGTCTTTCAGCGCGGCCAGTTTCCCGTCTTTGTTGCCGTGGTCAATTTTGGCCAAATAAGCGTCAATAGCCTCGGCGCGACGGCGTTTTACCTCTGCTGTGTCTTCGGGACGAGGGTCGAGCAGTTCTTCCGTCATGTTGGGGTACATATTATTGCCAACAATGCGGTCTTTGCGAGTTTCGGCGGCCTTAAAGCGCGCCTCCAAAACCTTGGCGATTTCCCCTTGAGGATAACCTTCTTCCAAGGCTTTAAGGATGCCGCCTTTGCCCTCGATGGTCTGGAACTCTGCCCAAATCTTTTCTTTCATCTGCTTGGTGAGAGTCTCCACCGCCCAAGAACCGCCGGCAGGATCAATGGGTTGCAAGAGGCCGAACTCCTCTTGCAAAATTATTTGCACGTTGCGCGCAATGCGCCGAGAAAACTCGTCGCCCTTGCGAATGGGTTCGTCAAAGGGGCTGCTCTCAAAAGAATCAACGCCGCCTACCACGCCGGAGAAAATCTCCGTGGTGTTGCGGAGCATATTGACGTAGGGATCGTACACGGTCTTGAAGAAGAGAGCCGGGCGAGCGTGGATGTGCATCCTTTGCGCTTCTTTACTGCCACCGAAAGCCGCTACAATCTGCGCCCAAATGGGACGAACGGCGCGGAGTTTGGCAATTTGCAGGAAGAAATTAGCCCCCATGGAGAAGCTGAACATAATCTGCCCGACGGCCTCGTCGATGGAAAGACCCCGGTCAAGCATGGCCCGCAGATAAGCCACGCCCATGGAGAGAGTATAAGCTACCTCTTGTACGTCGCTTGCGCCGCCTTCGCTGAAGACATCGCTTTGGACAAAAACGGTTTTGAGGGCGGAGGCATTTTCTTTGGCCCACTGCGCGCTTTGCGCCATTTCGCAGTACAAATTATCCAAGGAGGCTGCGCCTTTGCCGTTTTTCACCAATTCGGCAAGGGGATTTGCGCCGATAACGCCGCGCAATTCCTTGGTCTTATCGCCCAAAGCGGCGGCGGTAAGCGCCAAAATGGGGAGAGCGGATGCGCCGGCATACATATAGAGAGGATATTTGGCCAAATCCAAGTCTTTCAACAGAGCGGCCATATCCTCCACGGTGGTAACGCTCACGCCTTTGTCGCCGGGTTTTTCCGCTTGGCGAGCATCCTCCCCGGAGAGCGTCGCGCTGTCGAAACGCACGTTGTAGATGGTGGAACCTTTGTCAACTTCATGGCGCAGGAGCTCGTTGTTGTCCTGCGGCAAGGTTTCATCGCAAGCCTGAGCGATGCCCCAAGGCTTGCCCACATAGCCGCTTTCCTTGGCGCCGCGCAAGAAATCTCCCATGCCGGGGAAGGAATCTTGGGGGAGAATATCCTCGGTAGTGTTGCGGAAGTACATGGGGTCGAAGGTGATGCCCTCGTAGGTCTTTGTGTACATCTTCTTGTCGAAGGGCGCGCCCTTCAAGAGAGCGACACACGCTTCTTTCCACTCCTCGTAGGTGGGTGGGGTGAACTCGTCCAAGGGTACATCGGGGAAGTTGGTCTCTTGCTCGGCTTTTTTGATGATAGCCTGCAAGTCAAGCTCACCCTGACCGGTGGTCTCATTCTTCATAGTACAGCCTCCTTAAAAACGATTTTGGGAACAAGCTCAGCCCTAAAATCCCCTACCCATCGCTCGTAGGTAAAAACAGGTGGATGCCAAAACGGGCAGTTCTCCTGGCTCGGTTTCAACGCTATAATAAACGACTTAAATATTGGGGCTTTACCCCTCTGGACTCCCATTGTAATTAAAATTAAATATTCATGTCGTTTACTGCAATATGGATGGGAAAACAAGATTGCCTCTCGTAACCCCATACCCAAAAATTTTCCGAGGAAAATTTTTTGCTTGGCTCGCCTTCCCAAGGTACGCATATCTACCCCAGTGACATACTTAGCCATAGCTCCACCATACAGTGGCGGGACCGCTCCGGCCTTACACCGGATTCCCTATTAAGTCCCCTAGGACACCCGTTTCCGTTTTCGGCGCCTCTGTCCCTAATATGGTTATACTAACGCGAATATTGTAATCTGTCAATAAAATCTCCCCTGTTCTTGGGAAATTTTGACAAATGACGTAGTTATCCACAATCTTATCCACTTTATCCACAATCAGGTGGATAAGATTTTTCGCTCTTTTTGGCGTTCCTTACGCCTAGGCTTTTCAGATTGTTTTCAGATTCAGCGGTTATCCACAGGTTTATACACAATATCCACAGGAGAGTAGCCACAAGGGATAGGGCAAAGCCCCAAGATTGATAACAAAAAAGAGGGTGCTCCAAGGCACTCCCCTTGTTCACACTCTCTGTCTGACCTATAAACAAAACATCACCTTAACGAACATTTCCCTCTTATCGCGCATCAGGCCAAAAGCTTCTGTATATTCGGCCAAGGGAAAACGGTGGGTTATCAAGGCCGCCGGTTGTAATTTTTTTTCGCTCATGGCCTGTAGCGCTAAGCGCCAGTCGTTTTCCAGTTTACCGAAACTGCTGTTCCAAGTTCCCACCAAGCGCAGTTCTTGCCGCATTATCCGCCAGTATCCCTTTTGGGACAAACTCATGTCGCCCACGGGATTGCCCAAGGACACTACGGTGCCAAAACTTTGGGTAAGCGCTAGGCATTTCTCCCACGGCAGGGACTGCCCCGTTCCCTCAAAGGCCACTTCAACGCCTCTGCCTGCCGTGACCTCCATGACCAATTTATCTAGGTCGTCTCTTTCCACATTTATCGTCAAAGGAAAACCTAAGTTTTTGGCAAAAGCGCATTTTTCATCGCTGCGAGCGGCCAAAATTATATTTTTTACCCCCTGCGCTTTCGCCCATTGGGCGAGGAGGAGCGCCACTGTCCCCACTCCATAAATAAGAATAGTGTCTCCCTTTTGGGCGCCGCTTCGACGAAAGGCGTGGATGGCCACGGCGGCCGGTTCGTTCATGGCCGCTTCTTCATAAGTCACTGCGTCGGGCAGGAAACAAAGATTTTCTTTCTTGACGGCTAGGTATTCGGCCATGGCGCCGTCTCGTCTGGAACCGTAGTAATCGTAGCTGACGCATTGGGCAAAATTTCCCTCGCGACAGGCCGCGCACTTGTGACAAGGAATCAGGGGGAACACTGATGCCCGTTTGCCTTTGAGTTTCGCATCTTCCGGCGCTGTTTCCGCCACCACTCCGGCAAACTCATGGCCGATAATCGTGGGAAAATGATAGGTGCCGCTGACAAAAACTCGGGGAATATCACTGCCGCAGATGCCCACGGCCTTAATCTTCAGCAACACCTCATCCGATTGCGGTACGGGTATGGGCAAATCATCATAACGCAAATCTCCCACTCCGTGCAAATTCAGCCCCTTCATATATCCTGTCATTTCGCTCATCCTTTTACCGTAGCCAATCATCTTTTTTTATGCTGAGTAGCGCCTTCAACAGTTCTATGTCCTCGGTGCTGGTGAGTTTTATGTTCCGTTCCGATCCCTTAGCAAAGTGAATACTCCAGCCCAAGGCGTTTTGCAAAGCCGAAATAGAATCGAGACGGATGCCCTTTTCATCGGCGGCGGCGTACATTTCGCGCATCCTGCGCCCCGTTACCGCTTCCGGTGTTTGGCCACGCACGAGCTTTTCTCGGGGATACTCTTTATCGGTGTACTGCGCATCCGTGCGCTCATACATGGTATCGGCGCAACGCAGGACGGTCATGGAATTACCAAAGCGGCGACAGACGGCGATGGTGTCCGAAATAGATTCGGCAGTTACCAAGGGACGCACGCTGTCATGGACAATGATAATATCCTCGTCGGCGGCTCCCAAAGATTCCATGCCGCGACGAGTAGATTCAAAACGGGTGGCGCCGCCTTTCACCACCCCTTGAAGCTTGGTAACGCCAAACTGCCGAGCATAACCTTTCAGCACTGCCTCCCAACCTTCGAGGCAAACAGCTTGTATGCTGTCGATTTCCGGGTGATGCTGCACCGCCAGCAGGGTATAAAGAATAACCGGGCGATTTTCCACATGAATGAATTGCTTCGGAATGTCCTGCCCCATGCGGCTGCCTTGGCCGCCGGCCAAAATCAAAGCTATATTCAAAATCTCATCTCCCGTATGGCTCGCAATATATCCCCATAGGGGTGATTTTTTTTGCCAAACAGCAGGGTCGTCCCCAGTACAAACCCCTTCACCCCCAAGGGGGCGTAACTTTTTATCTTGTCGGCGCTACACGCTCCGTCCCAAAAAACCTCAAAGCGCATTTCTTGACGGATTTCCAACAGCCGTTTAAGTTTCTTTCCCACATAAGGCAGGAACATTTGCCCCGCATTGCCGGGATTCACCGCCATGACCAAGACCTTTTTGACGATGCGCAGCATTTCATGTACGGTTTCCACGCTGGTGCCGGGGTTAATGGCGATACCGGGGATAATGCCGGCATCGATGATTTTCTGTAGGGTAGTGGAGGGATGGTATTCCGCCTCCGGGTGAATGTAAATGGTATCTCCCGGTTTTAAATTACGGATAAAAATGTCAATGGTATTGCTGGGATGTTCCACCATGAGGTGAACGTCCAAGGGCTTTTCCGTAGCCGAACGAATATAGCGCAGGTCGTTTAAGGACATGGCGTAATTAGGGACGTAGCGTCCGTCCATGATGTCAATATGGAAGGAGTCAATGCCCCCCTTTTCCAAATCCTTTACCTCTTGCTCTAAGTGGCCATAGTTGGCGCACATCATCGAGGCCATCAACTCAAAGTTAAGTTCTCGCTCCATGCTGTTCACTTATCCCTTTTATTCTGCACCGACGCCAATTTGTCGGTATTCTAAGCCATACCGTTTCAGTCGCTTGGTCTCGTACTGATTGCGCCCATCGAAAATGAGGGGATTTTTTAGGAGTTTGGCTATCTCCTCAAAGTCGGGCTGGCGAAATTCCTTCCACTCGGTAATGAGTATCAAGGCGTCGGCGCCTTTTAAGGCCTCGTATTTGCTTTCCACATAAGTAATACCCTGCACGTTTTTGAAATACCGGGTCTTAGCTTCCTCCATGGCCTTGGGATCATAGGCGGCAATAGCGGCGCCGCGTTGTAACAGCTCGTTGATAATGGCGATAGCCGGAGATTCGCGCATATCGTCGGTATTGGGCTTAAAGCTCAGTCCCCACACGGCAAAACGCCGACCCGTTAAATCCCCGCCAAAATGGCGGATTATTTTTTGGGGAATTACCAATTTTTGCTCGTGATTCACCTGTTCTACGGCTTGGAGGAGCGCCGGAACGTGGTCATTTTCCAAGCTGGTATGAATGAGGGCTTGCACGTCCTTGGGAAAACAGCTACCGCCGTAGCCGCACCCGGGATAAATGAAGCTGTAACCTATGCGCGAATCGCTGCCGATACCGCGACGCACCTTATTGACATCAGCTCCCACCCGTTCGCAGATGTTGCTGATTTCGTTCATGAAGCTGATTTTGGTGGCCAGCATGGCATTGGCGGCGTACTTGGTCATTTCCGCGCTGGCAATATCCATCACCAAAAAATTTTCCGTGTTCTTGACGTGGGCGCGGTATAAATCCTCCATGACCTCCGCCGCCTCGCTGCTATCCACGCCGATAACGATACGGTCGGGCTTCATGCAATCTTCCACCGCCGCCCCTTCCTTTAAAAATTCCGGATTGGAAATGACGTCGAAAGTAAGATCGGCGCCTCGCTTATCCAGCTCTTCCTGTACCCAAGCCCGTACTCTGGCGGCAGTTCCCACCGGCACCGTCGATTTATCGACAACATACATGTGCCGTACCATGTGACGACCGATTTCTCGCGCCACCGCCTCCACATACTGCAAGTCAGCGCTACCGTCCTCCCCCATGGGCGTTCCTACGGCGATAAAGGCAATCTCGGCTTCGGCAAGCGCCTCCTTCAGCTCGGTGGTGAAATAAAGATGCTTTAGCCGGGTGTTTTCTTGCACCATTTCTTTAAGTCCCGGCTCGTAAATGGGGATTTCCCCCCGGTTTAAGGCCGCTATTTTGTCTTGATTGACATCCACGCACCAGACCTTGTTGCCCATTTCCGAAAAACAGGTGCCGGTGACCAGTCCCACATAACCGGTACCTACTACCGCAATTTTCATAAGAAATTTGCCTCCTTGCTCAGAGTTTCAGCGTTTGCTTAAAATACGCGATGGTTTTTTGCAGTCCCTCTTCCAAATTCACTCGGGGTTGCCAGCCCAGTTTTTCTTTGGCCAGCTCGATAACCGGCTTTCGTTGCGCCGGGTCATCGCTGGGCAGAGGGGCATGGACTATTTTGGAGGCGGTTCCCGTTAAGGCAATGACTTTTTCCGCCAGCTCCAGCATGGTAAATTCCCCGGGGTTGCCGATATTTACCGGCCCCAAAGTGTCCTCTTGCGCCATCATGCGTACCATACCGTCAATCAAGTCATCTACATAACAAAAACTGCGAGTCTGGGTGCCGTCCCCATAAACGGTAAGCGGCTCTCCTTTCAGCGCTTGCACAATGAAATTAGACACCACTCGGCCATCGTTGGGGAGCATTCTAGGACCGTAGGTGTTAAAGATGCGAATGACTCTAATGTCAACGCCTACCTGCCGATGATAATCAAAGAAGAGGGTTTCCGCCAGCCGCTTCCCCTCGTCGTAGCAGGAGCGAAGGCCTATGGGATTCACCGAACCCCAATAACTTTCCGGCTGAGGGTGAACCGTGGGATTGCCGTAAACCTCCGAAGTGCTGGCTTGCAAAATGCGCGAACGAGTGCGTTTGGCCAGACCCAACATATTCATGGCGCCTAAGACAGAAGTTTTGGCGGTTTTGATGGGATTGTACTGATAATGCACGGGACTGGCCGGGCAAGCCAAATTGTAAATTTCATCCACTTCCAAATAAATCGGCATAGTTACGTCGTGACGCTGAAATTCAAAGTAGGGATTATCCAAAAGGTGTCGAATATTATCTTTGCGACCGGTGAAAAGATTGTCCAAACAAATAACGTCGTGACCGTCTTTTAACAGTCGCTCGCACAAATGAGATCCCAGAAAACCGGCGCCGCCGGTGACTAAAATTCTTTTCATGGGACGATTCACTCCCCTTTCCTTCGGGGAACAGTATAGCATAAATCTCACGTTTTAGGCAAAAAAAGAAAAAGCCCCCCTCTTGGGGGGACAGCCGCGAAGCGGCAGGGAGGAGTACTAGGCTAAAATAATACCGCCGCCCAAAACTTGCTTCGCCGCATCATAAAACACGGCAGATTGGCCGGGAGCCGGAGCGCGGATGGGAGCGTGGAAGTTTATAAGCACAGTGTCATTCGCTTGTCCGAGAATAGTTGCTGCCTCGCCCCGGTGATGATAACGAATTTTTACCCAAGCCTCTATCGCCTCTCCGGGAGAAATTTTCGGGAACGCCATAAAATTTAAATCGCCGCAACGGATGCTTTGGCGGTACAGCGCCTCTTTCGGCGCCACCGTCACTTCTCGCTTGGCGGCGTCGATATGCTTTACATAGGCCGGATACCCCAGCGCCAGCCCCAAACCTTTTCGTTGTCCTACGGTGTAGCGACAGAGGCCTTGGTGCTGCCCCAGTACGTTGCCGGCCTCATCCACAAAATTTCCCGGGGCAAAGGCCGCCGCCCTTTGCGCGTCAGAGAAGCTGGCCGACAAAAAATCGGCGTAACTGTCCCCGGTCACAAAACATATTTCTTGGGAATCGGGAGCCGCCGCCACTTTGAGATTTATGCCCCGAGCGATGGCGCGAATTTCTTCTTTGGTATAGTCCCCTAGGGGCAATAGGGTACGCGACAGTTGCTCTTGAGATAGGCGGTAGAGCATGTAAGATTGATCTTTGGCCGAGTCGGCGGCGGCGCTCACCGCATAGCGTCCGGTAGCCGTCCTAACCACACGAGCGTAATGGCCGGTGGCTACCCGCTTGGCTTGTAGGAGAGTGGCAAGGTAGCTGAGTTTTGCCCATTTCACTCGCGCATTGCACCACACGCAGGGGTTTGGGGTTTTACCTTCGCTATAAGTTTGCACAAAGGGAGTCACCACCGCCTCTTGAAAAAGGTCGAGGGCATTCCAAGGATGATACTCGATACCCAGTTGACGCGCCGTTTGCCTAGCTGCGTCAATTTCGCAACAACGGCTGCGAGTCCCTTCGCTTTCCCATGTACGCAAAGTTACGCCCACTACCTCGTACCCGGCTCGCACCAAAAGATAAGCCGCTACGGCGCTATCTACCCCACCGGACATACCTACGATTACTTTACCCAAATCTTTCATCCGGCCTCCTTACCTCCCGTTTTTTGCCGAATCGGCGGTTGTTTAAAAAGCAACTTCGTGTTATATTTGGTACATATTTTCAATCGTGCAGACAAAAAAGAAAGGGATAGATGACATGAAGGATTTTCTGTTTCGGTTGACCGACCGAATGGAAGAGAGCTGGATAGTTCGCTCCATCAGCCGCAGTCTCCTGTTGCTTTTGCCCGTCATATTCTTGAGCGTTGTCTTTTCCCTCATAACCCATTTGCCCGTAGGGTCTTGGCAAATATGGCTGTACAGCCCCGACGGCGAACCCGTACAACGCATCGGCTTCCTGTTATCCCACGGCACACTTTCCGTTTTCGCCGTGTTGTTTGCCGCCGCTGTGGGGTGGAATTTCGCCCGGGAGCGGAATATGCCCCCGTACCAAACCATCCTCATGCCCTCCATGTCCATCATCGGCTTTATTATCCTCGTCAACGGCAACTACACCTATTTTTCCCCCCGGGGACTTTTTAGCGCCGTTATCGCCTCAATCCTCACTTGTTCCCTATATTCGGCGCTGTCACCCTTTATCCGCCAAAAAATAAAAGAGAACGACCTCCTTATTTTTCGGGATATGCACTCCCTGCCCAAATTGGAGGATGTGTTATTTTCCTTTATCCCCCTGACGGTGGTACTGCTTTTGGTGACCTTGTTGCAAGAAATTATCACCGGTGTCCTTCACATGCCCTTGCAAGAATATGTGAACCGTGAGGCCAGTCTCCTCGTTATGAGCCTCAGCGATCACCCCATGGCGGTGGATGCGGTCATTCAGATCATTTGCCACCTGTTGTGGTTTTTCGGCATCAATGGCACGGCGCTGACCGACAACGCCATCGCAGATTTTTACCACGAAAGTTTTCGGCAGGATATTTTTCTGGGCAGCGTGGAGTCATCTTTCGGCAGTATTTTGAATCCCGGGTTCCACAATGCCTTTTTGCAAATTGGCGGTTGCGGTTCGGGGCTGGCTCTGATTTTGGCGGTACTCTTCATCAGCCGCTATCACTCCATGCGTACCGCCGCCAAAATGAGTTTATTGCCGGCTTTTTTCAACGTGGGGGAACTGACCATCTGTAGCTTGCCCTTGGTGTGCAATCCCATTTATCTGTTGCCATTTATCTTTGTCCCCCTTATCAACCTTTACCCCACGGCTTTCGCCACGGACATGGGTATGCTCCCGGCCATGATAGAACGACTACATCCCAATACCCCGGTGTTTATCAACGCCTATTTGGGATCTCACAGCCTGTATGCCTCCCTCGTACAACTGGGCTTGTTAGTCCTTGACGTGCTGATTTACCTGCCCTTTGTCAAATTGGACGAACAGCGCAAACGGCACAAGTTCGCCCAAAAGGTAAGGGAGCTAGAAAAATTCTGCCAGCTAAAAGAGGACTTAAAGGAGCGCTGGCTGTCCACGGATCTTACGGAAAAGCAGTCGATACTCATGGCGGAACTGGGCAACGATTTAAAGACGGCGCTACAAGACAAAAATGGTCTCTTCATGGTCTATCAGCCCCAGACAGACCAAAACGAAGCAAATATCGGCGCCGAAGCCTTGATACGCTGGAAACACCCCGTCGCCGGGTTCATTTATCCGCCGCTGATTATCACCATCGCCAGAATGAGCGGCCAGATGCGCGAGCTGGAAAAATTCATCTTCAGCGAATCGGCGATGGCGGCGGCGAAAATTGAGGAGACTTTGGGCAAAGATGCCGCCTTTAAGATTTCTGTCAACATTACCGGCGATGCCCTAGAAGACGACGAGCTGGAATACATCATTGCCGCCGCTTTGCTTCAGGCCGGCATCGCAGAAAAGCGTATCTGGATAGAAGTCACCGAGCAGGATGCCATTACCCTGTCGGTGGAAACCATGGATCGGCTGGAACGGCTCAAGGAAAAGGGGCATAAGCTCGTAATTGACGATTTCGGCATGGGGCATACCTCCATCCGCTATCTCCAATGGGGAATATTCGACGTAGTAAAGCTGGACGGCAGCATCACTCGCAGCGCTTTGGAGGATGAGCGCGCCCAGCAAATAATAGCCTCGCTGACATCTCTCAGCGAACAAATGAACATGGTATCGGTAGCGGAATATGTAGATAACGTTCCCCAACGCAATAAACTGCAAGAACTGGGTTGCGACATTTTCCAAGGCTACTTGTACAGCAAACCCTTAGAGCTGAATGACTTGGTAAAGCACTTTAAAGCCTGATTTTAGAGCTTGATGTATTCGGAGTTCATTTCCTTAATGGCAATCCCACTTCTCTCCAGTTCGGCGGCCAAATCGTAGGCAGTCCCCAAGTAATCCACGTCGATTTGCATATTGCCGCCGGATTGGCTACGCGTGAATACATGGCTTACTCCGGGGACAGCCGACAAGCGCTGATAGGCTTGACTCATGGAGCCTAGGGCGCTGCCGGTGACTAGGATGGTTATGTGTTGTTCGGGGTTCGCCGCCTTTTTCAGCGCCGCCTTAGAAAGTTCCTTCATGATTTTGCCGGTGATAGTCGCCTTGGCTTGCGCGGCGCCGTTTTTCCCTTTGGCCTTCTCCGAGGCGGAACCGGCGTAAATTATCTCGCCGGTGTTGACGTTCATCATGCGTACCGAGGCGGAGATGCTGGCTTGTTGCATATTGCCAACTTCCGGTATCAAAATTTCCAAGGCGTTGATGACGTTGGGGTCAAGACCGGCGTTGTCCTTGGGGATGATGCCTTTGCTCTCCTCATCTACCTGCGCGGTGACGAGGTAATCCACATGAAATTGATTTTGCAGCATGGTACGCAGACTCGCGTCACCGGCGGCATCGGCGGCGGCCAGCCGTTTTTTCACCGAGGCGCCGATCTGCTTTAAATCGATGAGCCGCGTGAAACCCTGCCCTTGCAATCCTGAGATAAGCGCATTTTCAAAGGCCAAATCCGTATTGCCTTCGCTGTCCGTAGCCATAACGCCGATACGTGGGTCTTGCATATTGGCGCCGATAACGGCGCGCTTTTGCACATAGGTCATAAGATCCGTCCGCAGCGCCTGTTCCTTCACCTCGGCCTTGATGGTGACTTCCCAAAAGCCGCCGGGTTTTTGCCCGGATTTCAACACAATGTAATTTTGAATGTAACCTTCGGTCTGGGCGTAAATACGGTCGTTTAGCACCTGATAATTTTCCGTGTAGGTGCGGCTGTCGATATAGGTGCCGATCGACTTTTCAATTGCACTACGCATGGCGTCGTGCAATGCGTTGCGCTC
The DNA here is from genome assembly GCA_017476005.1 of Selenomonadaceae bacterium. GTDB lineage: Bacteria > Bacillota > Negativicutes > Selenomonadales > Selenomonadaceae > RGIG5097. The sequence goes on along the minus strand of JAFVEM010000013.1, from coordinate 22,735 downwards.
GGTGGAGCCTTGGCCGGTGGCCGTTACCTCCGCCGCGTAGGCCGTACCGGCAAAGGCAAGGCAAACGAGGAGTGTCATTAGTACCCGGCGAAGCCAAAAAGCATTTTTTTGTAACATTTTATTATCCTCCCAACAGCATAGGCTATAAGTATTATCTTGTTATTATACCCCTTTTGACAAGGGGAAACACCTAAAATTTTGATTAAAAGGAATGAGTGATTTTAATGAGTAGCGCGGCATTAGCGGTTCGCGAAGAGGATTATGACGAAGAAACTTACGAGCTGATCAACGGCGAAACGGTTATGTTGGCGGCCGCCGCCATACCTCATTTGCGGATACAGGGGTATCTCGCCAGAAAAATCGGCAACTACCTTGTCGGAAAAAAATGCGAAGTGTTTGCAGAAGCCAAGGTAGTTTTTGATGACAAAAATTGGCTACAACCCGACATTTTAGTGGTATGCGACCAAAATAAGGTAAAAAGAAGTCACATCCAGGGAGCGCCGGATTTTGTCGCCGAAATACTATCTCCCTCTACCCAGTATCGAGATTTTACCGTGAAAAAGGACATTTATGAAAAATACGGCGTGAGAGAGTACTGGCTCATCGATCCCATGGCGAAAAATGTCTTTGTTCATCTCTTGGAAAACGGAAAGTATAGACTGAAGGGCATATACCATAACTACGATGACGAAGATTGGGCAGAACTTACCGAGAAGCAAAGAGCCGCGCAAAAGCTGAGCCTGAAACTCAGTCTGTATGACGATTTAGAAATCAGCTTAAAGGAACTTTTTCAGCGTCAACGCTAAAAGGGAAAGGAAAAAAGCATGAGCATCGAAAGATTTCGTCAGAAGCGACGTAAAGATTGGTTTGGCAAATGGATTTACCGAGCCATGCTGGCGGAAGCTTTTTTTCTGGCGCTGTCGCCGGAAGCGGCCACTATCGCACTAATTATCGGCGCTATCTTGACTTTCCTTAAATTTCGTATGGTGCATGACAGCGAGTTTCGCCACCTGCCCTTTGATGTCCCTGTGGCGGTTTTTGTTTTCGTAAGCGCCCTTTCCATTGTGGTGTCGCCGGATCCGGGCTTTAGTTTCTACAATTACTACAATCTGGTGGGGGTATATCTACTGACTTATCTTTTTATCGGGCAAAACGTCACGGGGATGCGCGAAGTAAAGGGCATTCTCATGGCTTTGACGCTGTCGGCGGCGCTGGTTATTCTCTACGGCTTTTCCCAGTTCATCTTCGGCATCGACACCACCGCCATGCGTTGGGTAGATGGGGATGCCTTTCCGGAGCTGAAAAACCGCGTGTTTTCCACTTGGGAAAATCCCAACATTTTAGCCGGCTACCTGGATGCCGTTATCTGTGTGGCCTTGGGATTTTTTGCCAAAAGCGCCAACAAACCCCAGCGCATAGTACTTAGCGTTTTTATGGCGCTGGCGGCGGCGTGTCTGGCCTTGACCTACGCCAGAGGGGCTTGTTTGACGCTCGCTATAATTCTGCTGGGCTATGGCATGGTAAAGGATTGGCGTATTTTTCTAGGGTGCCTCGCCGTTGGTTGCGGCTTGTTGCTCGTGGATGCCACTTTGGCCGAAAGGCTGTTGTCGGTGTTCACCAAGGTGGATACTTCCTCGGAGATGCGGCTGGCCTTTTGGGAAAGTACCTTGGCCATGATACAGGATCATCCTTTCTTGGGCATCGGGTGGGGGGCTTTTTGGCTGGTATATCCTGAGTACGATTTTTATTTGCAGGGCGCCGATATACTAATCGTCCACGCCCATAATATGTACCTCAATTATGCGGCGGAAATTGGGTTAGTGGGGGCTTTGGCCTTCTGTTGGTATTTTTTCGGCACCATGCTGATGGCGCTAAGAGCCAAAATTTTTACGGAGCCTGAGCCAATTAAAATTTCCCGGCGAGAACAAGCCGTGACTTATATAGCGGCCAAATGGGAAGCGTTCATGGAAAAGGTCGCGCAGGAAAAGGAACCGCCCATAACCATCGAACTGGAGGAATATAAGGCGCCGGAGGCGACGGCACCTGCGACGCTTTCCCCACAGACAAAAAAACCGGCGGCAGAGGCGACAAAAGCGCCGACACCGGCAACACCAACAGAAGAACAAATCGCGGAGCCTACTACGCCCACTGACGATAAGTCTGCGGCGATCGGGACAGGAGAAAACAAGGAAAGCGACGAAGCGGCCAAAGAAAGTGCATCAGACGCAAAAGAACAGGCGGAACAGACTGAAGAAGAACAAGCGGAGCCTGTAGCCACCGAAAAAGAAGAGAATACTAAAGAACCTGCCGCCCCGGAAGAGCCGATGGAGACAGAGGCTACGGCTGGCGAGCAAGCGGACGCAAAGTCGGCGACGACAACCGATGAGGCAACTAACGAGGCAGTACCCGAAACGGAACATCTCACTTTAGCCGAACGCATCTTGCAACAGAAGGAAGACGAGACATTGCTACCTTCCGAGCTGGCAAAACGCAAACAAGAGGCAACGGCAGATTCTGCCTCAGAGACAAAGGACGAGCCGGAAGAAACAACTGAACCTGACATAGAACCGAAAGACGAGCCAGAGGAAGCGGCTGAATCTGACACGGAACCGAAAGACGAGCCAGAGGGAACGACAGAACCCGACAAGGACACGGGGGACGAGCCGGAGGAAACGACTGAATCTGACGCAGAACCGAAGGCCGAGCCGGAAGAAACAGCTGAACCCGACGAGGACACGGAGGACGTGCCGGAAGGAACGGCTGAACCTGACACAGAAGCTAAGGAGGAGCCGAAGGAAGCGGCTGAACTTGGCGAGGAAACGAAGGACGAGCCGGAGGAAGCGGCTGAATCTGGCGAAGAAACGAAGGACGGTTCGGAAGAAACGGCTGAACTTGGCGAGGAAACGGAGGCCGAGCCGGAGAAAACAGCTGAACCTGACACGGAAGCTAAGGACGAGCCGGAGGAAGTGGCTGAACCGGGCGAAAAGCCCGAAAACCAACCAAAAGAAGCGGCAGAACCTGCCGCTAAGTCTGCGCCGAATAACATCGTCGTTTTCCCGGCCTTAAAATTAGCGCCGCCCCTACCACGCAAAACAGCAAGCGTAACGGCGCCGGAAAAGGAACCGACTCCTTCCCTAAATCCGCCGCCACCAGCCATGCCCTCGGCTACCACTCCTCCGAAAAAAAATGCCCCCATAATCGAAATGGCGGCTTGGAAAAAAGAAATAGGCAAATTGAAGGTGGAGCTAAAAGCGGAGGAAGAGCCAGAGGCCGCGCCCCCACCTGTTACCGAGGAAAATCCGCCTCCTCCCCCACCTCCTCCCGTACCGTTCCGGGAAGCTCTCAGGCAGTTCAGCGACGACAGGCTCCGCGCCGGTTTCGTGTTGGGTATTGGTCTTGCCTTTATCTCCGTGGCCTTAAACGGTATCACCGACGATTTATTGTTTAATATTCCATCCTCCATGCTTCTGTGGCTACTCGCCGCTCTGTCGGCGATCATGGCGGACGAAGAACTTTGGGACGGGGAGGACGGCGATGGTGAATAAGCTGGTATGTGTAAAGAGGTGTTTAGCTTGCTGAAAATAGCTTTGGCGCAGATGGAGGTCATTCCCGGTCATCCGGATAAAAACACGGCCAAAATGCAGGACATGATTAGCGATGCCGTGAGCCAACAAGCCGATATTATCATCTTTCCCGAAATGGCCATTCCCGGCTATTTTCTGGGAGACACTTGGGAGGAGGCAGCCTTCTTAAAAGACTGCGTAGCCTACGGCGAAGAAATAATCGCCGCCTCTAAAGATATAACCGTCCTCTTCGGTAACATCGCCGTTGATTGGGAAAAAAAGAACAACGACGGACGCGTTAGGAAATACAACGCCTTTTTTGCCGCTCAGCGAGGTAAACTTATCCAACCGGACAATATGCCCTATCCCTTTGTCATTAAAACCTTGATGCCAAACTACCGGGAGTTTGACGATACGCGCCATTTTTTCAGTTTGCAAAAATTGGCCAGAGAGCTGGGGACTACCCCTGATCGCCTGATTTCCCCTATTACCTTAAAGTTCGGCGATAGACGTTATAACGTGGGCTGTCTCCTTTGCGAAGACGGCTGGAGCGACGATTACGAGCTTACCCCTTTGGAACTTTTGAAACGGCATCGCCGCATAGATTTTTTTGTCAACATCTCCTCGTCGCCCTACACTCTGGGCAAAAATGACAAGCGTCATCGGGTCTTTGGCAAACAAGCCCAAGAGGCTCACGCTCCCCTCTTTTACGTCAACAACATCGGTTTGCAAAACAACGGCAAGACTATTTACACCTTCGACGGCAGCAGCACCGTCTATAGCGCCGAAGGCGCCATTGCCGCCTGTTGCCCGGAGTACCAAGAAGAACTTTCCATGGTGAATCTGGGGCATTTAAGCCAGCTCCCCCCCGTCGCCATCCCGGAGGAGCCGGAGATAGCTCACATTTATCGGGCGCTGGCCTACGGAGTGCATCATTTTTTGCAAAACATCAACATGCCCCGGGTGGTCATTGGTATTTCCGGCGGCATAGATTCTGCCGTGGCGGCGGCGCTGTACAATCGGGTGTTAGGCTCCAAAAACCTGCTTCTTGTCAATATGCCCAGCCAGTTTAACTCCGACACCACCAAAAATCTTTCGCGCAAGCTCGCCGAAAATCTTGGCTGTCACTACATGGTTATTCCTATCGAAGAAAGCGTTCAGCACACCATAGAGCAGATAGAAGGCACCCCCATGGAGGATTTGCGTCGTCATAAGACCGGAAAACTTACGCTATCGCCTCTCGCCAAAGAAAACATACAGGCGCGCGACCGTAGCGCCAGAGTCTTAGCGGCAGTGGCCTCAGCCTTTGGCGCCGGTTTTACCTGCAACGCCAACAAGGCGGAAACCACCGTAGGCTATTCCACCTTGTACGGCGACCAAGCCGGGTTCCTCGCAGCGCTGGCCGACCTTTGGAAACATCAGGTTTATGAACTGGCGCGCTACCTGAACGAAGTCATCTATGGCCGAGAAATTATCCCCCAAGGCATAATCGATATTGTCCCCAGCGCGGAGCTTTCCGCTGAACAAAACGTCGATGAAGGCAAGGGCGACCCACTCCGCTATCCCTATCACGATTACCTTTTCCGCGCCTTCGTGGAACACTGGCAGAAGGCCTCTCCCCAAGATATTTTGGAATGGTACATCGACGGGGTCTTAGAGGAACGCTTGGGTTGCGAACGGGGAACGGTGGAGAAATATTTTGCCACCCCCAAAGATTTTATCGCCGATTTGGAGCGTTGGTGGAATCTTTTCTCCGGCCTAGCGGTGGCCAAGCGCATCCAGGCCCCACCCATTCTCGCCGTCAGCCGCCGCGCCTACGGTTTCGACCATCGGGAGGCGCAGAACGGCTCCTACTATACTCGCAAATACCGCAAGTTAAAGGAAATGTTGCTACAGGGGTAGTTTTTTATTGGGCGTTGCCCCAAATATTAAATGTACTAGCTAATCACAAAGGAGGCTTTTGCATGATACGGATACCAGTGAAAAAATTAAAAACCGGCATGATCGTATCGCAAAGCATATACAATAAGCGCGGCGCCAGCTACTTAGTCAAAGGCCAGCGCATCACCATGCAATATATCCGCCAGCTCAAAAAAATTGGCATTCCCACCGTCACGGTCACTTCCTCCGACCCCAGCATCAATTTACCTCCCCCCGAAGACATCGTGCAGGAAAAAACTCGGGTCACGGCCATCGAAAAAGTGTTTGACGCTTTTCAAAGCGTGGAGGAAACGGGGCGACTGGATGCCTCCGCCATGGAGGATGTGGCGGACAAAATAATTTTCGACGTTATCCAACGCCGAGAAAATTTGGTGCAGCTTACCGATATTCGTCTGCATGACGCTTATACCTTTGCCCACAGTGTCAATGTGGCCATTTTGTCCGCCATGGTAGGAAACCTCTGCCATTTCAGCAAAGACGACCTGTTTTTACTGACGCTGGGTGCTCTCCTGCATGATTTGGGGAAAGTCAGCACACCGCTGAATATTCTTAATAAAACAACCAGCCTAGATCAAGACGAATTTGCCACCATTCGAGAGCATCCCATTAACGGCGCCAAACGCATTCACAGCATGGAACATCTGCTCCCTTCCCCCGGCATACTCGCCGCCATCGCCAGCCAACACCATGAACACATGGACGGCACCGGCTATCCCTATCATTTGCAAGGCGACCAAATACATCGTTTCGCCCGGATTGTGGCCATTGCCGACGTGTACGACGCTTTGACCAGCGAGCGCCCTTACAAAAAGGCCTACACCCCTTCCCTAGCCCATAACATTATGACCAGAGTTTCCCAAAGCCAATTCGATCCCAAACTCATGACCCTATTCTTTGACAATGTAGCTCTTTATCCCGTGGGAACTATCCTGAAAACGGTTTATGGCTTCGGCATTGTCCGGGAGTCCCATTTCGGCCACACCCAGACCCCTATTGTTTGTATTTTTGCCGACAAGGAGCGGAACATTTTAGAGGAGCCGGTGGTCTTAGACTTGACCAGCGACGGGCCAAAAGCCGTGGAAATGGTCATTAACGGCAACGAGCTCCACCATTTTATCCATGAGATTCACTTTGACCCCACCATGTATTTGCTTCCGGAGGAAAATGAAAATTAAGTTTCAAAAAGAGGCTGTGTGGTTTTCCCACACAGCCCCTCTTGCTATGGTAAAAAATATCTTGTGTCTTACTCGCCCTGAGCCTCCTGAGCTTCCGGCACCGCTTCATTCGCAGACTCTTCGCCGTAACGCTTCACGTCAACCGCATCACCGTCCCGTTTGGCTCTCGTAATGGAGAGGGAAATGCGCTTGCGCTTCATGTCAATGCGCAGTACCTTCACGCGTACAATATCGCCCACATGCACGGCCTCGTCGGCGCGCTCAATGCGTTTCTCGCAAAGTTCGCCCATGGGGATAAGACCGTCAAAGCCCGGCTCAATCTCCATGAAAGCGCCGAAATCCGTCAGCTTAATAATCTTGCCCTCGATGTGATCGCCTTCGGCATAACGCTCGGCTCTATCCAGCCACGGATCACGCATGGTATCCTTGACGGAGAGGGAAATGCGCTTGGTCTCCGGATCTACGTTTTTCACATAGACATCCAGCTCCTGCCCCACTTCCAGCACGTCGGAAGGATGCTTGACCCGATCCCAAGAAATATCGGAGATATGCGCGAGGCCATCTACGCCGCCCACGTCGATGAAGGCGCCGTAATCCACCAAGCGTTTTACCGTGCCGCGAATGGTGGAGCCGGGTTCCAAAGTGGCAAAAATCTCTTCCTGCTTCTTTTCTCTTTCCGCTTCCAAAAGCTGACGACGCGAAAGAACCAAACGCTGTTTGCGAATGTCGATTTCGATGGGAATAACTTCCACCGTCTGCCCCACATACACGGAGAGATCCTTGACAAAGTGAAGTTCCATCTGGGATGCAGGGATAAAGCCCCGGAGGCCATCTACGGAGGTGACAAGACCGCCTTTCACCACTTGGGTGATCTCGGCCTGTACAGTTTCGCCGCGCTCTTTTACCCCCTCCATCTCAGTCCAAGCTACCATACGGTCGGCCTTAACTTTCGAGAGTACGCCGCCGTTTTCGCCGCCTAGGGACTGAATATAAACGTCGATTTCGTCCCCCACCTTAACCACGTCGTTGGCGGAAGCCGGCTCGGGGTAGGCTAGTTCCTTCTTGGGGACGGGAATCTCCTGCTTGTAACCAATATCGATAAAGGCTTCATTGTCGTTTACCAAAACGACCTTGCCCTTTACCACTTCATGCTCCCTGATGTCCTGAAAGGAGCTTTCGTTTTCTTCCAATAGGGTTTTCATATCCTCTGACACTGTGTGCATACCTCCCTGATAATCCAGTCCGGCGTAGATGCGCCGGCTGTAATACCGATTCTGTTGACGTTTTGAAACCACTGGGGCTGCAATTCTTCGGCCGTTTCGATGTGGTATGTCGGGCAACGGGCAGTGCAAAGTTGCGCCAGCCGCGTGGTGTTCGCGCTGTTCTTGCCGCCGATGACCAACATCATATCCACCTGACCGGCGAGGTGTGCCGCCGCCGCTTGTCGCTGGTCGGTGGCCGTGCAGATAGTGCGTAAAATCCGCACATCCCGTGACAGCTCCAGCAGCTCGGCTACAATTTCCTTAAATTTACTGCCGGAAAAAGTGGTCTGCGAAACTATGCCCAATTTTTCCACGGGTTGCAATTTTTGAGCCTCGGCCACGGATTCCACAATAACGGCGTCGCCGTCGGCCCATTCCACAATACTCTTTACCTCGGGATGATTCCTTTCCCCCACAATGACCACCCGGTAGCCATCCTCGGCCAATTCCTTGGCGGACATTTGAGCTTTCTTCACATGGGGACAGGTAGCATCCACTAGGTTAAGCCCCCTTTCTTCTGCCTCGGCATAAACAGTGGGACCAACCCCGTGAGAACGGATGATTACCGTACCTGCCTTCATATCCCCTAGGGAATTTATCGTCCCTATCCCCTCAGATTGCAAGCGTTCCACCATCTGAGGATTATGGATGATCGGCCCAAGAGTAGAAGCTCCCCCTGCGGCGGTAGCATTATCACGGGCGGTTTGTATGGCGCGCTTGACGCCGTAACAAAAGCCCAGATACTCCGCCAAAATGACTTCCATAGATTCACACCACCACCATTGCCGCACCCTGCGGCGTATCAAACAAAACATAGATCCTAGAAACCCACGCCGAATTACTGCGCTTCTTACGTCAACACAATCCTCGGTATTGTATCATAAAACGATTAGGCAAGCAAACAAAATAATTGGCGATTGCGCGGTATCAGGAAAAATTTTTTTTCATGGCGGCGATTTCGTCCATTACCCGCTGGGAGAATTGCGCCAGCTCCTCTTTGTTTTTCTGATTGCCCTCAAAACGCAAGGGCGAGCCGTAGATAAGTTTCAGCTTGGGGAAAAAACTGCCGGCCTTAAACATGCGCTCCGTTCCCAAAATAGCCGCCGGCACTACGGGGGCTTTGGTGAGCGCCGCGATAAGCCCCACCCCGGCCTCTGCTTTTTTCAGATGACCGTCCCGGCTTCTGGTGCCTTCGGGAAAAAGGCCTAGGCAACGTCCCTCTTTTAAGACGTTCACCGCCGTTTTAATGGCGCTTTTGTCGGCGCCGCCGCGTTTCACGGGAAAGGCGTGACATTTGGTAATGGCCGCGCCGAATATAGGATTCTTAAACAGTTCCACCTTGGCCATATAGCTCACCGGGCGAAAAAGAAAACAGGCCAAAAAGGGAGGATCCCAGTTACTCATGTGGTTGGCCGCTAAAATGACGGCTCCTTCTCGGGGCATATTTTCTCGGCCAATAATTTCGGCGCGAAAGAAGAGCTTAAAATACAGACAGAATAAAACTCTGAGTATAGCATAAAACATCTTATCACCTACCGCACAGACTCACGATACGAGCTACTACCTCGTCAATGCTGAGGCCGGTGGTGTCAAGGAGTAGTGCATCCTTGGCTTGTACCAAAGGGGAAACAGCTCGCTCGCTGTCGGCCTTATCCCGGGCGGCAATTTCCATTTTGATTTCCTCCATGCCCATCTCTAAGCCCTTGGCGCGAAGTTCCAGATAGCGTCGTTTCGCTCGTTCTTCCAAGGAGGCGGTCAAAAAAATTTTCACCTCCGCCTCGGGAAACACATGAGTGCCAATATCGCGGCCGTCCATGAGGACGGACTCTTTCCGCCCCATCTCCCTCTGTAGCGCCACCAATTTTTCCCGTACCGGCGCCAGCCCCGCTACCTGCGAGGCCACACTGCTAACTCGCGGCGTGCGAATCTGGCCGGTAATCTCCTCGCCGTCCACAAATACCCGGGTTTTGCCCTCCGTGTAAGACAAGCGAATATCCATGTCCGGCAAGAGGCGCAAGATTAGCTCCTCCGTCACCGGCTGGTTCTCCTGCAAAACTCGCCATGCTACGGCTCTATACATGGCGCCGGTATCAATATAGGTGTAGCCCAAAGTTTTGGCCGCCAGCTGCGCCACCGTACTTTTCCCGGCGCCGGCCGGGCCGTCTATAGCCACCACTACTTTTTTCAACTTCATCGCCCCAATCTCTTCAGCGTTTCGTAAAAAGCCGGATAAGATATATCCACGCAGTCAGGACGGTCTAAGTAAACGCCGTCCCCAGCGGCGCCAAAAATCGACAACGCCATGGCCATACGGTGATCGTCGTAGGTGGCGCACTCGGCTCTTTGGAGGGGCAAGCCGCCATGAATCACAAGACCATCCCCTTTTAGCTCCACCGAACCGGGGGAGAGCTTGTTAAATTCGTTTTTAATAGCAACAAGCCTGTCCGTTTCCTTGACTCTCAGTTCCCCGGCGCCTTCGATGATGGTGTCGCCATGAGCGAAAACGGCGGCCACGGCGATAATCGGCACTTCGTCGATGAGGCGAGGCATAATCCCGGCGCCGAAGGTAGTACCTTTAAGTCTAGCGCGACGCACGCGAATATCCGCTACCTCTTCGCCGCTTTCCGTGTGACGGTTTAAGATGTCGATATTGGCTCCCATATGTTTCAATACGTCTAAAATGCCGCTACGGGTAGGATTTACGCCAACATTTTTCAAGAGAATATTGCTGCCGTAAATGAGGGAACCGGCCACCAGCCAATATGCCGCCGAGCTTATATCTCCCGGTACGGTTATGTCTTCCGGCGCCATGAGTTCGCCGATGGGTCTTACTTTTACCGCATTATGGTGTCGCATGATGGGTACCCCAAAGGCGGCGAGCATTCTTTCCGTATGATCCCGGGAGGGGTAAGGCTCCGTTACCACCGTATCGCCGGAAGCATACAATCCGGCCAACAGAATGGCGGATTTTACTTGGGCGCTGGCCACGGGCATTTCGTAATAAATGCTTTGCAAAGGTTCGGTCTGTCCCTGCACGGTAATAGGGAGGCGACCTTCTTGACTGCTAAAACTTGCCCCCATGGCCGTAAGAGGTTTTAAGACTCTGCCCATGGGGCGTTTTTGCAGGGATTTATCCCCGGTAAAGGTGACGGAAAAAGGTTGCGCCGCCGTAAGACCCAACAAAAGGCGCAGGGTAGTTCCGGAATTGCCGGCATCTAACACTCTTGACGGAGCCCGAAGCCCGTAAAGCCCCCTACCCGTTACTTTTAGTTCCGTTTCGCCTATTTCTTCCACCGTTACGCCCATGGCGCGCATACAGTCAATGGTGGATAGGCAATCGGCGCCGCGCAAAAAATTTCTTATATACACCGGCGTGTCCGCTAGTCCTGAGAGCATCACGCTGCGATGGGAAATAGATTTGTCCCCGGGAACCATAATTTCCCCCGTAAGACCCGATGTTTGCGCCCGTATTTTCTTCATAAAAGGTGTCTCTCCTAATAAACTAAAAATCTATTATGGGGTGCAGGGGCGAAGTCCCTGCCGGAAGTCCAGAGGGTAGAACCCTCTGGTGGGGTTTGGGGCAAAGCCCCAATTTTATAGGCATCATACCGCGCTCCAACGTCCCGCCGCCGCGCCCGTAGAAAAAGCGGCTTGGAGGTTGTAGCCGCCGGTAAAGGCATCAATGTCCATAATCTCCCCGGCAAAATAAAGACCGGGAAGGATTTTTGATTCCATGGTTTTGGGATTGATTTCCTTGAGGTTTACGCCTCCGGCGGTGACAATGGCTTCGGCTAAAGGCCGCGTCTTGGTAACGGTGAGGATAAGGCCGCGCAAAGTTTCGATCAAGCGACGGCGTTCGGCTTGGGTCACGGAATGCACCGGTTTGTCCGGCGTTAAAAAGGCTTGGTCTAACACCGGCGCAATGAGCTTTTGCGGTAGCAATTCCCCTAACGCGTTTTTTAATTGTTGGCGCGAGAACTTGTGAAAATCTCGCAGGACGCGAGCTTCAAGTTGTTCCGGGGTAAGCGCCGGTTTCAAATTGATGCCAAGTTCTACCATGCTACCGTCTAAGAGAAACTGGGCGGCCTTGCGGCTCAGTGACAAAACGATGGGGCCGGACACCCCAAAATGGGTGAAGAGCATTTCCCCAAACAGGTCTTGTACTTTTTTGCCGTCTGCCAAAAGGGTGAGGCGAACATTGCGCAACGAAAGCCCCTGCGCCCCTTTGACCCAAGTTTCTTCCGTTTCCAAAGGAACTAACGAGGGAAAAATTGGGACAAGGCTATGCCCCACCTTCGCCGCCATAGCGTAACCGTCGCCGGTGGAGCCGGTACCGGGGTAGGACGCGCCCCCCGTTGCTAGGATAACCACATCGGCTCGGCACATCTCGCCGGTAGCCAGTTTCACTCCGGCGGCGCGGCCGTTCTCGCTAAAAATTGCTTGCGCCGGGGAGTTTAGCCTCACCTGCACCCCGACTTGTTTAAGACGCTTTTGCAAGGCGGCTAAAACGTCGGCGGCGCGGTCGCTTTCGGGAAACACTCGCCCCCCTCGCTCCACTTTGGCCGCGACGCCAAGCTCGCCCATAAAAGCCATGAGAGCCTTATTGTCAAGGGCACGAAGGGAGCTGTAGAGAAAAGCGCCGCTCGCCGGGAACTGCTTGATAATTTCCGGCACCTCGGCTACGTTGGTAAAATTACAACGTCCCTTGCCGGTAAGCAAGAGTTTTTTGCCCAGCTGGGGCATTTTTTCCAATAAAGTAACAGCGGCGCCGTTTTCCGCGCCGTTAATGGCCGCCATCATCCCGGCGGGACCGCCACCTACCACGATAAGCCGCTTCATGCTCTCGTCCCCGTCAGGCGATACAAATACGCCACTTCCTCCTTGGTAAGCAGTCGATACTGCCCCCGTTTTACCCCTTGCAAGTTCAGACCGGCAAATTCCACGCGTTTCAAACTTACCACGTCGCACCCAATGGCGGCAAACATACGCCGCACTTGACGATTGCGCCCCTCGCGCAAGATTATTTCCACGCGCGCCTCTTCGGCCTCGCGTTCCAACACCCGTACTTTGGCCGGAGTGGTGATGCCATCCTCTAGGCTAACCCCGATGCGTAGTTTATCCAGCCGTTCTTCCCTGACATCGCCGCTCACTTTAGCCACATATTTTTTTTCCGTGGCGTATTTAGGATGAAGCAGGGCGTTCATGAGTGCACCGTCATTAGTCATTAAAATAAGTCCCTCTGTATTGCGATCCAGCCGCCCCACGGGATAAATCCTAGCGGCAATATCTTTGACCAAATCCAAAACCGTAGGCCGCCCTCGTTCGTCCTTGACAGTGGAAACATAGCCTTTGGGCTTGTTCAGCAAAACGTAAATATGTTTTTCCGGCGCCGAAATGGGGCGACCATCTACGGCAATTTTGCAGGTAATCCCATCAAATTTTTGTCCCAAGGTCAAAATCTTTTCCCCGTTTACCGTCACCCTACCGGCTAAAATCATTGCCTCGGCGGTGCGTCTGGAGGCCACCCCGGCCTTACTTAGTATCTTTTGCAATCTCTCTTCCGCCATATTGCCTCGCTTTATATAAATGACTGGGGCTTGAAGTCCCTGCTGGTAGTCCAGAGGGCGAAGCCCTTTGGAAATTTTAATGCAACAATAAACCCCGTATCCATTCCCACAAAGTCCAAAAAAAACTTTGGCGTTCCACGGATTGAGTAGCCACCAAATCGGCGCGAGCTACTTCCCGATCTTGGCAAAAAACTTTAATCGCGCCCAGCGTATCGCCTACTTGAATAGGAGCTTCCACCGACGGCGGTAGCTCCGTCACTTGCCGCAGCTTTTCCTCCTCCCCTTTAATCACGGGCAGGGCAATGCCCTGCTCCGCTTTAACGGGGACGCTGATTTGCCGACCGAAGCGAACGGGAACCTTACCCATGTCTTTGCCCCGGGCGACAAATTCCTTGAGTTTTACCTTAGAAAAGCCGTAATCCAACAGGGCGATGGAGTCGTTCCACATATAGGTAGCGTCCAAGACCACGGCGATGAGTTGAACGCCCTTTTGTTTCGCTCCGGTCACCAGACACCTCCCGGCTAGGTCTGTGTAGCCGGTTTTTACGCCGTTCACTCCCTCATAGAGCCACAGCATTTGATTTTCGTTGCGCCATTTATGCGCCGGGTCTTTTATCCACGCAAAATATTGCTCTCGCTTGCCCACAATCTCCGCAAACAAGGGATTTTGATAACCGTAGGCGGCGATTTGCGCCAAATCGTAAGCCGTGGTGTAATGCGCCTCATGCGGCAGACCGTGAGGATTGACAAAGTGGGTATTATTGGCGCCTATGGCGGCGGCCTTCTCGTTCATCAGCGCCACAAATGCTTTTTCGCTGCCGGCAATGTGTTCGGCTATGGCTACGGTGGCATCGTTGCCGGACATCATCATGATGCCGTACAAGAGATCCCCTAAGCGCATCCGGTCGCCCGGCTCCAACCACAGGGTAGAGCCTTCAAGGCCGGCGGCGCGGCGACTCACCGTCACATAATCCTCCACGTTTCCCTTTTCCAAGGCTACAATCAGGGTCATCATTTTGGTGGTGCTGGCAGGGTAACGACGAGACTTGGCATCCCGGGCGTAAATGATTTGACCGGTAGCCGCATCCATGAGAATGGCCGAACGCGCCGTCAGTTCCGGCAGTTTATCATCGGGGGATATAATCACCGGCTGGGCGGAGTAGGGAATTTCCTCGGCCAGCGCCTTCTGTCCGCTTATGCTAAGCAGTAAGCCGATTATACAGGCGCATATAACGGTAGCTGCTCGGAAAACCGCCCACATTCTATCACCGCCGTCTCTTTTTTACAATCAAATCGACAAACCGACAAACAGGTCTTATTGCAATCATTTGAGCGTCACCGCGCCGCTACCGAGAATTTTTTCCAGTTCCGTCACGGAATTTGGCGAGCCGTCCAACCAATACTCCGGCTGGGATTTTTTCCAATCTCCTTTAATGCGTAAATACAAAGGAGAGTCTCCGTGATGACGCGCGAAAACCTCGCGCATACTGTCATAGACGGCGGCTTTGGCCAGTTCCGGCTTGATGGTGACATAATAATTAGGCGCGTATGCGGCAAGCAACCCGATTTTTTCCGCCAAGAGTTTCACGCCGTCCTCGGCCACATCCAAGCGTCCCTCTATGGCCAAAGGCGTATCCACCGTCAAAAAGGACACCGCTTCATAAAAAGTTCGGGGAAACACCGTAACTTCTAAGGAGGCGGTGTAATCCTCCACCGTCAGGAAACACATGGTGTCCCCCTTTTTGGTGGTAATGCGTTTCACCTCCGTAACTATTCCGGCCACCTGCGCCCTTTGCTTATCCTGAAATTCGGCGAGGGCGCTAATGACGGTAAAAAATGGCATTTTCTCCTTGTAGCTATCCAAGGGATGGCCGGTTACATAAAATCCTAGGAACTCCTTTTCCCACGTCAGTCGCTCTTTGGGGCTAATTTCCGGTATGTCCGGCAGTTGGCGCTCTGTCGCCGAGCTTATGGTGTCCAAGGCAAAAAGTCCCATTTGGTCGCTTTCCGCCTCGCGCTGATAGCTGGCCGCCTCCCCCATGACCTCGTCCAAGACGGCCAGCATTTGACTGCGCCTCGCTTGAAAATTATCGAAGGCGCCGCACTTAATAAGATTTTCCACCACGCGCTTATTGACCAAGCGGCCGTCAACCCGGCGACAAAAATCCGCCAGCGAGGCAAAGGCTCCGTCACTTTGCCGCACCGCCATAATATTTTCCACCGCCGCTTCCCCCACGTTCTTTACCGCGCCCAGGCCAAAGCGAATGGCGGCTCCATCCACGCTGAAATTGGCTTGGCTTGCGTTTATGTCCGGGGGCAAAATTTTAATGCCCATGCGGTGACATTCGTCGATGTAGCCCGTCAATTTTTGAGTTTCCACGATACTGGTGAGCATGGCCGCCATAAATTCCGCCGGGTAATGCGCCTTCAAGTAGGCCGTTTGCCACGCCACCAAGGCGTAGGCGGCGCTGTGGGATTTATTAAAACCATAGTCGGCGAAGTGGGTAAGCAAATCAAAGATGGTGGCAGCCGTTTTGGCCTCAACGCCATTTTTTTGGCAGCCATGCAAAAAGTTTTCCTTTTGCGCCAGCAGAATCTCCTGCTTTTTCTTGCCCATGGCGCGACGCAATAAGTCTGCCTGCCCTAAGGTAAACCCGGCCAAAACCTGCACTATCTGCATGACCTGCTCTTGATACAGCACCACCCCGAAAGTTTCTTTAAGAATCGGCTCCAATAAAGGATGCAGGTAAGTAACTTCCTTGGTGCCATTCCTGCCCCGGATAAAATCCGTCACCATGCCGCTGCCTAGGGGGCCGGGGCGATACAGAGCCACGGTGGGGATTAGGTCGGTAAAGCCCTCCGGCTGCAAATCCTTCACCAGATTCGTCATGCCCGCTGATTCCATCTGAAAAACCGCCGAGGTTTGCCCCTCCCGAAGCATTTTCGCCGTTTGTTCGTCTTTAAGGGGAATTTTCGTAATGTCGATGGTTTCCCCCCGGGAGAGCTTAATGTTGGCTAGGGCATCGCTGATAACGGTCAGCGTCCTTAAGCCCAAAAAATCCATTTTCAGGAGTCCCAGTTCTTCCACATGGTCTTTGTCGTACTCCGTCACCAAGGTTCCCTCGGAAATTTGCACCGGCAAATAATCCGTCAGTGGGTCTCTGGCGATAACTACCCCCGCCGCATGAGTGGAAGAATGGCGAGGAAGCCCCTCCACCTGCTTGGCCATGTCTATTAGCCGCTTTATGTTGTCATCGCTCTCGTAGGCGCGGCGAAACTCCGTAGCCTCCTTCAGCGCCTTGTCTAAAGTCATTTTCAGTTCGTTAGGCACCAGTTTGGCCACCCGGTCAACTTCGGCGTAGGACATATTTAGTACCCGTCCCACGTCGCGCAAAGCCCCCTTAGCGGCCATGGTGCCAAAGGTAATGATTTGCGCCACATGGTCGTCGCCATAGCGCCGCTTCACATAATCAATAACTTCTTCCCGGCGAATATAACAAAAGTCCACATCTATATCCGGCATGGTGACCCGCTCGGGATTTAAAAACCGCTCAAAGAGCAGATTATAGGCCAGTGGGTCAATATCCGTGATGCCGAGGGCGTAAGCCACGATACTGCCCGCCGCCGAGCCGCGCCCGGGGCCTACCGCTATCCCCTGCTCCTTGGCGTAATTGATGAAGTCCCAGACGATGAGAAAATAACTGTCGTAACCCATGCGTTTAATAACATCCAGCTCGTAGTCAAGCCGCTCGCGCACGGTTTTATCCGCTTGCGGATAACGCTCGCCTATTCGCTCCTCGCACAAGGCTCTTAGATAGGCCGTGTCGTTTGCATAGGGAGAGGGAATGGGGTAATAGGGGAGTTTCAGCTTACCAAATTCAAAATCGACTTGGCAACGCCGGGCGATAAGCGCGGTATTGGCGAGCGCTTCCGGCGCATCCGGAAAAAGAGCGGCCATTTCCGCCGGCGATTTTAAATAATAATCGTCGCTGTTAAAGCGCATCCTGCCCGGCTCATCAATGGTTTTCCCCGTTTGAATACAGAGCAAGACATCATGAAAGCCGCTGTCCTCTCTCTTTATGTAATGGGCGTCGTTGGTGGCCACCAGTCCCAGATTATACTTTTGGGCCAGCGCCATCAGCCCCGGGTTGGCTTTATCCTCTTCGGCCAAATGATGCCGCTGGATTTCCAAGAAAAAGTTGTCGCGGCCAAAAATATCGATGTACTCTTCCACTAATTTTTCAGCTCCGGCGTTGTCCCCGGCGATTAAAGCGTGGGGTATTTCGCCGGCCACGCAAGCGCTTAGGGCGATTAACCCCTCGTGATACTTACGCAACAAATCTTTATCCACTCGCGGTTTGTAGTAAAAACCTTCGATATTGCCTAGGGATACCAGCTTCACTAAGTTCCGATAGCCCACCTGATTTTCCGCTAGGAGAATCAGATGATAGTAGCGTACCCCGGCCACCTCCGTCTTTTTCCGGCGATCATCTGGGGCAAGATAGACCTCGCAACCGATTACGGGGTGGATGCCCTGTTTTTTGGCTTCTTTGTAAAAATCAATTACTCCGTACATCACGCCGTGGTCGGTAATGGCGAGAGCGTCCATACCCTGCGCTTTGGCGGCGGCCACCAGTTCTTTTATACGGCCGGCGCCGTCCAATAAACTATATTCGGTATGCACATGCAGATGAGCAAAAGGCATACCGTCTGTCAGTAAATCAGTCACCGACTCCCCCCATTCGCAGATTTTATACTCGCGAGCAATGAAATTTACCAAAACGATAATGCTCGTCCGCGGTATATACGGAGAGCCTAAGACCTTCCTTCGGAATGTCTAACGCTCTCCAGTATAACCGGAAAAATAGACGCGCTATCCCCAATTTGGTACAATAGCCGTGATTTGCATTGTCATAGTATCATTAAAAACTCTCAATGAAAAGAAAATTTTAAAACGAATATGGGAGGCGATGTACACGAATGGAGTATAACGCAAGGACGTTGATGATGGCGCGGCTTTTATGCGACAGCGAAGACTTGCACTTAAAAATCGGCGAGATGGCCGCCGCCCTTCAAGTAAGCGCCAAAACCGTTTGGCGCGAACTGCCGAAGGTGGAAAATTTTTTGGCGGAATACGGCTTGGGACTGGAAAAAAAATCCGGCTCAGGCTTGTGGCTTACGGGAAAGACCAAGGATTTTGTCCGCTTGCAGAAATTTTTTGCCCAGACCGCCATCGCGGCCAAATATACGCCGGAAGAACGCCGCCGCCTCATTTTGAGTCGCCTCCTGCCGGGGGATGCGCCGGTAAAACTCTTTTATTTCTCTTCCCTGTTGAACGTAACCGACGGCACCGTCAGCAATGACCTGGACAAGCTGGAGCCTTGGCTGACGGCGCATTCCTTGCGCTTGATACGGAAGCCGGGACTGGGGATTTACCTTGAGGGGTTGGAGCAAGATTTTCGACGAGCCACCGTGGCATATATTTACGAAACCATGGGAGAGGGACACTTGCTGCAACTGATGCGAGAAAAACCGCAGGACGAGGCCTCCAGCGTCGTTTCTCGCGTCGCCCAACATTTTCAAGGATTGGTGGAAGAAAAGGTACTAAGGCAATTGGAATCCTTGGTACTGGCGGTCGATAATAAATTGGGACATCGTCTGTCCGACAACGCTTTGGTGGGGCTTATCGTCCATTTATCTTTGGCGGTGCAACGGATGCGACAGCAAGACGAAATTAAGATGGAATCGTCCTTCCTCGACGAGTTGCGCGAACACCCGGAATTTCAAATCGCCTCTCTGCTGGCAGCGGATATGGCTACTGCCTTTAATATCACGGTTCCTCCCGATGAAATCGGCTATATAACCATGCATCTGTTGGGAGCTCGCAATCGATACCGGGAGAAAAATTTAGCTACGATTCCCGTGTTGGATAATTTTCATCTGGTACGCCTGGCCAATGATATTATGCGCCGCGCCAGTATAGCGGCCAAGCGAGATATTAGCGGCAATAAAAACCTATTGGCGGGGCTGGTTAATCACTTAGGCCCCTCCGTGAGTCGCTTGAAAATGCGGATGGCCATCCGCAACCCACTTTTGACCGAGATGCAGGAGCATTACCCGGAACTCATGGCTATTAGCCGAGAAGCGGTAGTGGGAATCGAAGAAATGCTGAAAACCAAATTGCCGGAGGCGGAAATAGCCTATATAGCCATGCACTTAGGGGCGGCGCTGGCCGACAGCGAGGATTTTCGCCGGGTGGAACATGCCGTAGCCGTGGCCTGCCCCACGGGAATGGGTACTTCTAGGCTATTGGCCAGTAGTCTGCGGCGACATTACGCTAACATTCGCGTCGTGGATCATATTTCGACTCTGCAAGTTGATGATGCTTATGTCCGGCAACAGGGCATAGAATTTGTGATCTCCACTGTGCCGATTTACAATGTTACCGTGCCGGTGGTAGTGGTGAGTCCTCTTTTGGAGGAGGCTGATATTCGCCGAATCGATTTGGCTATTAAGCAACAAAACGAATCATTCTTACGACAAGCGGCGGAGGCCGCCATCGCTCTCCCACCCTTCCGGGAGGCATTGCAACGTCTGCAAGATTACGGCCAAGCAATCCTTGCTATGCTTACGGGATTTTTTTGCCGGACAATCGCAGCCGATGACGTGGCCGAGGTCTGTCGCCAAGCGGGACGTTTGGCGACTACCGATACTACTGCCCAAGAGGCCATAGGCCGAGGACTCTGGGAGCGCGAAAAAAAGGCCTCCACCCTTTTAGCGAGACAGAGTTTGCTCCTGCTCCATTGTCGCAGCGCAAGTTTAACTGCTCCTCTCGTCGGCATTCTGCGTCTGACTAAGCCGATTATATTGCCGGAGGACGGCGAAGAAGCCAGAACGGCCTTGGTACTTTTAGCGCCGGAGGATGCTTCCCCTCAGATTTTAGAAACCATCGGTTGTGTTTCCGCCACTTTGCTAGAACGCTGGGGGTTCATAAAACTCCTTCATGAAGGCACCGCCGAGCAGGTGGTCGGTGAGCTAGAACAGATTTTCAGCGAGTTCTATAGAGCAAAGCATAAGGAATTGCTGGGATAATTAAAGAGCCGCCCTCGTGGCGGCTCTTTAATTTTGACCCAAAGTGACCGGGACAAATCCCAAGGTCTTTTGCTTGCCTAGGGAGATTTTGGGCTTTATACTTAACGCAACAACAGAGATGAGCCGACCAAGTGATCATAGGCGGTCATTCTCCTGCCACGAAATTTATAAATTTCCACTGTGCAAAATGGAGGGAATTATCATGAGTGACAACAAGACGGGCGGCGCTCAGGAATTTATGCAGAAGTTCGGGCGCTTCCTCAGCGGCATGGTCATGCCGAACATCGGCGCCTTTATCGCTTGGGGCTTTTTGACCGCCCTGTTTATTCCGACGGGCTGGGTACCCAATGAATACTTGGCGCAGGTAGGCGGCCCCATGAGCAAGTGGCTGATTCCTCTGCTCCTTGGTTTCACCGGCGGCACGGCGATCTATGGACACCGGGGCGGTGTAGTGGGCGCCATCGCCACCAGCGGCATCATCGCCGGCGCTGACATTCCCATGTTCTTAGGAGCTATGATTATGGGACCTTTGGGCGGCTGGCTCATAAAAAAATTCGACACGGCCATTCAAGATTCCATCCCCGGCGGTTTTGAAATGCTGGTCAATAACTTCTCAGCCGGTATCTTAGGCGGTATCCTCGCCATCTTAGCTTACATGGGCGTCGGCCCGGTGGTTCTATCGGTCAATGATGTCTTGCGTTCCGGCGTGGAAGGCATTGTGAATATGGGTCTCCTTCCCTTGGTTTCCATCTTGGTTGAGCCGGCGAAAATTCTCTTCCTGAACAATGCCATTAACCACGGTGTATTCTCCCCCTTGGGCATCCAACAGGCGGAGGAATTTGGCAAATCCATGTTCTTCCTCATCGAAGCCAACCCCGGCCCCGGTCTCGGCGTACTCCTTGCTTATTGGTTTGTCGGTAAAGGTATGGCCAAGGCTTCCGCTCCCGGCGCCATGATTATTCACTTTCTCGGCGGTATCCACGAAATTTACTTCCCCTACATTCTTATGAAACCTCAGCTCGCTTTAGCGGTTATCGCCGGCGGCATGAGCGGTGTTTTCACCATGAACATGTTGGACGGCGGACTCATTGCCCCCTCCTCTCCCGGTTCCATTATCGCTATCCTCGCCATGACTCCGAAGGGCGCTTTCCTCGCCAATATCGCCGACGTTATTGTGGCCACCATTGTTTCCTTCTTGGTAGCTTCTACCCTTATTAAAATGTCCAAAGACACGGACGAAGAAGATTCTTTAGAGAACGCTCAAGCCAATATGCAGGCCATGAAAGCCCAAAGCAAAGGTCAAGGCGGCGAAAAGCAAATCAGCGGCAAGGATCTCAAGTTCATCGCCTACGCTTGCGATGCCGGTATGGGTTCCAGCGCTTTAGGGGCGGCGGCTCTCCGCAAAAAGCTCCATCGCGACGGCTACACGAACATTACCGTGAAAAACTTTGCCATCGGCAATATCCCCAGCGAGGCGCAAATCGTGGTGTCTCAAGAAAAACTCGCCAGTCGCGCTTTGGCGGATTCCCCCCAAGCCGAACACATTTGGATCAAAGACTTCACCAACAATAACGTCTATGACATCATCAAGTCCCGTTTGGAAGGCGTAGAAGCCGAGGGCGGCGAGGTAGAAACCCAAGAAGTCAAAGAAGGGGTACTCCTCAAGGAAAACGTGAAACTGGGTCTCAAGAGCGTCAGCAAAGAAGATGCCATCAAGGCTGCCGGCGAACTTCTCGTGAAGAGCGGCTATGTCAATGAACCTTACATCGAAGGAATGCTCGCTCGCGAACGTGACATCAGCACCTACATCGGCAAAGGCATCGCCATTCCCCACGGGGAAAACGCCGTGAAAGACCAGGTAAATAAGTCCGGCATCGTGGTGTTGCAGTACCCCGACGGCGTACCCTTCGGCGGCAACGTGGCGCATATCATCGTAGGTATCGCCGGCAAAGACAACGACCACTTAGCCATCCTCGCCAACATCGCCACCACCATGGACGAATGCGAAGACACCGAACTGCAAAAACTCTACACCACCAAGGATGTAAATGTGCTTTACGATCTCTTTACCAAGGGTGAGTGATTAGTTTTTAACTTTCTTTTTTGCCTCCGGCGGCCAAAGGGACACAGTCCCT